>JAZRWH010000058.1:0-41348 GCA_045599585.1 Myxococcota bacterium
TTCAACAAAGCCGTTAAAGTCGTCTTTGATCTTAGCAAAGATACAAAATTACGTGAATGGGCTCGCATGCGCGAAAAAGCCATCATGGATGAACAGTCTGCTTTATCTAATGCCAGAGAAGAAGGAAGACTTGAAGGGAGACTTGAAGGGAGAGAAGAAGGAATACTTGAAGGAAGAGAAGAAGGGAGAGAGCAAATTATTCAGGCTATGCGTAACGCTGGCATTGATGAAAACACAATTAATACCATTCTAAACTCAAGCCGCAACCCGCTTACAAATTAGCAATTCAAGCAGACGCCTAGCTAATATTTAAGACAAAGGCCAATCTAAAAAGCAAACGAAAGCGACGATACATTCAATAAATCGAAAGCTGAAAAAAAATAAAAGCTTCGTTTATGCTGATCAACGCAAAAGGCCAATGCGGTTCGACTGCACGCATCGTCAAATAAAAACTTTGCTATTGGCTTTGGAGCCAATAGCAAAGCTAGCTGCAGCACCATAGGGTACATGCGGCTAGTCAATCAATTGGTATTACTTCAAGAAAACAAGGAATTCAGCCGAAACACCATTGGCATTGCTGTCAACTTTAAACACGGCATTGGTGATGCCCATGGGGAGATGCTCTTCTTTGCCTTCGGGGAATTTTTCGGCTACACGTCTGTCAACTTCAGCCTTGATTTTAGCCTCTTTCTCTTCATCAGTCATTCCCTTGCCCTGGCTTATCAGTTCGGCATTTGCTTCAGAGACATCACGCTGGACATCCCATTTAACGCTCCACTCGTAGCTTTCCATTCTCGATTTGCGCGTATTTTCCATGAATTTGGTATACATCGCATCGGTCGCTACGATTCTGAAGATGCCATTGGCCTCAGAATTCTTAAGCGAAGCTTCTTTATTGATGTCGGCTTCACTTGTCACAGCAACAAACTCCGTATCAGAAAGCGAAGCGTTGACTGTCATATCGTTCGGAAGTTCGATATCTTCAATGATGCCATTTTTAATTTTGTTGGCAAGATCAGGGCTGAGCTTTGACGCAATCTTGGTAGCTTTCACGACGAGATTATCACCCGTAGCGCTAAGCGCAAAATTCATTTTCATTTTTTTAATATCATTAGAAAGATCTCTCAGAGCAAAGGAGACTGAAGTCCAACCACCAACTACCGAAACTGTTTCTTCGCTATCGACCATATCGGAAATCCCTTCGAGCTTTCTCTTAACAGAGCGTACATGGCAAGTATCAGCGACAACAAGCAACTCAGGAATGACCTTCTTAGCAAGTTCGATCGTCGAAGATACATTCAAATTGACTATAGCAGAGCCCAAGTCCGTTTTGCTAATAATCGTAGGGATTTTTTCGGCCGACAAAGCATTAATGCCTTTGATCAAATCAGGATCAGAAACATTCACGAAAGCTTTGAAACCGAACATCTTTTCTGAAGTACGTGCAGAAAACGTTACAGACGGAATCTTGGTCATTAAACCGTGGAGGGAGTGTGAACAAGCTTTATCCTCACGACTGCCATCCATTTCATTGATCGTATCATAGAGTTTCGCGATATTGATATAAGTGAAACCTGCCGTATCCTTCGTGAGGCCACCAAGTTTGTCAGATTGTAACTGATTATCAGCTTTTTCGAGGTATTGGTCAATTTGGGACGATTTATCCCATGAGCCAAGAATCGTTACACGTTTGCCATCAGCCTTGACTTCAATACGAATCTTTGTATCTCCAATCTTAGTTTCGTAAGAAAGCGCATCTTCTGTCACAGACTTTTCAGTGATATCCGGCATAAAATAGGAGAAATCAATCTTACTATAGGCTACGACTGCTTTTAGGAACGAAATAAATTTTTTGGAATCCTTCGTTTTGATGATGAAGACAACGTCCTTGTTTTTCAAGAATCCGACAGCTTCAGGCTCTGTTCCAAGACCAATCTTAGCTGCAATGTCTTTGCTAAACTTCAGCATCGTTTCATCGTTAAGCTCCCAGTCTTTCGGAGCAGTCTTGGCTTCGTAATTAACTTTCTCTTTAATATCAGCCAAGCCTTTTCCATCTTTTAGCGCTGCGATATCATCAATATGATCTAATGCCGCATTCACTGTAGCGTAAATCAGCTTGGTCTGTTCAAGAGTATCCGCATCGTCGAGTTTTACCTCGAACATATCAGCAATAGCTGCTTTGGCGTCGTTCATTCGCTTGGTATAGATCTTCTGAAGTTCTTCATCTCCAGTGACTGAAAAGACAGCCGTAGCATCGTCCGGAACATAAGCGAGCAAGGAGTTCACATCCTTTACGCTGCTCACGACTTTACCCGCTTCAAGCGCTTCCTGTGACTTGCTGCAGCTCACGCCCGTGGCGAGTAAACCTGCTGCCATCAACACCATCAAACTTTTTTTAAACATATCAAACTCCTGATAAATGATGAGGAGACTCATATCTCATATCTCATATCTCATATCTCATATCTCATCTGACTTCGAAAAACTATTGATTCAAAACTCCTTTTTTGAACCAAACATACTCTTGTATGTTACCGCATCTAATCAAATATCACAATATGGGAATAAACGCGTTACATCGAATTTTTTCTTTCAAAATCATTATATTTCATATATTTGCTCGTTTTTTTGTTGTACTTGCCTATCTTCAAGTCGAAACTTTGTTGCATTTTTTGCTTCGCCTATTGCCCTGCGGCCAATACGGCTTCGCTGCCAGCCTATTCGCTTACGCGAATACGGCCGGCTTCTCGCTATTCGGTCACTGACAATGGTTGAACAATTAAACTTCGTTACCAGCTACCTTAAACAATCCACCCAATGAATCGTTTTAGAACTTTGAAAAATGACTTTGCTACGCTAGAAAGGAGTCCGTTGCAGCATTAACTGCTGCTTTCTATTTCTAAACATTTCGCAAAAGAGCACGTTAACATGAAAAAAACATTCGTCATGGCAAGTATGATCACAGCTGTGGGCATGATGGGATGCTCAAAACCCCAACCAACACCAGAAACACCCAATCCCGAAGCTTCCGCACCAATCGCCGAAGCTGACAGTGCCCCCCAAACCAAAACCTGCCAAAATCCCTCTACCGTTGAAATTGATGCTGATACCTGGGCTGACGCCAACAACACTTTTGGCCTTAAACTACTCGCTGCACAAAAAGGTACAGCCGTCGTTTCGCCGTACTCGGCCGAACGCGTACTCGGTATGACGCTTGACGGTGCTTGTGGCGATACAGCCTCCGAAATGCGTACAGCCCTCAGCTTGCCTGACGCCAAAAATCTGAGTGAGGCCGGTTCCCTGCTCGAACAAGCCATGCTCGAAAATACTGACAAAATCGAACTCAGCATCGATTACCGTATCTGGACAAAAATTAACCTTAAAGATGCTTACCAAACGAGCATTAAAGCAAATTACGGCATAGAGCCCACAACGTTGGATTTCGCTGCTGACCCCGAAAAAGCACGTACGACAATCAACGATGATATCGCCAAATCAACCCAAAACCGCATCCAAAACCTGCTTGCTCCTGGTTCGATCACTTCGCTTACAAGCACTGTACTCACCAATGCTGTGTACTTCAAAGCCCCATGGGACAAGGCTTTTAAAGCACAAAACACTCAAAAAGCCGACTTTTATGGACTCGACGGCACAACTCAAGTCGACATGATGCACCACACGGCACAACATTTTGCCTTCGAAAACGACCATTACACGGCATTCACCATGGACTTTAAAAATGCTAACTATTCGTTCATGGTTATTTTGCCCAAAGAATCAAGAGCTGAAGCACTGGCAAATGTTGAATCAAATCTATCAGCTGCGTCAATCCGCGAGATCCTTAACCAATTTGCTCCGTTTGATGTCGCCCTTTCGATGCCGAAATTCCGCATTGACACAACGACGATGCTGACTGACATTTTAAAAAACCTTGGCATGAAAAAAGCTTTCGGCGAAGCAGATTTTTCGTCAATGACTGATGCCGACGTACGCATCAGCGAAGTTGTCCAAAAGGCCTTCTTAGAAGTATCTGAAGAGGGTGCCGAAGCTGCCGCAGCAACAGGTGTCGTCATGCAGCTACGCATGGCTCCGCCCAGATTAAAATCGATGACGATCAACGTAGATCATCCGTTCCTCTATGGAATCATCGAACGTTCAACGGGAACACTTTTATTTGTTGGCCGCGTTACAACACTCTAAATTCCACTTCACTTACCCCTATCTTTACGCGGTGCCCGCGAGCACCGCGTCACAACGTATCGCTCATTCCTAACATTATCCTTTAGTTTTCAAGCTCGTTTTCTTATATAATGTTAGAGAAAAGCGGCGTCTCCTCATACCCCGGAGGCGCCCCGAGCCCTTCAATCATGGAAAGCCGTTGGCTCAAGGCTAGCCAATCCGTGGTTGTTTTTTCGTGAATGGCTTTCGGAGCATTAAATGATCACAATTGGTAATTATATTCACCGCAGTGAATTGGAAGACTTATTTTGGCGTTGGCTTCACGGCCAGGTTCTTCCAGACGATCCCGAACGCGTTACCAAACTCATCCACTTTAACAACCTTTACGTTAACCGCTATCTCGGGTTGTGGTCTAAACAACTGTTTTCGGCGCTTTCTGGTGCGCAAGCTGTCGAAGTGCCGATCAGCACGAAGGCTGATCTCAAAGACGCTCTCGTCAGTTATCCCCACTACCACGACGAACGCATCGACGAACTCGTTCGCAACTATCTGGCGCACCGTGAATTGTACTACCTAGAAACGCCCATCCACGGAAAACTCTATTTTTCGGGCAACGGAGCGAACCACCGTATGGTTGGCTCTCAGCGTATCAAACGTGCGCGCCGTCTTGCTGAAAAATGTGCGCGTCGCATTATCGACATGATTTTTAGCGCCATTAAACAACGCGCTGAGGACTATGCTAATCGCCGTGCACAAACAATGGGCATCGAACGCAGTCAACTCGTCACAAGTGAACAAGACATGATCAAAGAATTCGAACATGCCGAAAGCAAGATCATTGAAGATCTGCGGGACGGTATCAAGTTTCCCAGGATCACGGCTTCACCGATCAACGACGTTGCTGGTCTTAAAGTCATTCTCGAACCAGACCAGGTGCCACGCCTCTACGACTACCTTGAAACGCGCACGCGCTGCGATATCATTGAGATTGAACCGCACCACCGTCCGAACTACAATGCCACGAATCTCATTATTCGAGGAAGACCTAACAAAGAGCTGTTGGTCAAAGAACCGCTTGATCCGCGCCTCGTTGAAAGCATGCGAAACCGCGGACTTTGGCTCGGCGACATACAAAAAGAATTCGAAAACTTCGTCTACGACGGCGAAGATGAAGTGTACGTCGAAATTATCTACGCTTCGTTTGGCGACCTCCTTGAATCCGAAATAGGCAAATCAATGCACGAATCGCGTATCGCTGATCAACGATCGCGCGAAGAATACACAGGACATCTCGCTCGAAACATCGAATACCTTGTTCAATATATCTTTGCATTCGCCTCGTTCCCAAGCGCCGAACTCAAAGAATGTGCCATCAAAGTTTGGACACATTATCTACCAGACTATTTTAATGAAGTACTTAAATCACTTTATCGCATCCAGGATCCGATGCAGTTTTATAATTAATCCTTAGTCTTCAATAAATCTCGGCTCTGCAACTTATATATATTTTTTTCGTGCAGAGCCGATTATTGAAGCGCACTAATAATCTATCCGGTCTTTTTGTGCAGCCCGCTGAACAAAATAGAATGAACAGTTAATGAGAATATGTTGTGGGACAGCAGTGACCGTAAACGAAACTTTTTGTGTAACAATAATAACAATTGTACACTTATACATTTCTAATACAAACTAACAATTTATATATCCCTAGATAAAATTATAATATATAAAAGTATTACTATTCATACTGGGTATAAAACAAAATGGGGAGCGCAGGAAGCCGCCAACTAAAATAACTCGCCAGTAGAAGCCTATGAAACGAGGAGAGCAAAATACATAAAAATATAACAAATCTAGGATAGAGTATTAGATTAATAGAAATAAAAAACTAAAAAAAGCGCTAAAATCAAAGATTTCAGCGCTTTAGGTTAGCTTATGAGGCGATTAGTTGCCGCCACCTGCCGAGAAGTCGAACGGGTAAACAACGGAGCACATACCACCACCCTTAGGCTGGGGGAAGCGCCAGTGAGCAATACTGTTCGACATACAATTTTCAACAGCTTTGTTCTTCATGGTTGTTTCTTTAACGAAGACTTTAGTGACAGAGCCATCGGGAGCAACGAACCAGTTCATAGTAACTTTACCGTTGAGGCCTTTAATTTTAGCGAGCTCACGTTCATAGCAAGCACGGAGTTCACCGGTATGCTGACGAACGATTTTCTGGATAACACGTTTATCAAGAGAGCCGTTAACGTCAGGGTTAAGGGCTTTCATCTGAGGCGCATGTTGACCTTTTTCGCCAAGATTACCTGTATGGGAACGAGCAGCTGCGCCAACAGCACCGCCGCCACCACGACCACCAGGGCCAAAACCGCCAGCACCGAAGCCGCCCATTGCTGCGCCGCCGCCGCCGCCACCGACCATACCCATGCCGTAACCAGCACTTGCAGCTGCAGCACTTGCGTCGAAGGAGGACCAGTCGAGATCCATATTATCGAGATTGGCGCCGACTGCGAGCATGGAGTTCATTGCGTTGGCCTGGGCAAGAAGACCGGTTGCCTGGGCAGCACCAACAGCTTCACTACGACTCATGCCAGAACCTGTAGAAGCACCTGCACCGCTGGAATTTGACGATGAAGCGGCAAAAGGCGTCGGCTCAGCAACGGCTTCTGCATTCTCATCAGGCTCAGTCGGTTCTTCAGTTTCTTCCTCATCAGGCTTTTCTTCTTCTTTCGCTTCATCTTCTTCAGGCGGCTGAACAAGTGCTTCTGCGAAACGAGAAGTCGTGAGGATGCGATCGATCATGAGCGCATCAACACGGTCAGTTGCGAAAAGAATAAGCGAGAAAAATGCAGCGTGAATCAACAACGAAGCAGCAAAACTTCCGATGACACCCGTATTAAATCCACCAAAAATGGGAACCGGGACAAGACTGGGTCTCGCCATATGGACGAGAAGACTTGCATCTCCAAACTGGAGTTTTGCACGCGTCATGCCGTCAATTGCGACCTGAAGCACACCCGCATTATTAAGAATTCCAGCATTGGAATCTGCTTTAAGATCCTTAAATAGAATCTTTTCGGCACCCAATTTGTTGGGATCACCTACGATGAATCCATCGTAATCAGGTGAAATCAAAAGAACCCACTGTTTGCCATTGTATCGCAGAATTGGCTTGCTACCCTTGAGTCGCGGGTCAACAATACCAAAATCAACTCTACCTTTACCATCCGTACATGCACCGGCTGTAATAACGCCTTTGCCTGGTTTGGAATAGGTGGCTAAGTTGAGAACAGAGTCTTTCCATACAAGCGCTACTTCAAGTGTACCATTGCCAGCAGGACACTTTTCGGACAAAAATCTACGCTCGTAAGAAACTGGACGCTTTTTGCGGATAATCTTCTTTGCAACGGGAGCCGATGCATTGAATCCACCACCAAACGGAGCTGCCGCCTTTTTGGCCGCAAAAGCCGATGCCGTCGAAGATTCTGCTGGCGCTTCGGACTTCTTGAGCGATACAGGCGCTACTGCCGGTGATGATGCTACAGGCGCTGCCGGTGCAGCTGGCGCTTCGGATGCTTGACGCATCACTTCTTCTGCTGATGCCGTTATCGTTGCGCCTGACTCTTCTTCCTCTTCTACTGGAGCCGCTTCCGCTACACTCTCTGAACTGACCCTTACACTGATCTTGCCAAATCGTAGCGTTGACCCCATTGAAAATGTTGCTGAACTTCCCTTGGGCACTTGCGTTTCATTCACAAATGTCCCACCGATGCTGTTACGATCGGTGACTTTACACGTAGAAGCATCTACAACTTCTATCTGTGCATGAATAGCACCAACACTGCTGTCGCTTAAAACAACATTGTTCGTACCGAGTTTGCCGACTTTTATTACCGGCTTGTCTAGCGTTATGACATTGGATACGGTTCCATCCGCTCCAAGGATTTCAAACTTTAACATCGCTTTCTCCTCTTAGACCATCTCGGTTGTAAAACTACGATGTTTAAAGTTCATCCACTGTCTTACGCATTTCGTCCACGAAATCTTCGCGGGCTTTGATTAAGCTTGACAACTCGTCTATTTCCTTGACGTTAATTTGTGAAGACGTCGGCATCATGAGATCACCCTCGATGCGGTCATCCTCGAACACGATCTCCTTGACCTTGTCGTCTTGAGCGAAAGCGGCACTGCTCGCAAACATAATGCCCAGTACTACGCCTGTGCTAATGAGTTTTTTCATGTTCAAGCTCCTTATAGTAACTCACAAAATCCCCCACAACATCTTCTAACGCTTTTTCTATAAAATAGCAAGTGTACTGATACGTGTATGCACAGAGTTCTTCAATTCTTTCACATAACGACCATACACAACGTCATGCTTGTGAGGGGGTAGCGGCGTATCCCCAACGGGGATAGACGCTCAGGGGGAAACTTCCCCCAACTAAGAATTCTCTCAAAATAAAAGCCGCCTCGTGAGGCGGCCTTCGTCAGTAAATGGATGCTTATTCGCCAGCTGCGGCTGCTTCCGCAGCTTCTGCTTCTCGCATCATGCGTTCCATTTCTTCGATTTGTTTCTGCATTTTCTGCTGCTCTGCCTCGGCCTTCGCCGCGGCTTCTTTCATGTCGTCAATCTGCTTGATTCTGAGTTTTGCTTCTTCTACACGGCCTGGAATCAACTCATTGGCTTTAGGATTGGCAACAAATTCTGTCCACAAGGCACGCGCTTCATCCGATTTCTGATAATACTCTTGAATCAGAACGATCAGGTTAAACTGTGCTTGGGGATAATCAGGATGAGATGAAATAATATCACGATAAATCTTCTCAGCTTCATCGAGGCGATTCAAACCACGAAGCGCAACGCCCTTCGAAAGATATGCTTCGACGTTGTTCGGCTGAAGCTTGAGAACTCGCTCATAAAGATCGTAAGCCAACTGGTAATCCTGAACGTTGACGGCAATACCTGCAACGTTCAGCATGGCGGAAACACTATCCGGATCAAGCTCAACCGCCTGTTTAAACTCGGCGTTGCCAAGTGAAACTTCACCTTCTGCAAGGTAGATCAAGCCCGACGTATTGTAGATAGCTGCAAGGTCTTTCGGTTTGTAGGCTTTAAGATCATACTCAACTTGAGAAATACGACCCGCATCGAGCTTTTCTTTAAGCGCCGAATTGTATTCATCAAATTTGAGTTTTGCCTGCGTGCAAACCAGACGCGCTACTTCAAGGCTGTTCATTAAATAATAAACCGCACTGAGGTTCTCGTAGCAATAAATATTGTTGGAGTCACTGGCAAGAGCTTTACGAATGTAGCCAACGGCTTTCGCAAAATGGTCGTAGGCTTCCTGATCTTTGATTTCGCCTTTATTTTCACTGCCGGACAAGGAGAACTTTTTCTCAACACCGCCACTGTGCTTTTCGAGGACCTCTTCACCACGATGGCGGTAAATCATACCCATATCGAGATTTGCTTCGACATTGTAAGGATCGATGCCGTTATCAGAAACGACTTTGAGAAGCGTCTGTTCCGCATCATCTAGTTTGCCTTCATCAATCTGGATACGAGCGAGCCCCGTGTAGGCACCTGCCATATCGGGACGCATGCTGATAACTTTTTCGTAAGCAGCTTTGGCTTCCGATCTGTTGCCACGCTGATGTTCGAGAATACCAACGTTGTACCAAGCTTCAGCAAAGTTACCTTCTTGCGATGCTGCTTTTTTGAAAAGATCGATTGCCTGCGCAGGATTGGACTGAGCTGCATTAATCGCAGACTCAAAAGTCGTGAGCGCATCGGCACTAACAGCATTACGCGATACGCTACCATCTGCATTCACTGTTACGCTTGCTGCCGTTGCTGTTGATTTGTTTGAAGAAGCAGATGAAGTCGCAGAGCCACAGCCCATGAGACCCGAAAAGCAGAGACTGAGAATTCCCAAGCACGCTGCTCGTTTTATTTTAGCATTCATATTTACCTCGATCATAAATGTTTGCAGTTTGAGTGTAATTTTCGGCGCGCTTTACGCGCGCCTTGATCTTCAGCGTCTGGTTTATTCTGCAGGTTCTTCCGCTGCTTCAGGAACATTGCCCTCGACGACGACTTTGCGTTTCGCTTTCGTTGCGTTGCCGCGAAGCTCTTCGAGATCGACGTACAATGCGCCTGAATGATACGTTTCAATCGTTTTGCTCGGCGTAGCTTTGACTTCTGATGCCGAACGGAATTGATCCGGACGAAGATCGAAGAGGCGTTTCTGAGCTTCACTCGTGTACTCGCTAAACCAACCGGTTGAGGCTGCCGTTGTAACGGCTCGCTCGTAGAATTCGATGGCCTTGTCTTCAAACTTACCTGAGAAGTCGAGGAGGAGCTCGACATACGCGAGTTCAACTTCTTCGGGAAGTCCTGGAGGCGTAGGCGCTTTTTCGATCTGTTCGGCAACGTCGTGGTACATCATACCGAGACGAGCCATGGAAGCGAGACCCCATTTCGGGGAGTTAAACTTAGTAATAACGTCGAGATAGATCGGTGCTGCTTCTTGCATCTTGTTGTTCTTCTTGACGATCTGATCCTGAAGATATTTATCAATCTTCTTAGCTGGAACATTGGGATCCGTAAGCTTGATTTCGATCGTTTCTTGGAAGAGCGCCTCACCTCGCATAAAGCGAGCTTCGGCTGCTGCATTACGTGCCTGATCAACATCAGCTGGATCGGCTGTCGCAAGCCACTTTTGAACGTTTGCAGAAGAATAATCGTTTTCCGCTTGCTCAAACCATTTGAGCGCTTCTTTACGGTTCTTCTTAGCCCAATAGGCTTTGCCAAGATACGTTTTGACCGCAACTGTGCGGCCCGGCGTACCAAGTTTGGCATAGTTCTTCAAATAATCGTTAAAACGGTCGATCGCTGAATCGTATTTCTTCTGATCGAAGTAAATGCGGCCCGTCTGGAATCGGAGCATCGACATTTCGTTTTTGTCTTTCGGGAACATTTTTGCGAAAAGATCGAAGTCACTAATCGCTTTTTCGTACTCGCCCAAACCAGAACGGAAAACGGCGGCGTTCTGAAGCGCATCTTTCGCACACGGATAAGCTTTCGGCGCCGATCCGATCGGCATACAAGCTTCTCTGTCATCCGGATACATCTTAACGAATAACTCATAGAAACGAGCTGCTTCCGAATAAACTGCCAGTTTGTGGTAGTCGGATGCAATGGCAAACATAGCACGCGGCGCCAACGCCTTCGTGTTCTCATCCTGCTCGCCGCTCGTAAGAATCGCGAATCGCGCTTCGATCGCTCGGCTGACTTCAGATCCATTTTCCCACGCAAGCGAAGCGTTCCACAATGCTTTGGCTGCATCTTCGCTGCCTTTGTGGTTGGCGGCAAAGTTCTCGTAGCAGTGGGCCGCATCTTCCCACATCTTCTTCTTCTCTTTCTCTTCGCAGAATTTGAAGTCGAGCGCTTCTTCATACGTATTCATAATGCCCATGAATTCAGGCATCAATGCCGTATTGTTCGCCATAAATCGCTTATTCGCTTTCAACGATTCAATCGCTTTGCTCATCCCTTCCCACTCGCCTTTGACTTTGTACGAGTCAAGGAGATAGTTGGCTGAATATACGGCCAATTCGTGCTCAGGATTCTCTTGCGTGATTTCGAGGAACAGCGGTTTCGCTTCGTCAAAATGGTTGTAATCGAAGTAAATCTGGGCTGCCATGTACTTCGAGTTGATTGCAAATTCAGCTGATGTATCGATCTTCGCGTAACGTTTGGATGCCTTAATAAAGTTCAAACGGCATTCCGCAATCTCATACTCAGGATACTCCTGCTCTTCGCCAGGCGCTGCTTCGGGCGTCTCGGGAATCGGAGGACATGCAGCTTGGTCACTCTCTGACGTACTGCGGAGAAGTTTGTCGTACGCAAGTACTGCACCATGAGCTGCGTCTTTGCTAAACTCGCCGTTTTCGTTGATGTCAAGCGCGCGATCGTAACTCTTCGCAGCTTCTGCATAGTTGCCACGGAAGTACGCCATATCGGCGTAGTAGTACATGATCTCGTAGTTGTCTTTTGCATCAGGGAAGTTGTCGAGGTACGTTTTGTAAATCTCAAATGCAAGCGAGTAGTACAACGGGTTCTTCGTTGTCTGGAAGGTGACGTGATACCATTTCGCCGTTTCACGAGAGTACTCTTCCAGTTTTTTATACATCTCAGAAACAGCTTCAGGCGTCGCACCTTCGTAATGCTTGTCGCGTGCTTCGACAAACAATAATACGGATTTGTTGATCTCTTCCGCCAATCGCTGAGGATCACTCATCGTATCGACGTTCATCATGATCTCGTATTGATAATCAACAATCTTGAACTTGTTCGGGTTCTCGTTGATCAACTGTCCATAAACGTAGATGGAGTCTTCGACACGACCACTCTCATTGTAAAGTCGTGCAAGTCGTTCCATCATCGAGTTCAGCTCTTCTTCATCCCCTGCAAACGTCTTAAAGAACTTACGCGCATTACCAGGTTTGGCTTCATCCCACATACTGTAGGCTTTAACCAAGTCTTTCACAGCTTCTTTGCGCATATCTGAACGACGACCAGAAGCCTTGGCTGCGTCTGCTTCCTGAATAACTTTCTGGAACTGCGCAAGCGCTTTCTTGGGCTCACCAAGGTTGAAATAGCACCACCCCATTTTGTACATTGCAAATGAAGCGGCCGAGCTCGTAGGATCAATGCTTACAACTTTTTGATACTGCTGAAGTGCCAGCGGCATATCTTCTTCAATGGCAAAGGTGTATTCGGCCATGCCAAGGAAGGCTTCGGGCAAATATTTGGAGTTCGAGTGCTCGCGAACAATACCGCTGTACTGCTCATAAGCTTCACCGGCATATCCCATTTCGGCAAGGTTGAAGGCCATGAAGTAACGAATCTTGTCGATCTGCTCGTAATCTGAATGATATTTAATGATATCCTTGTAGAGTTTGAGCATTTCGTCACGCGCCGCACGACTCGTCTTTTCGTCTTCGGCTTTTTTCGCAAGCGCAGCTTCCTGAGCCGCCTTGTCGCCTCGCGCTTCCGCTTCGAAGGACGCATTCAAATAATCATATGAACGAAGATCATAGTACTTCGCTTTCTGCCAAAGCATGTCGCCTAGACGTTCCATAAGCTGCGGTTTGCTCGGATCGTCTTCGTCCGTATTCTTAATACGCGTCTGGAGCTTTTTAATTGCAGCTGCCTGAAGTTCAATCTTATCTGCCTCGGCTGCTCCTGCGGCCATTTCGTCCGTTTCAAACGAAACTTTCGGGCCCGCCCCTTCTTCCTGATCAAGTGTCTTGCGCTCGACCTGTTTACGTTCTGTATCACCTTTGATCTGGACTTGCTGTTTTTCACTGAAAGATGCGTTCTGGGCATTCGCTGCGACCGGCGCAAACACGCACATGGCCGCAAGTGCACTAAGGAACCATCTTGAATTGATCTTGCTCATGCTCATTCTCCAATTTTGATTGCTTCAAGCGTCTTTGCCAGGCTTTTCGACAGACAAAAAAAAGCGCCGCCGTTTAACACGTTTACACGTTTTGCGCAACGTGCACACAAAGCACCATCTTGCTTGTGACGCATTTTTGATCCATTCGCAAATTTTCTTATCATTTTTTTGAGGGCTCCCTATTGCCAGCGGCAATACGGGATGCCCGCGCGGCTTCTCGCGGCTTCGCCACTCAATACGCCGCGCTAACCCTTCCTAGCTACGCGGCTTTAGGCCGCCCGTATTGGCCACGCCAATAGGGCGGCGCATCGCCGTATTGGCCACGCCAATAGGCGATGCCACCTATACCATTAAAAATCGCTCTTTGAGTGCTACAACGCGCGCCGCTGCTTCGTATATCAATCGCTCCACTTCAGCGTCTTTCTTGGCCTCGGCAACAAGCTGCTTCGATAAATTCTCCCACAAATATTGCGATTTGCAGATCAAAAACATATCTACACCCGCTTTGAGACCCAAAATCACCGCCTTAAGTATACTGTAATTGTCAATGATCGCACCCATTTCAAGATCGTCACTCACAATTACCCCCTCAAAGCCAAGCTCCTTGCGCAAAAGTCCACGCAATATCGCCGGCGAAAGCGTCGCCGGAAATCGCTCCCCAAGACCCTGCATCACTATATGCGCTGACATGATCATCGGAATGCCTGCTTCAATCGCTGCCTTAAACGGCTTAAATTCAACGTCTCGTAGACGCTCTAGGCTGGATTCAACCACCGGCGTTTCGAGATGACTGTCCAGCGACGTATCACCATGCCCCGGAAAATGCTTCCCACATGGCACAACACCAGCCTCCATGTGACCCCTCAAAACAGCCACCCCGTGCTCGCTCACTACCTCTGCCGTCGTGCCGTACGCACGATCCCCAATAATCGGATTGTCCGGATTCGTATGAATATCAAGTACAGGCGCAAAATTAAGATTGAAACCAAATGACTTCACATCTAACGCTAGCCGCTCTGCAAACGCTCGCGTCTCTTCCACACTCAACGCGCCCACTTCACTGGCCGACGGTAACTTCGATAATCCAACATTCTCCGATAATCGCTGAACTTTACCGCCCTCCTGATCTACCGCTATCCACGGCGGTAACTGCGTCTTGAGATCACGTATCGATGTCGTCAACGCACGAAGCTGATCCGCATCCTCAATGTTGCGGCGAAACAAAATGACACCGCCTACGTCACCCTTCAAAAGCGCACCCATTAACGGTACCGGAAGCTTCTTTCCCTCAAAACCTACCGTTAAAATCTGCCCTGCTGCCTGCTTTAATGTCAGTTCTCGCATGTATATCCTCTCTACACTCAAATTTTATTCGCCCGAATTGGGCTCCATCATCCTATCATATCTCTGCTCAAACGCGTTTTTACAATGCACAGCTCAACACAATCCCCCCCTCCACCCGCTTCGCGCCATACGCATTTTACGCATTCTTCAATCCCTAAACCAAAATTGACCCATGTGCATGACGCATTCTTCAATCCTTATTTCTGGATTCACGGTTGAGTATGACTCATTCTTCAATTCCAATTCAAAAATTCACGTTTGAGTATGACTCATCCTTCAATTCCAATTCAAAAATTCACGTTTAAGTATGACTCATTCTTCAATTCCAATTCAAAAATTCACGTTTGAGTATGACTCATTCTTCAATTCTTATTTCTGGATTCACCGTTGAGTATGACTCATCCTTCAATTTCTATTTCTGGATTCACCGTTAAGTATGACTCATCCTTCAATTTCTATTTCTGGATTCACTGTTGAGTATGACTCATCCTTCAATTTCTACGCAAAGATGGATGATTGAGTAAAACGCATGCATTGAAAGACCACCTTCTTATCCTCCTTTCACTTATCCTCCTTTCACTTATCCTCCTTTCACTTATTCTCCTTTCACTTATTCTCCTTTCACTTATTCTCCTTTCACTTATTCTCCTTTCACTTATTCTCCCTTCTTTGTTAGAGCCTCTTTGGCCTGCCTATTTTTCTTACATCTTCTGTCCTCCGGACGGGCCAAAGGGTGCCGTATCGCGGGCACCCTTTGGAAACCCGCGCTCTTTGGTCGCGCGTGCAGAACTCACTTCGTTCGGACATGCTGCACGCGCGGCTAACAGTGAGTGTATGCAGGTCATGGGGGAAATATTTTGTCGCTCATCGGCGGGCGCGAACTTGACTTCGTCTTCAACAGGCGCGCCCGCTCGGCTGGTGCGCACGCTGCTTGCCTTCGGCTTCGCTACGCGTGCGTGCGACATTTACACAAATGCGTTGATACGGCCAAACGACGCCCTTCGGCTTCCCTACGCGTGCGTGCGACATTTCAAAACATCATTCACAGTTTTTTCACACATTGCGGCTTCGCTACGCGTGCGTGCGACATTTACACAAATGCGTTGATACGGCCAGAGGCAAGAAAAAACTTAGGTTTTTGCATCGATAAAGTTACATCTAAGTCGTTGATAACCAAGACTTATGAGCGCATGAACGCGTAGCGTTCTAATCGCGGTGTAATCAAGCAGCCTTTGCATACGAGCGTTCGTGTGCTCGAAGCGGCTGGAAGCCGCTGACTTGCCTAACCCCGTCCGTCGAAGCCGAAGGCAAGACGGGCGGGGCCAATGCCCCCTCCCATTTTTTGCTCCGCGCGCCGTAGGCGCACGGGGCAAAGTTGCAGTTTTAACACTTTAAAATATTTGGTTTATCACCCAGAGTGACAAATTGAATCCGTTCTGATACAAACAACTTGTACCAGGCAATCCTGCCGGCAAAAAAAGGAGAGTTAAAATGCGAAAGATTGTTCGAGTGGATTATTTGCATTTAAGGCGCGAAGAGCAGCATACCTTTAACGAAAAGGTGTTGCAGATTGTATTGGACACATGTGGCAACACCAGTTTGCCCTATCAAAAAATGGTTGAGGCTTCTGGTGAATTTAATCGTTTATTAGGCGAAAAAGTTCAGAACACAAAAATCAGTCTCATGGATCTCGACAGCGTCGCTGACGCAGCGTGGTATTCGCTGAATATGCAGATTCGAGCGAGTTTGTTGCATCCACGAGCGAGTGTAAGGGAAGCTGCAATTAAAGTAGATGAGATTTTTTCACAGACGCCGAACCCAACGGGGTTGAACTACGATCAAGAGTACGGTTGCCTTCGCACGCTATTGAGCCAGCTCGAGGCACTCGAAGCGAGTGTACTCAGTGCAGCATTGGTCGACGAACACGTTGCTTCCCTTCGAACAGCCGTCGATGCGTTTTGTGAAGCGAGCAATGAAAAGGTCAAGTCTCTTTCACTCAAGCAGGCTGGAGCAATCAAAGCGGCTGTCAACGAGTGTTTTCAGGCGTGGTTGAGTTTAGCCAAATATCTCGAACTGATGGATCAGCTCAATGGATTGGCAGGCGCAGGCAACGCAATCGAACTCCTCAATATTATGAACCGAGGCATCAAACGCCGCCTTGAGCAGCGCGCCAAATTGGGAACGACAACCGACTCTATGAACAACGTCGTTTCGGCAGCTGAGTCAGGTGAAACCTAAAGCATATCTATAAAAGCCTTGTGCATATATACATATATATATAATAGATATTAACTGCTATGGGTTCAAAGCCCGTACGCAGTTCAGATTTTCAAAGGGTGCCCGCAATACGGCACCCTTCTGCAGTTCTTCTTAAAACCAGTTTCTAACGATGATAGACATACAATCCCTAGCCAAACAGGTTTTCGACAAGTATGGTACGCGCTGCCTTTTGCACCTCAAAACGGCGTTTGACGGTCAAACAGAACAATTCTCGGCAGAAGACCGCTGTACGCTATTCGATGCGCTCATCAACTTAGGAGCAGACATCGATGCTCATCTCAAAGAGAGTGATGACAAAGTGCTTTCGCCCGAAAACGAAGAAAGCGTACTTCACATCGCCACAGCGCTCGAAGATGATGCCGTCATACGTCTACTCATCAAAGCGGGAGCAGACATGACGGCGACCGATTACGCCAATGCAACGCCGCTCTTTTATGCAGCACAAAATCAGCGCGCAGCCGTCCTTAATGTATTGCTCGAAGCTGGCGCGAGTGTAAATGAAAAGTGGGCTACGAAGGGGGAAACGCCGATACACTGGGCAGCCAAGTCAGGCAGTGCCGCATGTGTCCAGGCTCTCGTCGAAGCGGGCGCCGATCTGCAAGCCATAAACAAACGCGGAATGACGCTCATGCATCAGGCTGTAAGTCAGTGGACAGATCATGCCGATGTCGTACGGTTATTATTGTCGTGCGGCGTATCCCCTACCCAACCTGATGCAAACGGCAGCACGCCGCTACACGCAGCAGCGCTGCACGGACTTAATGCAAGCGCTCAGCTTTTATTAGCGCACCACGCCGACCCAAATGCGAAGAACGAACGTGGTCAAACACCGCTCCACTATGCCATGGAAAATTACCATGCCAGTTTTGTTAGGTTACTACGCGTTGCCGGCGCAGACGTTAATGCACGAGACAACGACGGCGAAACGCCGCTTCATTACGGTGCTGGCAACGTTTTTTGCGTGCGCGCGCTGATCGCTGAGGGCGCAGATCCCAATGTCGCAGCAACCGATACGGGCGAAACACCGCTCAACCGTGCCGTTTGGCTCAATCGGATCGATTCAATTCGCGCACTGATTGAACTCGGTGCAGATCCCAATCTAGCCGACACACAAGGCTGTACCGCGCTTGATATTGCGGTGCTCAACGAATATACCGAGTGCATCGAAGCACTCAAAAAATAGCTGTATGAATGATGCAGCCCCTAAAAACGATTCCCTAAAGGAGAACCTCATGATCAAAGTCGATCTTTCTAAATGTGTTCAGTGCGGAGCATGTGCAGACGTTTGCATCGGCAAAACGATTATAATGGGCCAAGATGGTCCCGTAGCCACAAACAATCCTTGTATTCGTTGTGGTCACTGCATTGGCGTGTGCCCTCAAGGAGCAATCGAGCATGAAAACTGCAAGTTGCTCATGCCCATTGATTCGGCACGCGAAGTCAGCGCCGATGCAGCAAAACAGGTATTACTGGCACGAACATCCTGCCGTAATTATCAGAAAAAAGCCGTTGAACGTGAAAAGCTCGTTGAACTCCTCAACGTGGCTCGTCAAGCTTTAACCGCCCGTAATATTCAAGGCATTTCCTACGTTGTCATTCAAGATCCAACGCGTCTTGCAGCGATAAGCGAAGCTGTAATCAAGAAATTTGAAGCCGATCAAGCACAGTCCTCTGCTCCCCTTCGCAAAGTTATGATTGAGCGCTATCGTCAGGAAGGCCTTGATACGATCCTTTGGCATTGTCCTGCGCTCATCATTGCAAAATCCGATGTCCCCTGCGAACGCATTCACCGCGAAAGCGCCATTTTCTGCCTCACCTACGCTCATCTCTACGCCCGTT
The DNA here is from genome assembly GCA_045599585.1 of Myxococcota bacterium. Lineage (GTDB taxonomy): Bacteria > Myxococcota_A > Bradymonadia > UBA4248 > UBA4248 > RGIG464. The sequence goes on from JAZRWH010000058.1 coordinate 19,113, forward strand.
CGTTAGGACTCGCTTGTTGTTGGGCTGGCGCGCTTGAGCACACTGTATTTGAGCGTTGGCCTGAATCTCTCAAAGCCTTAGATATGATGAATACAGACCAATTCTGTGGCGCACTTATGGTTGGTTACCCTAAATACGATATGGTTGCCGTCCCCGAACGCGACCCGCTTCGCGTTGATTGGGTTTAAACGTTAAAACTTCAATCTGCAGAACGACTGAATTATAAAATATGCTTAGCCACATATTTTATAATTCACATTTATATATTAATCGAATCTGATATAGAATATTCTATGAAACATAGACATCTTACATGGTTATTCCTCTGTACATTATTCTGTACAGAGGGAACTTCAGCCCTAGCCCAAGATGAAGTCGTCGATTCGGAAGATCATGTCGCGGTAATCCAAGATGAAGTCGTCGATTCGAAAGATGAATCCTCGAGCGGATGGAAGCATGACGGTGGGTTTGTATCGGTCAAACTCGGTGGACACATTGGCTACGAAAGAGTAGGGACTCATACAGAATATGGGTTTTATACACCGGAAAATGGGTATTCATTCGCATTGGAAGCCGGATATAACAAGAACAGCGGATTCGTGAGCGGTGTTATTAAGGCGCGAAGCGGGTGGGCTCTCAAAGATAAGGTGTACCATCATTATGTCAATAATGATCCCAATCAACGTTATTCTTATAATGCCATCAATAAGGGGGAATGGGATGGCTACTTCATGACAATTGGCGCACGCGGTGGTGGATTCATCGACATTTCTGAAGACCATAAATGGAAGCTTGCACTCAGTGGCGGTTTCGACATTCCCATTGGGTACTCCATGGATCGCGAAACTGTCTATGCATCTTTCCTCTTCGTGTTTAGTGTAGGATTTCAATATTTCTTCACCTCTAGCTTGTCGATTGGTGCAAGCTTGGATTTATCAGGGATTGCCGCCTTCGGCCCATCAGATCCAGGTGATGAATATTTTAACAGTCTAAATCAAGAAGAATCCCTTCAAGGAGATCCCCGATATATTTATTTAGAACCTTCAGTGACATTACATTACTATTTCTAACGCGAGATATATATGAAAAGACTATTATTATATTTATTTTTCATCGTCGTTTCGGTGTGTGTCACTGGATGTATCATGGATCTTCAATGTTTGCGCGAAGGCGAAATTATTCGAGCCGATAACGGCTGTATCAGTTATTGTTATCACACTGAATGGATCGAAGCTTGCCCTGTAGAGGATAACGAAACCTGCGACGTTGACACTCAAAAACATGAAGTCAACTGTAAGTGTGATCCATCCAAAGGAAGCTGTTCTACAACATCCCAAACAACGCTGTAATAATCTATAACGATTGATGGCATGCGCTCCGCGTGCCTGCATGCATGCGTGGCTGGCCGTATTGCCCGTGAGGGCGATAGGCCAGCGCGTCCGCCGTATTGCCCGTGAGGGCGATAGGCGGCGCTATGGAGCTTTAAATAACCAAGAATCCTGGCTGACAATAGCCGATTTGCGATTGATATCGGCTGCAGCGAAATCGCGGTTATAATCGAAATCTTCCGAACGCATGACGTAAGCATTGAGTTCAAACTCAATGGTATCAGAAGCGTACTGATAAGCATCGCCAGGCTTAGTCGGTTCATAATTGACGAGCACGGGATAATCGGGGGCCAAAGGAGAGAGCTTGGGAAGCGGCACACTGCGCGTAGGCGAAGGCACGATGATTTCCCACAAAAGGTGAGCTCGTGACGATCCGATATCCGTATCAAGAATCTTGTTGTGCACGGGGGGCGTCATGTAATTGAGGCGAATGATCGCTAGGTCGGTCTTATCGGGCACAGTCCAAGACATAGGTTGCGTAAGTTGAGGACCAACGGCATCGAAAGCATCGGAATCAGGGCGAGCGGGGCTTGATGCGGAGGGAAGCTCGAGCCAGTCTTCAGCACCGTACATCGAGAGCAATTCACCTTGTTGGGGATGACGAATGGCTGTCGAAATGCCAGGACGATCAAACCCCGAAATCGCTGAGCGCCCAGCAAGTCCCACGACCATGGGATGAGCACCAAGCTGCTGCGACTTAAGTTCGGCGTTATCAGCACGAGGAAACGACGCTTTCAGTGGGTTGGAAAACTCCTCGAAGTTGTATCGACTATTAATATCCAAAAAGATGAATCCACGCCCTGTATCAATCATAGGCAAAATAAGGCCCGTTTCGAGCGAATTTTGCGTTTGAGGATCGATTGGCAGATCGCCGTAATAGATTTCGTTTGTATCAACATCTCGAGTCAAGTCGATCGTCAAATCAATCGTCGTCTGAGCCGTTTCGCCTGCAGCAACCGAGAGGGTCGTCATACCGAGCGCAAGCGGTTCAAAACCCATTTTATAGGGATTTTGTGAAGCCTCGAAGATGTTGCTACCGACGCCAGCAAGTGCAAAAACGACGTATTCGCCGGGCAGAAGGCCTGTGAGCTCAAACGTCGATTTTTCAGGGTGAATCATATTGGCCAACACGAGATTGGGCGGCACAGCAAAATACGAAGCGACGGCGCTATCAGGATCAGGCGGCAAGAGAATTGCGCCGGTGTTCATTGAACTCAGCGGCGTATTGCGAAACGCCACCTGAACGATCGCAATGTTAAACTTGCCAAACACGTTCGTGTTTTCGCTCGAAAAAGCCGGCACGCCAGTTTCTCCCAAAAACCCGCGCACGACACCTTTGATATTTGCAGCCTTTTCGGCTGCCTGCGCATTGGGAATGTCGCGCTTGTGAATACCGACGCTTACGACGCGTGCATTGAGATCGGCGTAAGTTAAATAGCGCGCATCCTTTGCACCAACGGTCAACATGACGGGCGCCTGAAGGCGCGAATCCGTAATGTGCACCCAACCGGCTTCGTTGGTCTGCGTGACGAGCTGCGTACCGTCCGCAAAATCAAGTTGAACGTAGGCATTCGGCGACGGAGCCATGTCTTTTCCGCTCCAATCGAGCGTCGAGCCGTCGATCGACATAACCCAAAGATCGCCCTTGAGTCCCCCAGCGTCGACATATATGCCCGTATTGAGCCCTGGTTCGACGAGGGTAACGTGGTCTTCATCGATCAGCTCGTGCACGGGTGGATCAGGAGGATCTGGCGGATCAACGGGATCTTTTCCTCCGGAATGAGACTCCAATTTGACCGTAACCGGAAGCGTGAAAGATTCACCTCGCGCTGAACCATCCATATTTTGCGCAGAAATGGTGACGAGAGCGATACCATCTTCGGCGCTGGTAAGCTCAAACATATACACGCCCGTAGCCGACTTCGTACCCAAAGACAACGCGCCCAATGTTGTCGATGCGATCAGCGCGACACCGTCCACAAAGACGTTTTGCTGTGTTTGAATGGTGGCCTGAAGTTGATACGAAGCCGTAGTCTCAGTGATTTGTGAAGAGACGACTTTTGCACTAATGACGTAAGTTAACCCGTCGAATGGCGAACTGTCTTCGCCGTCTGGGATCGTGTCGCCGTCCGTATCAGGATTCAACGGATCCGTGCCGATGATCTGTTCTTGTTTGTCGCTCAAACCGTCGCCGTCCGTATCGATACCCAACGTTTCAGCAGTACACGCCATTAGACTAAGCGCAGTCATAGTCGCTATAGAATGAAAGAAATAAGCGTAACGCATCTACACCCTAAAATTTGAGGATCAACGATCCGTGCCACGAAAAATTAAAGCCCTCGAATATGATGGCAGGATACCCGTAGCTGCCAGCGAGCATTTCGTATTTTTCCATGGCACGAGACTGGTAAAGGTCAAAACGAGCCGAAGTAGAAAAACCAATATGTTTGGGACTAGAAAGCCACGTTTCGGGTAGCCAGCCGGTCAACCCAAACGTGAGCGTATGGTGCGACGCATCAAGGATATTGAGCAAACCGCGTTGTGCGGGTACTGGTGTCGTCTGCCAACCATAGCCAGCCATGACCGTCAAAACGTCGAGCGGCCGCCAATCGAGCGAAGCGGCGATGTGCCAAGTATCTTCGAATTTGAATGGATACGCAGTTGATGTGTCAATGACGCTACCGAAATCATCATAAAGCGTCACGCAAGCGGTTGAAGCCACGTCATTTCGGTAGTGTTCGTAGCCCACCTCTAAGCGCGCCGCAAAGCGCAGAAGATCGTTTTGAACGAGATGCGCAAAGTCGTACGAGGCACCGACCGTAAATCGATCAGGCTCACCGAATGCCTTGCCTTCGACAGCAGTATGAATCGCGCCGATTTGTTCGCTTACAATGACGTCAACGGGGATCGAAAGTGATGTACGATGCGCCCCACGCCACGCAAAACCGACGTTTAAATGTTCGACAGGTTCAGCTGTAATTCCGAGCACAGGAGCAAAATTGTAATCGACGCGTACATCCGTCGTATGCGCATGAGAGCCATTTCGGAAGTCGATGGAAACGTTGCCCTGAACGTCTGGCAAGAGCGTAAAACCTGCGCCGATAGCGATTGAGCGATAAATGCGAACGGCCGCCGAAGCAGCGATCTCAAAGTGGCGTACATGCTGATCATTGAGCAAAATACGCGGCGTATCGGGCAAAGTATTTTGAACATCGTACAGGCCGTCGTGCGGAAACTGAATCACAGTCCCCAAATAAAGTCGGTCTGTCCAACTGCCGAGCGGAATGCGCGCCGCAATCCCTAAATTATAGCCGACGTAACGATCGAGCTGTGAAGCTTCGCCATTGATCTTAAACGCGTCAGCCGAAACGACGACACCCGCCGAAACATCGATGTTTTCGACACGCACCAAACGCGCAGGATTAAAGATAGCCGCATCTGTCGCATCCGAATCAGACACGACAGCCGCTGCACGCGCAGTCGACGGAGCTGAAGCCCCAAATGCATCGATTGGCCCTGCCCAGGCTTGGTTTGCCGACATCATACGCACGGCAAACACGCAGCCTAACGCGCACTTTCCCATCATTGGGCTATGAATAAATTGCAAAAACGTCACTTTGAATCAGTTATGAGCTGCGAAGCTCTAAAGTATAGATCGTCGGAAATACCGACGTACTCCCTAAATGCAGTGTTTGTCAGTTTTCTTCCCGACGCTCTATATTTTGTACGGAGCCTACTCGCCGAGTGCCTTGTTCTGAATCTCGTTGAGCGCCTGAATTCCCTTAAACCCGAGTGCGTACATCTCGCCGAGCTTGTTGGCCGGAAGCAATTCGCGTTCAGCCGTCGTCTGAAACTCGATCACGTCTCCAGTTGAAGTTGTAATGAGGTTGCAATCGACGTCTGCACTCGAATCTTCCACAAAATTGAGGTCGAGCAGCAGTTCACCGTGCACAACGCCCAAGCTGATCGCTGCAACCTGATGGATGATTGGGGTTTCGGTGATCAGACCTTTGGACATCAATTTGCGTACGGCAAGAGCGAGTGCAACGTAACCACCCGTAATGGAGGCTGTGCGCGTGCCTCCGTCCGCTTCGATGACATCACAATCGATCGTGATCTGGCGCAAACCGAGTTTTTTGCGGTCGATTGCAGCGCGCAGGCTGCGACCGATCAGCCGTTGAATTTCGTGCGTGCGACCCGCGCCCGAAACTTTTTCACGCGTCATGCGTGACGAAGCCGATGCAGGCAGCATGTTGTATTCGGCTGTCAGCCACCCAAGACCTGCATTTTCCAAAAATGCTGGCACTTTTTCTTCGACACTCGCGGTACAAATAACGCGTGTACGACCGCATTCAATAAGACAAGATCCATCTGCGGACGAAATAAATCCCGGTGTAATCTTTACTTCTCGAATCTGATCCCAATTTCTTCCTAATAATCTTTCGTATGCCATGACAAACTCCTTAATCGACGTTCCCCCAAAACAGACGCGCCGCTCTAAACCGAAATACCTACTATTTCAAGCAACTTGTTTATAGGGCGCGCTCAGCGTATAAATTTGGCGGATTTTTTGTACCGATTCATCCATCCGTGCGGCGAACCGCACGCTCTCATTAGGTCTTTTTATGCGTTATTTCCTACCGATCTTAATCGTTCTTTGTGCCATCTTGTCTGGCTGCAATTCTGGACCACAAAAACTCCACGATACCTGCAGTGACCTCGAAAAAGCTGCTCAGCTCACCGACAACTGTGAACAAATGGCCTCCAAACTTCCCACACCGCTCAAGGCGCTTGCTACCCAAATCGACGACCTCGCTAATGTCACCGATCCTGCGCAGCAAAAAGCTTACCTCGAAGAAATGTCGACCTGCACCCAGGCACTCCTCAAAATCCGTACAGAATCCTGCAAAAATCACGATGGTGTTACGGCTGCACTCAATCTTTTACCGACTGATAAATAAATGTGACAAACGACGCTGATCAAAGGTATTTTGTCAGCGTTTTTTGTTGGCGCCTGCTATCAGCCAAAGCCGATACGCAGGACGCACCGCCGCTATTGGCGATGCCAATACGCGGCGTTTACCGCCGCTATTGCCAGGCATAGCCTGACAATACACGGCGTTTTTTGTGTTCAATCTGCGTCTCAAGGCATTTTAGGAATATGGAAATTTGTAAACGACAGGATCTGCATAAGGCAAAACGCCTCGTGCTTAAAATCGGCAGTGCCGTACTCACGCGCACAGAAGACAAAGCCCTTGATCGAGGTGTATTTTGCCGCATTATCGAAATGGTCGCTGACCTCCGCAAAGAGGGCCGTGAAGTCGTGATCGTAACGAGCGGTGCCGTTGCACTCGGCCGAAGCGTCATTGGCTGTCCACGCCCAGATCGACAAAAAAATCTGCCGACACTACAGGCCCTTGCTGCCATAGGACAATCCCTCCTTATGGACTACTACGACGCTGAGTTGCGCCACTACGGTCTGCGTACTGCACAGATTCTTCTTACGCGCGCTGATCTCGAAGATAGAACACGGTTTTCCAACGCTCGACGTGCGATTGAAGCCCTCCTCGAAATGGGCGTCATTCCCATTATCAATGAAAACGACGCCGTGACCAACGAACAGATCCGCTTCGGAGACAACGACACGCTTTCGGCACGTATGGCCGTCATGGTTAAAGCTGATCTGCTCGTCATTTTGAGCGATATCGACGCTGTCTACACTGGCAATCCTAAACTCGATCCCAACGCAAAACGCATCGATAGCATCGACGCATTCGATCCTGCACTCGACACTTACGCTTCCGATTCAGGGTCAGATGTCGGTACCGGAGGCATGATCACCAAAGTTTCGGCAGCTCGCATGGCCGCTAAAATGGGCATCGCAACGCTGATCCTTCGCGGTAAAACGCCACGCCTCGTTCCCAAAGCGCTTTCGGGCGGCGATATCGGAACCCTGCTTTACGGATGCGAACAAAACCAGACATTACACAAAACGTGGCTTCAGTCGCTCCAAACGCGCGGACGTATCTGTTGCGATGCGGGTGCCGTCAACGCCATCGTTTCGGATGGACGAAGTCTACTCCCCAAAGGTATTATTCGCGTTGAAGGTCACTTTAACGAAGGTGAAGCCGTCGAGATCGCCGATTCTACGGGTTTTGTCGTCGCCAAAGGCATGTCCGCCTACTCCGACTCCGATATTCGCAAAATCGCCGGACACCATTCTAAAGAAATTGTCGATATTCTCGGCTACCACATTCTCGATGTCGTCGTTCACCGCGACGACCTCGTTTTGATGTAAGTCTTCAAATGCACAAACATCGCCTGTCTGCAATCTTTGCTTCGTCTATGCTCTTGCTTGCCTGCACGGACGATGTTCCCAAAAACGATGTTCAACCTGACGAGTTCGTCTCGCAACACCACAGCATTCGTAACGGATCGCCAGCCTTCGACGATCCCTACGGTGCCGTCGTTGCCCTCGCGGCAACGGTCAACGGACGTATCGTGCAGTATTGTACAGGAACACTCATCGAAGCCGACACCGTTCTCACTGCCGCACACTGCGTCGACAGCACACCACAATTTCCCTTCGAAGATTATCTATCGATGGGCATCATTCATATTCTGACCGGAAACGACATCCTTGCTCAAAAACCCGACGAAACGCTCGACATTGCAGATTATCGTCTTTATCCGGGGTTTACTTGGTCACAATCGGGACGCGATATCGCAGTAATCAAGCTAACTCAGCCATCAAGCAAGACACCAATTCCCGTTGTACCGCGAGATTTTGAGCCACAGGCTGGTCAGACTCTTACGTTTGTCGGTTATGGTGATACCGAAAACAATACCGCAGGGAAACGTCTTAGGGTCGAAGGGAGCATCGCCGCGTATTGTCCGCTCACGAGCAAAGGATCTTGCGACTTTTGGCTTCCCAACGGCACCATGGCAACGTTTCCACCTGGTACCTTGCTTCATGACGTCGAAAAAGGTGGGCCTTGTACTGGCGACAGCGGTGGTCCAGCTTTCGTAGAAATAAATGGCATAAACTACCACGCTGGCATCGTTTCTTTCGGCGATGACAAATGTTCCAACTTTGTCATCTCGACCAGCGTCAACGATCGACTCGATTGGATTGATACGGCTTTTGACGCTCACGACGCAGATGAAAATTGCTCTACCACCCTACGAAAACCACATGCTCCGCGTTGGAGCTTTATCGTCATACTTGCAGTAGTGGGTAGTTTATGGCTAAAACGCGCCCGCGAAAAAAGGCGGCGCGTATCGGCGAACAGCCGATAGCAGACGCCAGCTGACGCGTATTTGCCTGCAAATAGCGGCAGCACAATCGATCAAATCTTTTACTCTATCTATCATTTATAGAATCCGCTTCGCTGTTTGGGAGGCGTTATGACACTTCGTGCAGCTCTTGTTTTCGATCAGCGCATCGTCGAAGAAAAATATTTATCCAACAAAAACGTGACCGTGGGGCCGACTGGCACCTTTAAATATCAGGCGTACAAAGAGAATTATGCCCTACTGACCAACGGCACGTTGATGATAAAACGTGGGATGATTGCGAGCTACAAACACAACGACGTGCTGCAGATCGCAAAAAAACTCGACGAAGACCTCTCGTTTCAGTTTGAAAACGACGATTGGATCATCCTCAATTTTGGTCACAAAATCGACCTCGTTCTGTGCAACGACAACTCAGTCGTCGGAGGCCTAAGCTCACCTGCCGTCGATTTCGCAGATCGTTTGGCAGAACCGCTTTCGGTTGCCTTGCTCGTCAGTTTGGCTTTGCACTGTCTCGTGATCTTTGCTTCATTCTGGTTTGCACGCTCCGAAGAAGATACGGCATCGGTCACACACCTCGAACATCGATGGGTCGAAATGCTCGCTGACATTGCGGAACACCAAGAAAAAGAGGAAAAGATCGAACCGCTTCCCATTGCTGAAGACGTCGACGATGTCATTGCCGATGTCTCGCAAAACGATCAAATGCGCCCCAAGATTGACGATTCGCCCTCCATCGCCAACATAGACAAAGTCGACAAACCCGTTGGCCTACAGGCTGCCTTAGGCGGCTCCAAGATCAATAATATGGAAGGGCTTTTCGGGTCAGCAGCCGGACTCGGTGACGGCTGGGATGATATGCCCGAATCAGCGGATGGCACAGCCTTCGGTGTTGGTGCTGGCTTTGGTACCGGACTTTCGGGCGTTGGATTCGGCGGCGGCGGCGGTGGCGGCGGCGGCGGTTCCGGTGGTGGCATTGGCGGACTCGGTGGCGGGGGTGGCGGCGGGGGTGCCGGAAAAGGTGGGCAAGCGAGCGGACCCAAAAAATCGGCCGTCAGACCCAAACCAAAACTCGATCTCGAAGCCGCTAAAGAAGGGGCCTTCTGTAAAGAAAGTAACATCCGTGAAGTCGTTCAAAAACGCTCCGCAATGCTCAAAAGCTGCTACGAACAACAGCTACTCGCGGATCCTTCACTCTCGGGTAAAATCATCGTCTTTTGGAAGATCGGCCTCGACGGTAAAGTTACGGAAGCTTCGATCAAATCTTCAACGATGAAAAACGACCGCGTCGAAGCCTGCCTCACAAAATCCGTTCGAAGACTCACATTCGATAAGCCAGACGGCGGTATATGCGTCGTCGAATTTCCTTTCATCTTTACGTCTAATTGATCCGCTCGATTTGATATAATCAGCTATGCGCACGCCTCACGACGTGCGCATTTGTTTTATATAAAAACGAATGACTTTGAATGTACAAAGACTTTTGTTTTATCCCTTAAAACAAGCTTGTATCCTAGCTTCGCCTCAATATTATGATTGAAGTTCAACATTTTTCTTATGCTTACGGAACGCAACGCGCCGTAAACGATATTTCTTTTTCAATCCCCAAAGGAGAGATTGTTGCGCTTGTCGGCCCCAACGGTGCCGGCAAGTCTACGACGATGAAGGTGCTCACGACTCAGCTCAAACCTGCATGCGGTAAAATTCTCGTATCTGGGCACGATATTGTCGAAGAACCGCTTCAAGTTCGAGAAAGGCTCGGTTATCTGCCCGAAAACAATCCGCTTTACGGTGATATGCTCGTCTTTGACGCACTCGTTTCGATGGCTAAGCAGCATCACATCCCGCAAAAAAAGATCCCCGATGCCCTAGCACGCGTCGTCAAAGCATGCGATCTCAAAGCCGTCATGCACAAACAAATCGACGATCTCTCTAAAGGTTATCGTCAACGCGTCGGCATTGCCCAAGCCATCATTCATGATCCCGAAACACTCATCTTGGATGAGGCAACGACCGGCCTTGATCCCAACCAAATCCGCGACATACGCGACCTGATCCTCGAAATCGGAAAAGACCGAACCGTCCTCATTTCCACGCATATTCTTCAGGAAGTCAATGCCATTGCCAAACGCATCATTCTGCTCAATCACGGCAAAATAGCGTGTGATGGCAAGATTGCAGAACTCTGCAGCGGCGTTGCTCAAAAACTCGGCAAACCGTCAGCTGATCTCGAAATGCTTTTTGAATATTACACAGGTGATCATGAATAGTTTTACGCCGCTTCTTAGGCGCGAACTCTCTCGAATGCTCAATTCGAGCGTCGTCGCCATTATTGTCGTTCTCTTTTTATTTATGATGGGCGGCATGTTTTTCCGCGATTATTTCGATACGGTACAGCATTTGTCTCTTCGCGGCTTTTTTTCACAGGCCCCCATTCTGCTCGCCTTTTTTTGTCCCGCACTCACGATGGGACGCATCGCCGGTGAACGCGCCGATCATACGCTCGATCTACTCACGACGTTTCCCCTGCACGGCTGGCAGATCGTTGCCGCCAAATTTACAGCTTGCCTTATTATTTTGGCGCTCGTCCTTGCATTTACCCTTTCTTACCCGCTTTCGCTCTCGACGCTTGGCGACCTCGATTGGGGCCCCGTCTGGGGCGGTTACATCTCGCTCTTTTTGTTGGGAGGCGGCTATCTGGCCATCGGCCTGTTCACCAGCGCTTGGGCTAAAGATCAAATGATATCCGTTCTCTCCGCCTTCTTTTTGTGCGTTGCGCTCACTTACATCGATACGCTCGCCAACAGTACGAACGGCGCCATGGCTGTACTCCTCCAAAACCTTTCGGCGAGCTACCATTTTTCTAACATCGCACGCGGTGTCCTTGATTTCCGCGATATTCTTTATGCGCTTTCGCTCCAAATCCTAGCGTTGAGCGGGGCTGTCTTTACACTCGAAGCTCGACGTTACCCCGATGCGGTGGAATAATTCATTATGGCTGACAAACGATCTCACTATATTACCCGCGACCAATACATTCGCCGAGCGCTGCTATTCATCGTTCTCATCATCATTACGCTTTTTGCGCTCAATCTCGTTTTTTCGCTCATCACAACTGCTCGCTGGGATTTGACGGCCGAAAAGCAATACACGCTGAGCCCTGCAACCATCGAGATTCTGCACGAGCTCAAAGCACCTGTGCGCGTACGCGTCTTCATTTCCGAAAACCTCCCCGCGCCAGAGCACGATTTGCAAATTCGCGTACGTGATCTCCTTGGCGAATTTGAGGCCAACGCCCACGGTATGCTCACAACCGAAATCATCAACCCTAAAACCGAAATGGATGAGAAGGTCGCGAGTGGCTTTGGACTGCACAAAGTTGCCGTATCACAAAAAGACAATGCACAGAGAAGTATTCGTCTCGTCTTTAAAGGCTTTAGCATTGAGTATAACGGCGCTGCCGAAACTGTTCCCGAAATTCGCGGCACAGACAATCTCGAGTACCTCTTTACCAAATCCATCGTCAACCTGACGCGCCCCCAAAACAAGACAGTCGGCCTACTTGCTGGATTTGGTGGCATTGCTGAATCGTCCATTCTGCAAGACAGCATGCGCGAATTGTTCGGCGAAGTCTACGGCGCACGCATCGGTTTCAAAGTCGTCAAAGTTGACGAACAAACTTGCTTGCTCACCGAAAAGACAGATGCGCTCGTCGTACTCAATATCGACAAAACGCTGACCGACTGCGCGCGTTATGCCATCGAACAGGCTACGCTTGGCGGAACCAGTTTAGCAATCCTTCAAAGCCCAACGCAGGGCGACTATTTGCAACCCGATCAACCGCGCATCCCCGTCGATCCTGGACTCAATCCACTTTTGCAGGCCGTTGGCGTACAACTCCCATCTACCCTTTTGCTCGATCGCTCACACAACCTCGTCGGCACGCAGTTCACCGCCGAAAATCAAATCCCCGTTTCACTTCCGGCCCTCCCCATCCTACGCGACTTCGACCGAACGCAATCGATCACTCAAAACTTAACGGCACTCGTCTTCCCATTTTCGGGAACCGTCGCTTTTGACCCTAAGCAACTTGATGCCGCACACGCGCGTTATTCTAAACTTGCCCTGAGCGCTGCCGAATCAGTCACACGTCAGGCTGGCGGTGACATTGCTTGGGATGCACTCAATACCCCTCGCGATACCGAAATTCCCGGACCACACGTCGTGGCACTTGCGCTACAGGCGCCTCTCAAAAAATCAATCTCTGCCCCCGAAAATATTACGAACGCAAACGCTTTATTACAAAATGACGAAGCACGTTATTTGATCATCGCAAACGGCGAATTCCTGTTTGAAAATAAGATCATCGGTTACACGGATAATTTCGCAAAATACGGAATTCACTTTTTTGTAAATTCTATTGAATGGCTCGTGCAAGATGAAGCGCTCATCGACATACGTAACCGCGCTGTACCCCCCGTTATGACGCCGCCTGATCCACAAACACAAAAATCGATCATTCGGCTTAACGTCTTTTATATGCCGCTCGCCGTCATTTTGCTGATGTTCTCAATTGCCGCTTATCGTCGTTATCGAATCAAACGCATTCAAAAAGAATATTCTCAAAACGATCACTAGTATCTTTTTTACATTTGGTTCCACTGCTGTCCCACGAAATTTTCCTAGAATACACTGATAACTCTACTGTAGCTTTGTTTTATCGATATATAGTCGTTTCTAAGCATGAAAAAGACTTAAGATTACTGTTAAATCGCCTGCGTAGCGAAGCCGAAGGCAAGCAGCGTGCGCACCAGCCGAGCGGGCGCGCATGTTGAAGACGAAGCCAAGTTCGCGCCCGCGATACGACGCCCCTTTGGGCCGTCCGCAGGACAGAATGAGAATAAGAAAAGTATAAAATTCTGTAACGAGCGCATTTCGTTACAGTTAATGAGAATATGTTGTGGGAAAGCAGTGATTTGGTTCATCCAACTTATTCGACTTCAGACTGACCACAAAAAACTTTAATCTGCTCCAATTTCAATTTAAACTCCCCACGTTCTGGAGGCGCCCCGAGCGCCTCGTTTTTTTTTGCTCCCCGGCCGCTGAGCCGCAAACAGGAAACATTCATGGATTCTAATATTAATATTTCAAAGATTACGGCTGACCTCGAAAAGAAATTCAATGGTGACGCAAATCACGACGTCCGCGTTCTTCAAGACTATTGCCGTACCCTGCCTCCCTGTGAAGAGAGCGCAAAACTCGTCAACGCACTCGGCAAATATGCCGCCGAAAAGTTTCCTAACGCCGAAGCTTTTAAAATTACAAAAGTCATCGAAAAAGCCATCGCCGAACTCGAAAAACAATTTAATGGCGACGCCGATCACGATCTCGCTGTCATCCGCGAATACTGCAAATCGCTCCCACGAAACGAAGATAACTTCAAAGTTGTCATCGCCCTCGGTCAGTATGCAGCATCCAAATACCCCGAAGCCGAAGAGATCAAAAAATCTAAAGCCCAGTTCGAAAAAATGAACGCTGAGGCCGAAAAAATCAAAGCAAACGTCACCGAAATTCAAAATCTCATTAAAGAACGCAAACTCGACGAAGCCATCGAAAGCATTCACAAAGTCATCGACGGCGCAAAACTTCCCGAAGAAGAAGGCAAACGCTTCATTTCTTTCTCACACCCGTTTGAAGAAATTCTCTTTAAATCCATCGATAAAGACACAACGCCCGTCGTCCGTGTTTCAAATTTGATCGAAATGCTCACGCTTCAGCTCGGCAGCCTCCTCGTCGAGACCGGCAAATATGACGAAGCCCGCGAAACACTCAACCGCGTTCTCATCCTTAATCCCATCAGTGCTCCCGCCCACATCCAGCTCGCGCACACCAACATCCTCGAAAAGAAATTCGACAAGGCCTTCGACGAGCTCACCACCGCCTATCCCCTCATCTATTCACGCCAGATGCTCTGCGTCTTTTATTGCCTCCTCGCGGAAGTCGTCGAATCGCTCGACAAAAACTACGAGCTCGCTGCAGCATACGCCCACCACAGCCTCGAATACGCAGAGAACCCCATGGCCAAAGCCGTCCTCGAGCGCCTCATCAAAGATCACAACGCCCCCGCCGACAAACCCAGCATCAACACGCTCCGCAAGCTCGCGTCCGAAGCTGATCTCCCCGTTGGCCCCTGCCAAAAAGTCTACGATTTAGCCATCCAGAGCGCCAAACAGCTCAAATCCGCACACCCCGATCTCGCCAAACAGATCTTCGCCGTCGCTTATGATATGACCGGCGAAAAAGCCCTCCTCAAAGAACTACGCTAAATACACATTCTTCGGCGCGTCTATCGGCAAAGCCAATACGACGCGCTCCGGTCGGCTTTTCGCTTACGCTCAATACGCCGACCGTCAGCCGGCTTCGCGCCTCACAGCGCAATACGCCGGCTTTTTTCTATCTTAATGCATTGTACCCCTTCGTAATAGACTGTCTTGATTTCAACATTACAACTTTTTTTGGACAGCTCTATTCTAAGAGATAGATTTAACAATGCGTAAACCATTCACCGACCCCTAATTGAATGCGCGCCGTATTGAACCGCCCAAGGCGGTGAAAAGGCGCGCTGCGAAGCCGTATGCCGCTTCGCGGCATAGGCGAAGCCCCATATTTATAAAAATGCTTACCCTCAGAGACACTGTCCATGAACCGTCTGAGCTATCTCAACTATCAAAACAAAATTAAATCATTTTTTAAAATACGCATCGACAGAATTATTATTTATACTTAGAAATATCTTCAACTTTAAATAAACATCTTTGAGAAATTTGAGATGTTTTTTAGTCATAATCTGTTGGAAGCCACCACAGATCACCAGGGAGCTTTTATGATTCATAACAATTTCAATCGCCGCATATCCTTTAACTACCGTTCATGGGCACAAAACTACAAAAACGACGATTTGCTTTCACGTTATGATTGCAGCGACAACGATATTCGCACCAAACTGGCTCAAGGCGCTGACGTCAATCAAAAGCAAAACAATAAAATGACTTTCTTGATGCTCGCGCACTCCGAAGCGTTAGTCAAAGAACTGTTAGCCCTTGGCGCTGACGTCAATCTTAAGGATGAAGACGGCTGCACGGCTCTTTTTGACACATTCAAAGAACCTGAGGCACTGCGCGCGATCATTGAAGCTGGCTGCGACGTCAATGCCCGCGATGATCAAGGCAAAACGGCATTCATGCAAGATTTGTCTCCCGAACAGCTTCAAGTGCTCATCGATGCAGGCGCAGATGTCAACGCTGTCAGTGAAAACGGAAAAACGGCACTGTTTTTTTGCAACACGTGGCCAAGCTTAGCGCTTCTCATCAAGGCAGGTGGCGATATTCATCATGTCAATCACTGGGGAATGACAGTTATAGCTTCTCACGCGAACAATAATAACGAAGAAATCGTGAAACACCTGATCGAACTCGACTGCAACGTGAACTTAGCAGACGAGACAGGCGACACGCCTCTGATGCTCACAAACGACGTCAAAATCATCCAAATGCTGGTCGAAGCTGGTGCTGACGTCAATGCTTCAAACATTGAAGGTAAGACGCCATTGATGCTGTGCACCTGTCGTGAAACCGCACAATATCTGATCGACCATGGCGCCAACATCAACGCCCTAGATTACAGCGGTGCTTCCGTGCTTATGAATCTTTTGATGTTTGACAATAATGAAGCGGCCCAATGCGTCCTCGATGCTGGCGCAGATACCAACGTTTCGAGCGAAAATGGCTGCACCCTACTCCATAGCGTCAATGACGCCGCTCTAGCACAAAAACTGATCGATGCGGGAGGCGACGTTCATAGACGCGATAACGAAGGCAAAACGCCACTTCATTATTCGCACGACGAAGACGTGATTAGGGTCTTGGTTGAAGCCGGTGCCGATGTCAATGCCGTCGACAACAAAGGAAACCGTCCTATCCACAACGGTGATGCTTTGAACGCCAAAGCGCTTGCGTACCTCCTTCTGCACGGAGCTGACGTCAATGTCTTTGACGAAAACGACGATACCCCCTTACAAAAATTCTACAATTCAGACTGTATTGCCCTTTTAATTGCGAGCGGAGCCGATGTGAATTTAGGCATCAACAGTACAGCGCTCGTTTCCCACGTCGACAAACTGATCCCAGCGAGTCTGCTGATTGCTGCTGGTGCTGAAGTGAATGCGTGCGATATGAATCACGAAACGCCGCTCATGCATTGCAAAGACGCACTTGTAGCTAAGCTGTTGATTGACAAAGGTGCAGATGTCAATGCACGTGATATTCGCAACCAAACGCCACTGATGCACTGTCGTACGCCCGAGGCTATTCAAGTCATGCTCGAAGCTGGCGCCGATATCACCGCGCGAGACAACTTCAACCAGACTTGTCTGCATCATCAGGAATCTTTCGAAGCTTTTATGACACTCGTCGAAGCAGGTGCCGATATTTACGCTGTCGACAGTGAAGGTAATACGCTGCTTCACAACTGCCATAATACCGATATTGCCCGTTATTTGATTGATCAAGGGCTCGATGTAAATGCCAGAAATTACCAGGACAGCACGCCACTCATGACGATAAGAAATGAGCAAATTTTCAGACTACTCTTGGAAAATGGCGCAGACACCAACCTCAAAGATAAACGCAAACGCTCCATCTGGACGCTCTGCGATCAAGACCAAATGGAGCTCCTACTTGAACACAATCCCTCCAATCCAAACCTCACAGAGCTTCTGTTCAACGAATGCATGACACTGGCCACCCTCACCGCAGCCATTGACGCTGGCATTAATGTTAATGTTCGCAATGAAGACGGAAAAACGCCACTCATGTTTGCGAATGATATCGATAGTATTCGTTTGCTACTTCATGCCGGCGTAGACGTTAACGCTGCTGACAAAAACGGCGAAACAGCCATCTTCCAGTGCTATGAAGCGGACGGCATTAAACTCATGATTGAATCAGGCGCAGACGTCAACGCCCGCAACAACGATGGCATAACACCGCTTCGCAAGCATCAGGATGACCCCGAAATTGTCCAATGCCTACTCGATGCCGGCGCAGACGTCAAAGCGCGCGACAACGATATGGAAGCTGTCACGTGGTACATCGTCAACGAAGCCTCCCTAGAGCTCATGTTGAACGCTGGAGCAGACCCCAATGCTATAGATCGAAAGGGAAACAGCCTACTTCAACACATCAGTGACGAGTGTATTCCTTTGCTTCTTAAACATGGAGCCAATGCCAATTATATTGACCGTAATGGCGAAAATGTGCTGTTCCAAATTCTGGAACCCCAAGCCATGCAATCCTTGCTCAATGCCGGTGCTGATGCAAAAGTGATCAACCGCGAAGGACGAACGCCCTTGTTCAACCAACAAAAAGAAGCGAGCATGCGCCTACTTATCGAAGCTGGTGTCGATATCAATGCCATAGACCAAAACGGCCAAACAGCCCTCATGGAACACGCAAACGATTACACCACGGATGTCCTAAAAGCCCTCATTAACCTTGGGGCTTCCACCAGCGTCCTCGACAATAATCAACAAAATGCGCTGTTTTACGCCAATGAAAAAGCACATCTTGAGCTTCTGCTAAAAGCCGGTTGTGACATTCATTGCGTCAATATCTTTGGCGAAACACCCCTACACTATGCAGCTCGACAGGGAAACGCAGAGTGCATCCCTACACTCATTAAAGCTGGCTGCGACCCTTTAATCAAAGACTGTAACGGTCAAACGGCTTTCGACATCGCCATGAACGCCAACCAAAAAGAAACGGCTCAAAAAATCCAGTCGGCCATTGATTCAAAAGCATAGTGCCAGACAGAGTTCTCACGCCTTCATTTTCTAAAGCTCCCGCTCTCGTGCTCGCGCACAAAGACGCGTCAATCCGTTGAGCGATAAATACAAAGAAGCCGGGCATTAAAATAAACCCGGCTTCTGGTGTATCTAAACTTACAAAATCGAAACAATATTGCGAGGCGGCACGAGGATTGAGACCTCCTGCATATCAAATACGAGCCCCGTAGTCGGGTTAATCACACGAATCTTCGCTTCGAAAAGCTGTGCCTTGTCTGTTTCTTCGACGCAATGATCATTCTCGGCAACGACGCGGAACGTGAGCCGAGCACCCTTGCTGTCAGCATTAGCTGTGCCCGTTGCAAAATTGCGGAACCCATCCTTGTAGCCTTTGCTGGCTGTCGTCGCATAAGGTTCTGCCACAGGATTACACGACTTTTCGGGTTCTTCTGCAGGCGGTATATAATTATAAGCTTCAATCTTTTTGATAAAACACTCTGTGCCATAGGTCTTGCCAGGAATCGGTTCGCCTACAACTTCGGTCGAAACTTCATACGTTCCGTACTTTACCAACGCTTCCACGCCCTGCGACATGTATTCAGCCACACTCGATTGATTGCCCATAAAGCTCAATACACATTGATCCGATTTTCCATTGATCGTCACGGAATCACTTACCTCATTGCCCAAACAGCATTTATTGGCCGAATGATCGCCGTTACAGTCCCACGTATTCTCTGCTGTCTTAAAAGCACAAGCCGGGACAACTGCATTCGATTCTCGCGCCCAGGTATTCATCTGGACAAGCTCTTCTTTGTGTTTGGCTCCCACGCCCAGTGTAATAATACGAACGCCATTTTCTCGGACAACTGGCATGAGCGCTTCGGTATAATGCGGTGAAATGACGCAATCTTTTTTGCTCGATCCACATTCCGTGTAATTAAAAATACTGTCGATCGAATAGTACGACGAAGATTTGTCATGCGAAGGTACGTCGGTGATATGAATAATCACTGGTAACGCGTTTTTACGAAAATCAACAGCCCCCCAAGTATCACCGCTGTTCATGTGTTTGTCGATGGAGCGTTTAATCGTTCCGTCGTACCACGTCAGACCTTCGCCCGTTACGATTTGATAAAGCGACTCCACACCAGCTTCAGGAAAATCCTCACCACTGCGCGTCACAAACAAATCATTCTGGGTGTAAGACGTGATCGTCTGATCTTTGGTCGAAATACCACCCAAAACACGGAAAGGCCTATCTCCCTTAGAATAAAGACCACATGCCATAATCGTAGGATTGACAATGCCAGGTTCCGCATATCGGCACATGTTACCCGTCAAATCGTCAAAATTGGTTAGCGCAATGCCCGTGTCTTCAACCATACTGCGCATTTTGGCGATAATTGAGCCAATATTTGTTTTGACACTGTTAATTGCCCCAGACATCGAAGCCGTTGTATCGACGTTAAAAACAAGATCCAGTCGCGAAACGGTTGGTGCAAAATACAGCGTATCTTCTTGAGCACTGCCCTTTTCGGGAAGCTCAAAATAAAATTCATAAATTGATTTAACAGTGATCGTCGCATCACAGATCATCTGCCGCGCCGAATAGCGTCCCGAAGCGAAGGCTGCATAGTACTCCGAAACATCTTTGTATCCATCGCCATCCACGTCATCTGAATAGCGCGCATTGGGCAATCCCCACGCCGAACAGTCAACTTCCATATTATCCGGGATCGTGTCACCGTCGCCATCCGTGCTCTGAAAATAGAAAATGCCATTTTTGCCCGAATATGGCACCTCACACACTGCGTTGGGCCCACATTTTTCTTCTCGGTCTGGAATCGTGTCGCCGTCACTGTCTAGCGAATAGACATCTAAAAAACCATCATCGTTCGAATCGAGCGTCGATTCATACAAATCAGGAACCGAGTCCCCATCCGAATCGGGATTAATAAACGCCGGTTTTCCCTTACAGACAAACGGCGCCGTTAGGCTTCCAAGGGGATCAGGCTGGCCATCGTGATCACAATCTGCAGCCGCTTTGCCCGCAGGCGTCGTTCCTACAGTCCCCCCAAAGATCTCCAAAACGTCAGGCAGATCGTCTCCGTCGTTGTCGGGATCCATAAAATCTGGCTCGCCATCTCCATCCGTATCACTGCACGAAGTCGTGAGCACCTCCGGCGTGTCGAGCGTGTTGACGCCCCAAATGCACTCGAGGTTGTCCGGAATGCCATTCGCATCTGCGTCTTTCGTCAAAAATGCGTAATTCTCAGCTCCATTCACAAAAACCGGCTCGCCGTTTAGCGCTATGTTGCCTGCTTCGAGCGCGTCCGCAATCGTATCGCCATCACTGTCCAAATCTTCGCAATCAGGGATCTGATCGCCATCCGTATCCACATCACATCGATCCCATTTGTCGGGAATCGTGTCGCCATCCGTATCTTTTAGATTGGGATCGCCCGATGCCCCACCTCCCGGTGGATTGCCCGGATCGCCATGTCCCGGGTCACCGCCAGGCTCTTGATTGCCAGGTTCATGATTTCCCGCATCGACACAATAACCATCGACACACTTTTGGTTAGGATCACTGCACATGCCTGCTTTGTTGCAATGCACACGTTCTTCTTCGGGTTCGTTGCTTCCCACATCCGCTTCAGAGCATGCCCACAAACTGCACGCCAAAATGGCAAAACTTAGCTGGCTGCAAAGCATCCCGGATCGTTTCATAAATGCTAACCTCTCTTGAATTTTATACTTTTTTGTCACGTTTCGTGACACAGATTCATCGCTGTATTTTATTAAGATATTGTATTTTATAAAGTAGGGGGAAGTGTCCCCCTGAGCGTCTATCGGCGAAGACAAAACCCATCCGCTTCGTCTTCATTGCTTTGACGCTCAGACGCATTCTCGCATGACGACACCTGACTTCGCCGATACGCCGCTACCCTCTCTTGCCGTAGGCGACAATCCAGCTTTTCAGCGCGAGTCAGCGATCCAACTTCGAGCAGCATGGTACGCACAAACAAGCACGCTTTGATGCAGCAAATTCAAGCTATGGCTCAAGCTGATCGCGTACGCACATGCACATACACACTTTGAGCAATATGACATAAAATGAAGCAATTAGCGAGTTGAGAACGAATACGGCTCAGCCACGCGCTTTTTATGCATTTTTCTACTTTTATGTTGGGATTCACTGCTGTCCCACGAAATTTTCCTAGAATACTCTGATAACTCTATTGTAGCTTTGTTTTATCGATATATAGTCGTTTCTAAGCATGAAAAGGACCTAAGATTACTGTTAAATCGCCTGCGTCGCGAAGCCGAAGGCAAGCAGCGGGCGCACCAGACGAGCGGGCGCGCATGTTGAAGACGAAGTCAAGTTCGCGCCCGCCGATGAGCGAATTAAATCCATCCCATTTACCAGCATACACCCTTGGTCTGCCGCGCGTGTAGCATGTCTGAACGAAGTGAGTTCTGCACGCGCGACAAAAGAGCGCGGGGATTCCAAAGGGGCGTCCGCGATACGACGCCCCTATGGGCCGTCCGCAGGACAGAATGAGAGTAAGAAAAGTATAAAATTCTGTAACGAGCGCATTTCGTTACAGTTAAGGAGAATATGTTGTGGGACAGTAGTGGTATCAATTGTATTATTTAATTAAATTTTGTACATACTTTAGAAGTGTATTTTATCAGTTTGTCATA
>JAZRWH010000059.1:0-14938 GCA_045599585.1 Myxococcota bacterium
ATGGCTTGAAGTTCTCGGCATTGCGCGAGGTATTCGTTTGCGGAAAGTGGCTCAACATCATCTTGCGGCGCAACGACTTGCTCGGCATTGACGTCATCAGCTAGCTGTTCAACAGTTTCGCTTGCATCAACTCGTTCGTCAGCCGGTTCGTCGTCCCACGAGAATTTCGATTTTACGGGGATTTCTTCAGCTTCAACTCGTTCGCTAGGCTGCTCAACAAGTTCGTTTGCATCAATCTGTTCGTTTGCGGAAAGTGGCTCATTATCATCTTGCGCCACAACGACTTGTTCAGCATTGACGTCATCCGCTAGCTGCTCAACAGGTTCGTTTGCATCAACTTGTTCGTCAGAAGTTTCGTCGTCCCACGAGAATTTAGCTTTCGCAGCAGGCGGTTCCTCTGCAATGACGTCAGCGGGAGGCTCATCGTTATCGTCGTCCCACGAGAATTTAGCTTTCGCAGCAGGCGGTTCCTCTGCAATGACGTCAGCGGGAGGCTCATCATTATCGTCGTCCCATGAGAATTTCGATTTTGCAGCAGGCGGTTCCTCTGCAATGACGTCAGCGGGAGGCTCATCGCTATCGTCGTCCCATGAGAATTTCGATTTTGCAGCAGGCGGTTCCTCTGCAATGACGTCAGCGGGAGGCTCATCGCTATCGTCGTCCCATGAGAATTTCGATTTTGCAGCAGGCGGTTCCTCCGCAATGACGTCAGCGGGAGGCTCATCATTATCGTCGTCCCATGAGAATTTCGATTTTGCAGCAGGCGGTTCCTCCGCAATGACGTCAGCGGGCGTCTCATCGTTATCGTCGTCCCAAGAGAATTTAGCTCTGGCCCCAGAGGCTGTTTTAGGCATTTCGTCTTCAGACTCAGCGCTGTCTGTCTCATCGTCCCATGAGAACTTTGATTTTGTAGATGCCTTGGTTGTAGCTTCTGGTTTGCTGTCTTCTTCGTTGTCTCCCCAACTAAAATGATTTGCCTTAGATGAGTTTTCATCGTCTTCCCATTTAAAACGGGCAGAGTTAGACGATGCGTCATTCGAAGATGCTGTCCTCGATTTATACATTTTAGTTTCAAATGAGGACAGGCGCGGCCAATTTTCGCGTTCAACGCTACCGAGACTGTATACTTTAAGCGGGAAGTGATTGCCGGCTGCGTCGACATAAAGGGCGGCAATGTGCTGCTCTGAGTTTTGTTCAGAAATGTCGTCAACAAAGCCGTTGATACAGCGATTGATAACAAAACGCTGTCCTCGCGGGCTAAGACCTGTTTTTTGGAAAATATGGAAATTGTCGACATCGTCGTAGTCAGCATTTTCCCATGTTAATGGAGCATTGAAATAATAGACTTCAATGGCATGGATCACTGATTCGTCGAGAATGCCAAACTCAATCGAAAGCGCACTTTTCTTAATAAATGTTTCAGTGTTTACGCAGTGTGTGAGTCGGTGCGTAGAAGAACTGCCAGAATCGCCCCAAATAACCGTCTCATTAGACTCAGACAGATAATCAATCGTAACATCGTTGAGATGTCCCAACGGGGCATACGTGTCAGTGTCGGGGGAATAGGTTGCAAAGGCGTAGTTAATTCGGTCGTGGCAGTCTGTATCGACCAACTGAATGTAGGATGTAGCGGGGTTAAAGGCGTAGGCATCCGTTTCTTTATCGGAATAGGTGGTTTCTTCGTTAGCCTGTTTGGCAACATCGAGCGCTTGTTTTGGTTCTAATTCAATGCGTGAACGAATTGCTATAACGCGGAACGAAGGATCGGCTTTAATACCGAATTGTATACCGATCATATCCGGTCGATTGATGAACGAAGAAATCGACAGATCGGGAGAATGTCTAAAGAAAGAAAGAGCAAGTCCGCTTTCACCAGAAGAAGACGTGAACTTGTGCGACGCATTTTCGGAAGCTGCACCTTCTTTCCAGTCTTCGTATTGGACTTTCATCAAGTCCTGGCCCTCACCCCACTTTTGAGCCGTGTCGAGATATCGGAACGGTTCACCTTTAGGGAAGGGAGAACTTGTAAAGGTCATAGGAATTTGGACGCGACCTTCGTCGGGCAAGCGAACCAAGAGTGCGTAATACCAAAAGCGACTACGCATTGAACTGTTGTCGACGATGGATCGAACGTAGGGCTCAAGCTTGTGAATGGTACTTCCCTGTTCACCTTTCAAAACGGCGATAAAAGCGTCGATATCAGACTCATTGCCGGTATGAGGGCTAACGGGGACGTCGCTGATGATGAGATCATAGCCGACGAAGTCGTGGTAGTTTGAAGGATACTCCCATTGTAGGCCGCAAAAATCACCGACGCGAACGTTTAAATAGTTGAGTCTGCACGGATCTTTGTGGCGTGGTTTGGAATCACCGCCGCTTGACCAGTAAAACCAGTTTTCATTGACGGCTTGTTCTTCCTTAAATCGTTCGCTTTCGACGTCCTGAACCCAAAGATATTCATCGTCGGCTGTATGAGCGAGTATGAGGTAGCGATTGCGATCGTGGATCTCATCGTCGACGATGCAATTGATGGGATGATCTATTTCGAGTTTGTCCGCGACATCGTCGTAATCGCCGTAAAACAAGTCTTCGCAGCAGTCAGATGGAAGGTTGTCGCACGTTCTAAAGATGACGTAATCCAGTACAGGTTCTGACGGTTCTTTCCACTTGATAGCACAGCCGGCAAAATCTTCCTGCGTGTACCAGTTCCAAACTGAAGGTGCCTGGCGAGCAAAGTGAAATCGAATTCTATCGGGATACTGGGCCATTTTGAGAACTCCTTAGGGCAAAAAACAATACCATACCTACATAAACATACCACAATTTGGTCACTTTTACGTTGAAAAAGCCCAACATTCACACAATAAAACAGCCTTTCAGCGAATATCTCCGTTAGAATTGAGGTTAGGTTTTGTGAAGCAAGCCGAGGCGCGGAAAGCGACCGAGGGTGAGGGCGTGTTGTTTTGGGGTAGGCAGATACGTAAAGTTTTGGCGCCGCAGGCAGAGGGGGTAGCGGCGTATCAGCGTTACCAAAGCTGATAGCCGCTCAGGGGGACACATCCCCCACCAAATGTTGAGGATAAGTCGATCTCATCAAAAAAACGTACTCAAAACTGCAGATAATCGTTAAAAGGCGGTTTTGCGCCGTGAGGGTGCCATTATTGGAGGTTTGTTGGTTCATGAAAAAAATATATCTCACTGCTTTGTTTGCGGTTGCACTGGCGGGCTGTTCAAAGATGTATACGTTGCCCGATCCGCCGCCCCAGTCTGAGTGGGTAGAAGCCGAGCAGCCCAAAGAAGATCCCGAGGTCGTTGCCAGACGTGTTCTCGATGCTAAACGTGCGGCGATTCAGTGCTATGCCGCATTGGCTTCCAAAAAGTGGGAACGTGCGCTTGAGCTGATGTCGATTGAGACGCGACAGGCGTTTGAAAGTGCAGCGGATGGTCAAGGCGCAGCTGCGGTCTTTGAGCAGGGGGCTGTAATGCTTCATGGTGAAAAACAAGCCTTTGACCCGATTGCAGATGTGTTTATTGCTAATTTGACGGACATTCGTGACGAGTTCGGTGGGCGCACGGACAAAGAAGGACCATCACGCCACGTTTACTACGCCGTCGATGCCAATGGAAACGCCCGTGAGATCGTACTCATCCACGAAGAGGATCAGTGGCGCATCCACAGACCTGAAATTTTCTCATTGCTGCTTGCACCTTAGGTTCGATGGTCGTCTCGGACATCGGAGGAGCCCATATGCTTATAGATCGCTGTCTGCTGACGAAAAATAAAACGACTGGTGAATGGATAGGCGTCGTCGAAGTCAAAAAACGAGAAGGGGAAAGCTGGCGTTTTGCCGCGTGGGTTTCCGTCATTGTTTTCCTTTTCGAGATTTTTAGACTCGCGCAATACACTTGGACGAGCTTTAACCCGGCAGAGTATGCCGTCATGGTGGTGAGTGCCTTTTTGGCCATCCTTTTTTTCCGCCAGTCTTCGAAGTGCGAAATCATCCGGGAGGCATGCATCATCATTCCTCCGGCCGTTCCGATACACGATCAAGTGGGGCAAACTTTGGGATACCGCCGCGAATTGCTGCTGCCGATTGCAAACGCCAACAAATTCGAGCGCTTTGACATCTCGCGGTTCACGCACGTCGTTTTCGGCATCGTCGATTATCCCATGCCAGGCCGACGCAAAATCAACATCGACGCCTACGCCATCTACCTCGCTGAGGCCGATGGTACGCCACATGCTGTCATTGAGGGCTCTTTTGACAAGTACTCCTCGTTCACACTCGCTCGACGTATCTGTGCCATTACGAAACTGCCACTCGTCGAGATGGGCAAAGGACACCCGTTTGCCGAAACGGATGGAAAATCATAAAAACTGCAGGATCGTGGTGCTTTTTGGGGGCATTTGGGGAGGGGGAAGTCTCCCCCTGAGCGTCTATTTCGCAAAGCAAGGGACGCTTCTACTTCGAGTGTTTTTCTTTGGCTTTGCGAAATACGCCGCTACCCCCTCTTTGGACTAAAAAAAAGGTTGGCTTATTCAGCTCGGCGTATCGCAAGTCTATCAGGACAAAGTGAACAAAGTTCGGCAATGGTTTGATTGAGGATCGGATGTACCATGTTTGGCGCAACTTCGTTGGCTGGAACAAGCACGAAGTTGCGCAAGTGCATACGTGGATGCGGCACAATGAGTTTCGGCGTGTTTAGGATGGTTTTGCCGTACAAGAGCAGATCAAGATCAATGGGGCGTGGAGAGCACTCGGGGGCCGGTCGCACGCGACCAAGTTGCTGTTCCACTTCGAGAAGGCGCGTGAGCAATGCGTCGGCACTCAGCGCTGTTTTGCAAAAGATAACTGTGTTGAGATAGTCGTGGGTTGGAGTAGGCGGCACAAGTGTTGTACCGGGTTTATCGTAATGCGGTTCTGTTTCGTAAAACGGCGCGACGAGGACGTTTTGAATGTCGTTTGCTAAGGCTGCGAGGGCAGTTTTGAGCGTTTCGCGGGGATCGCCTTCGTTTGCGCCGAAGGCGATGAGTGCTTCTGTCATTTTCGTTCTCCCTGGTATAGAATAAGAGGCTGTACTGCGTTTCTTTTTGTGGCGCGAAACACAAGGTGCTCCATGGCTAAACCTCAATCTCTCAATTCTGACGTCAAATTTTCGTTCGACAATGTGGCTGTTTATGCGGATTCTTTTGAGCCGATCACAAAGGAATGGCTTAAACGTGGCTTGCTTGACAAGTTTCCGGATGGTCAGGTTTATCTATCCACGACGACGTCGAATGCGCGTAACGTTGTCAAACAGCTTTTAATACCGCATTATTCTGCAATATTCGTCATAGGTAATGATGCAGTTTTTGAGCGTTTTATCAATCTCTACCGTGAATTGTCTCCCAATCCGGCCAAAAGCGTTCCATTGGGTTTTGTTCCACTCGAATCGTCGTCATTTGCGGCAGAGTTTGGATTGTCGATCACGGCAGAACGCATGAAGTCACTCGATGAGATGGTGTTTTCGTGTGCAGATATTTGTTTGCCCGAAGTCAATTCACACCTAGCATTGCAGATACGCGCTGGTCAGCGTCGAAACATTTTGCGCTATGTTCCTCAGGTTATTAGCAAACATTTTATGCATACGCCGCTTACCAAACCGTTGAGCGGTACGACGCATACGACTTGTGTGAACGAATCCACTTTTGCGTGTGCCATCAACAAAATGGATATGCTCGGGCGTGCACTTGCTAAAGATCAGATCGTCTTTAATAAGCGAATCTTGACGTTCAGCGTTGTCCCGACGCGATTGGAGCCACCTGCGAGCAAAGAACCTTCAGGGCGTTGGTTTGTGTTTCGCGTCGAGTCTTTGGGGGCACCGCACAGTTTGATTCCGTCGCTTGTGCCGTACGTCGAAACGTACTTGTGTCAGCGCATTCAACTAGAATTTGAACCTCAGATCGAACTCGAAACGTGTGCAGATGCTTTTAAAAGTGCAGATGCGACGATTACGCTTTCGAATCGGGCTGTATGTTGTTTGGTTCCACGATGACCGGAGAGCGTGACGTCAAGCCGCGCATTAGTCACGGAGCGTGACTGAAATTTGAGCGCGACTTTCTGGCACATAAATCGTTTGTTCTATAGCGTGGTTTTTGCCATCCGCTGTTTTGAGCATACCACGCATGAGGTATTGTCCTGGACGCAGTGCAGTATGATGCTGCGGAATACCGCTGTCGGGTGAAAGTTTGAGCGACATATCTTGGGCGGGCTTATCTTCGCGATAAAAAGTCAGATCGATGGATGTGACAGAGATGTTTTGCTTCAGATCAAAGTAGAACTCAAGATCGACGTCTACGGTGCGATGGGTTGACCAAATCCAAGCGACGAGTATGAGCGCGAGCAGTAAGAAGATCCGCAGGATAATGCGCTGAAGCTTTTTTTTATCTAAGTTCTGGGGCATTCGGGATATCCTTTAATAGCACGGTTTTCCAGTGTTCAAACTTCTGTGCGTCTGGCGCGTAGCGGTAGGTTTCGATCGAAGTGAGTTTAGCATTTTCGATATTGTAAACGTTGAATTTACCGCGTCGATGATCTTTGCCCGGATGTGCTGTGGCAACGCTACAACTTCCCGCTTCACTGATGACGGTGCCATCGCTGTTGTATTGAGTGAAGTCGTGGTTATGGCCGTGTACAATCATATCGACATGGTATTTGTGGCAAAGCTCTAGTAGTTGCTTGCGGTCGTCGAGGTGTCGTAACGTTTCGCCGGGAGAAGTTACGACCTGATAAAGATGGTGATGGAGCGCAAGAATCTTGCATTTCCCTTCAAGTTCGGGCGATTTGAGAATCGTTTCGAGACGACTGAGTTGTTTGTCGCCGAGCCGACCCGCTGCGACGAACCAAGGTCTTGGTTGAGCGGAACACAAACCAATGAGTGCAGCATCACCACGTACTTGAACAAAGGGCCAGTTTGTTTCGCCGCGAAATGCTTCGTCACCCGGGTAATTGCAGTAAATGAGGTTTTCAAAACGGCGAGCCTTGGCGCTTTCTCGCGTATAAAAGTCATGGTTGCCGGGAACAATTGTCATTGCGCGTTCGTCGAAGTGTTTGAGTAACAGTTCTCGTACGGCATTAAATTCGGATTCAAAAGCGAGGTTTGTCAGGTCACCGGTAAGGACGAGATGATCGCATGAGAGGGATTTGATGTGATCAAGGGCGGCAGCGACGACACTTTTTTGATGTGTGTGCGCTCGTCCCATGAGCAAATTGAATCCGCCAGTCCAGCGTTTATTGAGAAAATCCGTAAATTTGACGCCTGTAAGGTCGAGGTAATGCAGATCGCTGATATGAGCTATTTTCATAATACTAGTTTTAAAAAGGATGTGCGAAGTGGGGGATGCCACAGCACGTCATAGGAGGCATGAGCTATAAATGGTGTGGGAATAATGCGTGTAGAACTCAAGATTAGTCGTCTGTACGCGGAACATCTACCATTAAGTACTTACGATAGTAACGCAGTTCTTCGATCGACTCGCGGATATCGTCCATTGCACGGTGGTTATTAGCTTTTTTGTAGTGCGCAAATCCAGGATACCAGCGGCGCGCCATCTCTTTAAACGAGGAAACGTCAATATTGCGATAGTGCAAACAAGCAGCAGTAAGCGGCATTTCTAGGTCGATAAAGCGTCGATCTTGCCAGACTGAATTGCCGCACAACGGTGCAGCTCCGTGCTTGACATACTGTTTGATAAACGCCGCAGTCAAACGATCCGCTTCGTCAATCTCTATTTCAGAAGCTAAAACACGATCCGTCAGGCCAGAAGCACCATGATGCTTGCGATTCCAATCATTCATCGTGTCTAATAAAGCTTGCGGACGATGAATGACAAGCTCAGGACCTTCGGCAAGAATATTCAGATCTGAATCTGTTACAAGCGTAGCAATCTCGATGATTCGATCGACGGATGTATCAAGTCCCGTCATTTCACAATCGATCCAAACGAGCGGCTGCATGGATACGTGCGGCATGCTCTAAACTCCTTCACAATTTGTCTTAAAAAGCTTTCGGGACTAACCTTTTAATGTGTCCCTGTTGCGGGCGCCTTGTGACACAAATTAGGCTAAATTGCCACATACAAGCCAATGGCGCACGCTTCCTATTTCCAGTTCTTTTTTTTTTTTCGTATGCTCCAAGCTTTTATAGATTACATAGATTCTTATCTGATCCATCTTGATGTTGAACGCGGATTATCAGCTAATACGCGTGAATCTTATACTCGCGAACTTTACCAGTTTTGCGAATATGCCGAAAAACAAGGCTGTGCCGATGTTTGCGATTTCGACGAAGAAACTATCCGCAATTACCTCTATGCCCGTCTTGAAGGTACGAACGATATTCAAAAAATTAGCACGCGATCCTTGGCACACGCTCTAACGAGTCTCCGCATGTGGTGCAAATTTTTGGTCGCTGACGGCATTATCGAGATTGATCCCACGGCGCACATCGATCTGCCGCAATTTGCACAGAAAAACCCTGTCTATCTTAATGAAACTGACGTTGATAAACTGCTCAATGCACCTGATACGACGACGCCCGAAGGCTTGCGGGACCGTGCGATGATAGAGTTTTTGTATGCGACAGGTATGCGTGTCACCGAACTTGTCACACTCGCCCTGCTCGACCTCAATATAGATCGAGGGCTTGTGCGCGTTCATGGCAAGGGATCCAAAGACCGTATCATCCCCATCGGTGAATGCGCAGATCTGTGGTTGCGACGTTATATGGAAACGGCTCGCCCTGAGCTTTTGGGTGCTGATACTTCCAAATGCGTTTTTGTTACGCGGCGCGGCGGTGGTATGACGCGTCAAGGATTCTGGAAAAATCTCAAAGCCTACGCTCTCAAAGCGGGAATCACGCGCGAGCTCTCCCCACACAAACTCCGACATACATTTGCCACGCACCTCATCAATCACGGTGCCGACCTTCGAGCTGTACAGGCTCTTCTCGGTCATGCCGACATATCTACCACACAGATCTATACCCATGTTTCGCGAGAACGCCTCAAAAACATCTTTGCTGCCAATCATCCACGCATGCGCTATGAGCCCGATAACATGCACGATGCTAGTATGCTCGTTGAGTCGACACATCCCGACGAAGAGGAACCGCTTGATGATTCATGGGATGCCTAAGGCAACTAATTAAACTATGTGTTGCTTTTTGAGGGGGCGTTGCCAGTCGTTTGTCTAACTTTGCCAGCCGAGCTTTTGCCTACGGGACATATGCTCGGCTACGTGGTTTTATGAAGAATACACCGAGCTTTCGGATTAGCCGCGCTTTCCAAATTTCTTTTTGCTGGACTTGGCTGGCTTTGTGGGTTTTGCCGGCTTTGTTGCGGCAGGTTCAGGTGCTTCTGTATTTTGATCCTGAGTTACTTCGGATGAAGAAGCAGAAACCTTAGCTTCTGTTTGAGGTTCATCAACAGTGAAGGGGATGGGCGCTTTTTCGATGGTGCCATCTTCTATGCGTTTAGTCCAGTCTCCGTAACCACTTACAATCCAGTCTTTAATGCAGTGATTGCAGTCGATGGACTTCCAATTCATTTTACATTGATAGCGTTTGCTCTCTTTGTAGTTGAGACGGAGATTTTTGTGAAGCGGCGCGAGGATAGCATAGTAAATGTCCTGTCGCGGTGCATCTGATAAGAAGATTTTTTGGATAAGCTCACTACGCGCTTTACAATTGTCCTTATCGAGGCGCCATGCTTCAACAGCTAGGTTTTGCCACTCAGGGACATTGTCGTGAGGAACGTTGTCATAGGCTTTAATGATGCGCTTTTTACGGTTATCATTAGCATCGTATTGCGTATAGACAAGTGCCCAAACGAGTGCAGATGCCTGGTTTGGAGTCGGCTTTGATGTGATATGAACTAGGACGTTTTCATAGTCGACACGGCCTTTCATATCCATAAATGTAAAGTGAATTGCGGTGCTGACGGCTTCATTGCGGATTGCGTCGGGGACGATTTGGGTAAGCGCAGTGTAGGTATCGACAATATCGACGACTGCATTCTGGAAAACAGGCGAGGATCCTTTAGAAATCGAATTCGCGAGATTATAGGCAGCCTGAATGCGTAATCGTAGATAATTTGGGTGCGTCTTATAGAGGTCTTCGACGGCGACAATGTTGTCGTAGCAAGTTTGGTAGTCTTGTTGGTAGTAAGCCTCCATCGCCTTGACAAAATTCTGGTCTTTGATGAGCGTATTATCTTCCGAAATTGAAAAATCGCTATTGTTGCTTTTGTAAATAAAGGGTTGGACAACAGCGACTTCTTTGGGCTGTGTGCTCATCACGCCAAGTCCCGCAGGCGTACTCGTTTCGGGCGTCTTTTTTGAGTCGTATTGAAGCGCAGCCAAAAGTACTACGACGAGAACAATAATCGCAGCGATGGCAATAGTGATGATCACGACGCGTCTTTTTTGGAGTGCATCTCCTGAGATCTCGGGCGCGTTGTTCTGTTGAAGTACTTGAAGTCGAACGACAGTGCTCCCAGCAGCGAGCATATCTGGGTCAGCCGAAATGGTGATCGCTGAGAGCGCTTCACTTACGGAAAGCGCGGATTGGTATCGGTCTTCGCGTCTTTTGGAGAGTAGTTTTTGAATGATAGCATCGAATTCTGCGCCGTGTTCAATGGCATTGACGTTAAGGTGTGGCGGAGGATCGCATGCCTGCATGTGCAGAAGATTTATGATGGAATCGTGCTTAAAAGGAACAGTGCCCGTAAGCATTTCATAAAGGATTATGCCACACGCATAAAGGTCGACGCGATAGTCGATATTGGTACCTTCGGCTTGTTCGGGCGCAATATATTCGGGGGTTCCATAAAGGAAGCCCATTTGCGTTTTGAGATTATCACCTTCGTTTTGAGTCGTAAAAATCTCGTCTTGGTGAGCTATACCGAAGTCGAGCAGTTTTACAAAATCATTCGTGCCGTCTTTATAGATAAGGGCGATATTCTCGGGTTTGACATCTCGGTGGACGATACCGTGATCATGCGCACTCTGCAAAACACTGAGCAGCTGCTGCATGATGAAGACTGCTTTTGCTGGATGAAGTGCCCCGTGGCTACGAATGCGCTTTTGAAGCGTATCGCCTTCAAGAAATTCCATGACGAGGTAAAAATCACCAGACTCTGTTGTGTCAAAGTCCATGACATTGCAGATATTGGAGTGGTCAATCGCTGCCGCCGACTGTGCTTCGCGCTTAAATCGCTGAATGATCTCAGTGTTGCCGCTGACTGATTGATGCAGGATTTTAATGGCTACAGTTTTGTGCATGAGGATGTGCTCGGCCTTAAAAACCTGCCCCATCGCACCGCCGCCGACTGCTTCAATAAGTCGATATTTCCCTGCTATTTCGTCACCCGGTTGATAACCCATCTATATATGACTCCAACAACATATATATTACTAAAGCCTAAAAATAGGCCGGAGTATAATAACAGTTAGACCAAATTTTTGCAAAATATAGACGTAAGAAAGTCTCCCTAGATCATGCAACTCTGTGCAGAATTGAGACTTCATAACAGCCATTCATGCTGAAGTTGAAATTTATTTTGCTTAAAAAGTATAAAATTTCACACTATATGAAATTAAATTCAATAAATGTAAAAACGGCTTAACGATTGTTACTAGTATGCATTAAAAGCATAAATTAAATAAGTACAAGAATTTGTAAGATTTGTGATTCGTATGTAGCGGAAAATTAAAGAAGGCACGCATTAACGTGCCTTCTCTCAGCCTTGTTGCTTCGTTGTGGTTGTTGCGTTACGTTCGCAAGCTTAGAGAATCGCTAGGAGTTCAACATCAAAGACGAGCATTCCAGCAGGTGCACCAGGCATGCCTCGGTAGGCAAGATCTTGCGGGATCCAAAAACGACGTTTTTCACCTTCAACCATGAGCTGAACGCCTTCAGTCCAGCCAGCGATGACTTGGTTAAGCCCAAAAACAGCTGGATCGCGGCGAATGACGCTCGAATCGAACATTTTGCCGTCTGTAGTCCAACCGGTGTAGTGTACTTTAACGCGACTCGTTGCGGTAGGATGGATGCTTCCATCGCCAGCTGTAAGAACTTTGCTTGCGAGTCCGGACTTGGTGACGACTGCATCTTTCGGGGCTGCCGCGACGTCTTCAGGGGCAGGAATCGGTTCGGGTGCTTTTTCGACATTGTGAATCTTAACAGTGAAGACGAGATCACCTTTAAGTTCGCGTCCTGTCGGATCAACACCATACTGCTGCGGAACCCAAACGGTCATCTGATCACCGGCATGTCCGTGTACGAGCGTTTCTCTAAATCCAGGGAAGAACTTTTTTAGCTCTCCGACGATAGGTTCGCCGACTTGAAGCGAAGAATGGAAAAGTTCTCCGTTGTTCCAACCGTTAAAGTCGACAGCAACGATGTCGTCTGGTGAGATTGGATCGGTGCTGCCTTGTTGATCAATGCGATAGGCAAGTCCGTCGTGAAGTTTGATGGCATCAGCAGGGATTGTCGCTTCAGGGGCTTCGGGCGTGACGACATCGAGTACGCGGAATTCAAAGACAAGGGTACCTTGGGGCATACCTTTCATGCTTTTGTAAGCGAGCTCTTCGGGGATCCAGACGCGCATTTTTTCGCCTGTTTTGCAAAGCATGAGTGCTTCTTTCATGCCATCGATAAGCTGTTCGAGGGGAAAAACTGCTGGAGCGCCGTCCGTGCTGGAATCGAAACAGCGACCGTCTGTCGTCCAACCGGAGTAGTGCACCAAAACCCAGTCTTTGGCGGCAATGGTGCGCCCTTCGGGGTTGGGGGTAACGATGACATACTGAATACCAGAGGCGGTTTTTGTGGCATCAGCGGGGGCGGCATAAACGTCAAATTCGGCGATAGGCATATGAGCTTCCTTTGTTATATGATTAAGGTTAAATTAAAATGTAATCGTTTATATAAACAATTGTCATTCGGCGATTGAATAAATATACTCTTCGTTTCGAACCAACAAGAACACAAAAAGACGCCCAATAAAAGGAATATCGGGCGTCTTTATAAAAGAACGAGATGTTTTAGTTAGCAGGAGCGGGGGCTATTTCGGCGGGAGCAGGAACAGCAGGTTCTGCCGGGAGATCAATAATGTTGACAAGTTCGACATCGAAAACGAGCATACCTGCGGGAGCTCCAGGCTGTCCTTTGTAAGCGAGTTCTTCAGGAATCCAAAGACGACGTTTTTCGCCTTCAACCATGAGTTGAACGCCTTCTGTCCAACCTGCAATGACATTCCCGAGGGGGAAGATTACAGGTTCGCCTTCAATCGAGGTCGAATCAAACATTTGACCGTCTGTTGTCCAACCCGAGTAGTGGACTTGAACGATGCTCTCAGGCGTCGGATGTTTGGTTCCCGTACCTGCGGAAATCACTTTGCTTGCCAAGCCAGAAGCCGTTTTTTCGGCGTCTGCAGGCGGGGCGGCAACGTCAGCCGGTGCGGCAGGAAGTGCTACGACGCTTTCGATGGTAACTTCGAAAATGAGTGTACCGGCCATTTCATCATCCGCAGGTGCTTGGGCTGCGATACCGAGTTCTTGGGGAACCCAGGTCTGGAAGACGTCCCCTTCGTGAAGTTTGGGGAGAATGGCTTTCCATGCCGGGAAGAAGGTGTTCGCAGGAGCCGAGAGGGGCTGACCTTCGGCGAGCGTGGAGTGGAAAAGTCGGCCATCAGCCTGCTTCCAACCAGCGAAGTTGAGTGTGATAAGGTCATTTTCGGAAATAGCCTTACCGCCTTCTTTAGAAGAAATAATGCGGTACGCGAGGCCACCATCGAGCTTAATGGCATCCTCGGGAATGTCTTTGGGAGGCATGACGGGCGTAACGATCTTTTGAATATCGAAATCAAAAACGAGCATGCCCGCAGGGGCACCGGGTGCACCATTGTATGCGAGGTTTTCGGGAATCCAGACGCGGATTTTCTCACCTTCTTTCGAAAGTTCGAGCGCTTCTTTCATACCAGGAATAAGCTGCTCGGGTTCGAAATAGGCGGCATCTCCGTGGAGTTCGCTCGCATCAAAACGATGACCATCCATTGTCCAGCCAGAATAGACGACCTTGATGAGGTCTGAAGATTTAATGGCCTGACCTGCATCGTTGGCTTTCAATTTTAGAATTGCAAGGCCAGACTCAGTTTTGGTGGCGTTTTCGGGAATGGCGAGAGATGCTGGAGCAACATCGCCTGGAAGGGCAGCCGGCGCATTGGGGTCAGCAGCCGGTGCATTGGGGTCAGCAGCCGGCGCGTTGGGGTCAGCAGCCGGCGCGTTGGGGTCAGCAGCTGGCGCGTTGGGGTCAGCAGCTGGCGCGTTGGGGTCAGCAGCCGGCGCGTTGGGGTCAGCCGCCGGAGCATTGGGGTCAGCCGCCGGAGCGTTGGGATCTGCGGCATTAACAGTCGTTTGGGGGGATGCTTGAGTGTCTGTGTTATTTGTTTTGGGTTTGCAGCCTACTGTCGTCATAAGAAGCGCACAGGCTAAGATTGCTAAATACTTTTTCATTAGATAACTCCTTTCGGTGCGGTTTATTGTGCCGCAATAAAACGTTTCGGGTTGTGTGCCCGATCTCAAAAACGCCTAGGTGTTTTAGGCTAAAATAAACAAAAGGGGAACAACCATTTTTATGTATGGATGGCATAAATGACTCATTGGTGCGCCGTGTGGTGTTAAATGAATCTTGTTCTGATTCAATACAATACGATCTCTTGGCTAATTATAATCGGATCAATGTGTTTTTTGGGGGGGATGTGGGAAAATTGTCAATCCAAATGCATATTTGAGTAAACCATTTCCGGTGTCTTCCAACCAAGTACTTTTCGAGGTCTCTGATTAATTTCATTACAGACACGTTTGATATAGCTGTCAGAGACCTTAGTAAAGTCAGTTCC
>JAZRWH010000060.1:0-5484 GCA_045599585.1 Myxococcota bacterium
TAAAAATACGAATTCGCAATAAAATCTTCCCACAACACCACACGTCCATCATTTGATGGCAAACGCACCTTCTTGACATGTAATAATTTATATAATTTCTGCTTTAAGAATCCCAATCCATCACTCGGCCGCACCACGATAATCCGCTCCAACCCCGCCGAATCTCTCAGTTTATAAATCTTATCAAACACTGCGTCAATCACGAGTACGTATTTGCTCTCTGCTGCCTTGATATAATATTCCAACTCTTTCTCAGATGACAACGGGTGCACCATATTACACACTGCCCCCACCATATTCACTGCATACACCATTGTAATTCCCTCCGGTGTATTTGGCATACAAATCGTCACCCTATCACCTTCCTTAACGCCATAATTCTTGAGTGCTCGCGCCGTCTTCTCAATCTTTTTCACAAAATTCTTATAGGTCACCTTGTGTCCATAGTACGAATAAGCCACATTATCTGGCCATTTTTCCGCACTTTGCATCACCATATCCACCATCGAGCAATCTGGGTACTCTAGCTCACCGGGAATATTCTCTTCCTCATAAAACTTTAACCAAGGTCTATCTTCAAGTTCTTTCTTTTTCATAACCATTATTATACCACAAAAAATCCCCAAATGGGGATTTTTTGCCAACGCCTACAGCCTAAACTTCAACTTCGACTGTGAACCCGCCGAACAACAACATACTTATAATAGCACGTTATTTTGCAATCGTCAACGAAATTTTACGACCTTCTTTATCGATATCAAGCACCTTGAAGCTCTTGCGCTCATTCAAAGTAAAGACCTTCTCTGGATCAACATCTGAACCTTCGCCAAGTTCGGATACATGTACCAAAGCTTCTACTGCTGGTGAAATCTGGACAAATGCGCCAAACGGAGTAATACGAGTTACCGTACCTTCAACCTTAGCGCCTTTTTTCAAGCCTTCTACCTCGGATAGCCATGGGTCTTCGGTCAATTGCTTCATCGAAAGCGACAAACGCTCTTTATCGATTGCGATAATCTTGGCATCAATCGTTTCGCCAACTTTTACATAATCAGCTGGATTATTAACGCGTTCCCAAGAAATCTCACTGATGTGAACCAAACCTTCGATGCCGTCGACATTGACAAACACGCCAAAATCAACTACGCCAGTCACTACACCTTTGATGGTATCACCGACCTTAAGCGTCGAAAATCTCTCTTGCAAACCATCTTTGATTGCTTCCTTCTCGGAGAAAATCAACTTGTTCTCTTTTTTAATCGCATCAAGAATACGAACTTTGATTGCTTTGCCAACCAAAGAATTCAAACGTTGCAAAATCTCATCCTTATCAGCAGAACCAACGCGTGGATAATGCTCAGCCGAAAGTTGTGACACTGGCAAAAAGCCACGAATGCCTTCATATTCAACCAATAAGCCACCACGATTAGCATCAAATGGTGTTACTTCAACAATCTCTGCATTGTCAAGCTTAGCCTGAATCTCATCCCAACCCTTGTCTTTAACTGCCTTACGGAGCGACAACAACACATAACCGTCCTCCATCTCAGCATCAATTACTGAAGCTGTCACTTCGTCACCTACATTAAGGTTACGCGCAAACGAAGCTTCCCGACGTGGCACCAAACCAACGCCCTGCGCACCGAGATCAATCAAAATCTCATGCTTTTTGACAGATAGCACTGTCCCCTTTGCAGTATCACCTGCAATGACCTTTTTGAATGAAGCTTCATTTTCAGCAAGCAATTCATCCATTGTTACTTTTTTGGCTGTCTTAGCCATACTCTTAAATTTTCCTTTCTTGGACCCATTCAAAAATCCCCCTGCTTTTGAATGGGTCCAATTCTTACCTAATTTTATCAAATTTTCTCTCAAAAGTCTAGTCTCTTATGCTACAATTATATTGTATAAATAATTTATTCAATACGCTTATGTCTAGTGTTTTACTCTCTCAACTGCGACAAGATTATCCAAATTTTGTATTCAAACCTGGTAAAAAATTTTCATTTCGTCCACCACGCACAATTTATTTTGTATTAGACGACCCCAACTTTGCCATTGCTCTGCTCCACGAACTCGGTCATGCCTTACTTGGCCACACTGCCTTCTTGACGGACGTCGAACGTCTCAAAATGGAACGTGCCGCCTGGGACCAAGCTACCATCCTTGCTACCAAATATGACATTTCTGTTGATGCCAATTTCATCGAAGCCGAACTCGACACCTATCGCGATTGGCTTCATGCCAAATCTAAATGCCAAAAATGCGGCCTCACACGTTATCAAACGCGTGATGGCCGCTATCATTGTCCTTATTGTCAGGATTAGGCTTCTTTTTTCGCTGGGCCACGACGAGAAATTCGTCCGCCCTTTGCGCCAGCAAGCCTTGCAAGTGCCGGGTTTGCTGCGAAACCGCCGGTATGACCATTTTCGCCACCTTTTTTACCAATACGAGCGTAAAATTCTTTACCGTATTTAGCCTTATTTGTGGCGGCAGCTTTCATACCACCAGCTTTTGTTCCAGCCATAATTGGCTCCTTCTGCCCACCAAACTCTTAATTTTACTTATGTTTGTATTATATCATACCGCTTTCGTTTTGTCAATACATAAAACCCGAACATCTTACCGAACAATTTATTTAAAAGTTTTGAACAATCTGTGGATAAAACCTATTGACATTATGCGCCGTGTGATATAAAATAAACATAACTTGAGTAGATAAAACTGCGAGGCTACTTAAGGCAAATGTATGACCTGAAAAATCACCTGAAAAGGTGATTTTTCCTTTGACATTTTTTACTATCTGTAGTAAAATAATTGTTACGGGGTAATAGCTCAGCTGATTAGAGCGCTGCCTTTGCAAGGCAGAGGTCCAGGGTTTGAATCCCTGTTACTCCACCATTAACAAATTGGGGATATAGCTCAGCTGGTTAGAGCGCGTCACTGATAATGACGAGGTCTGTGGTTCAAGTCCACATATCCCCACCACAAGAGTCTAGTGGCTCATTTTTTTATTATCTCCTAACACGTTCTGGCGCGTCCATTCATACATCGCAATTCCTGCCGCCACGCCGACATTTACCGACCGCGTCGAACCAAAACTCTCAAT
Organism: Myxococcota bacterium; assembly: GCA_045599585.1. Classification (GTDB taxonomy): domain Bacteria; phylum Myxococcota_A; class Bradymonadia; order UBA4248; family UBA4248; genus RGIG464. Next base: position 3,110 of record JAZRWH010000060.1, read on the forward strand.
ATATCTTACGTCGTGTGCTTTCTCCAATAATTCCACCGATATACCATTTCCTTCACTGCCAAAAACCAACGTCGTTTTTTGCGCAAATTTTTTACTGCCCATCGGCAGTGCCCGTGGCGTATTATTTTCAATCGCCACTAATTCCCTGCCTTCCTGCGTCTCCAAAAATTGCTCAATCGTCTCATGATGAATAATTTGCAAATACTTATCCGTACACATTGCACCCCGCCGATTATATTTTTTTCGTCCAATAATATGTACCCTACTCACATTAAAAGAATTTGCGCTCCGCACAATCGTGCCAATATTAAAATCGTGCTCAACGTTTTCAATGGCAATTTCTAGTACATTACGTTTTTTATCCAATTCGTCAAAAACTTGTTCATTTGTCATACCTTTATATTCATCTACTAAATTTCTTGTATCTTCCATTCCCCTATTATACCACCCGTGGTATAATTATCCTAATCAGGAGGTCTAATGAATTTTAACGAATATCAAAATATTATCAAACAATTCGATACTTTTACCGATCAATCTAGCAGTCTGTCTGACCCGTCTTTCATCGCCAAAATCCTTGGTCTTTCTGGTGAAACCGGCGAAGTTGCCGAAAAATTCAAAAAAATCTATCGCGACCAAAACGGGCAAATCAATAGCGAAGATAAGCAAGCCATCGCCAAAGAACTCGGCGACGTCCTCTGGTATCTTGCTACTATTTCTCGTTACTTAAACATACCCTTCGAAGACATTGCTACTGGGAATATCGACAAACTCCAAAGTCGTAAAAACCGCAATCAGCTTCACGGCTCTGGTGACAATCGATAAAATCTCAAAATATCAAAAAATCACCCTTACGGGCGATTTTTCTATTTAACAACTTAGTTGTGCAATTTTCATCAATCATTCGTAAAATTAAGCTTGAAGTTACATCTATAAAAGAAATGTTATGTTTTAAGCTTATCAAACACAACTGTAACCGACCTAGCTATCTTAGATATTGCTATCCAAGACGCATCAATTCCTTCTCAAGAAAGGAGGTAATCCATCGACACGTTCTCGTACCGATGCCTTGTTACGACTTAACCCCAATCATCTCCCCCACCTTAGGCCGCCGAGGCGGACTTCGGGTGTTGGTGACTCTCATGGTTTGACGGGCGGTGTGTACAAGACCCGGGAACGTATTCACCGCAACATGCTGATCTGCGATTACTAGCGATTCCGACTTCAAAGAGGCGAGTTTCAGCCTCTTATCCGAACTGGGACCGGCTTTGGTGCGATTTGCTTCACATCACTGCTTCGCTTCGCATTGTACCGGCCATTGTAGCGCGATTCTAGCCCAAGGCGTAAGGGAAATACTGACCTGACATCATCCCCTCCTTCCTCCCCGTTACCGGGGCAGTCCTACCAGAAAAATACAACTGGTTGCAAGGGTTGCGCTCGTTGATGGACTTAACCAAACATCTCACGACACGAGCTGACGACGGCCATGCATCACCTGTCTTCGAGTTCCCTAAGGCACAGTTTCCTTTCGGAAGCCTCCTCGAGATGTCAAGCCTTGGTAAGGTTTATCGTTTATCATCGAATTAAAGATCACGCTCCACCGCTTGTGCGGGTCCCCGTCAATTCCTTTATGTTTTAATCTTGCGATCGTACTACACAGGTGGGATACTTAACGCGTTAGCTTCGCAACTCCAGGGGTCGATACCCGAAACTGCTAGTATCCATCGTTTACGGCGTAGACTACCGGGGTATCTAATCCCGTTTGCTCCCTACGCTTTCGTGCCTTAGTGTCAGAACCGTCCCAGTAACCTGCCTACGCTATTGGTGTTCCTTCTAATATCTACGGATTTCACTCCTACACTAGAAATTCCAGTTACCCCTAACGGTCTCGAGCCTAACAGTTTAGCTAATAATTCGAATGGTTGAGCCACCGGATTTCACCAGCTACTTGTTATGCCACCTACGCAACTCTTTACACCCAGTCACTCCGGATAATGCTCGGATCCTACGTATGACCGCGGCTGCTGGCACGTAGTTAGCCGATCCTTATTCAATACCTACCATCATATTTCTCGGTAATAAAAGCAGTTTACAACCCGAAGGCCGTCATCCTGCACGCGGCGTTGCTCCATCAGGCTTTCGCCCATTGTGAAAGATTCCCTACTGCTGCCTCCCGTAGGAGTCTGGGCCGTGTCTCAGTCCCAGTCTGGATGATCATCCTCTCAAACCATCTAACGATCGTCGACTTGGTAGGCCATTACCCTACCAACTATCTAATCGTACGCAGGCCAGTCCCAAACCGGATAAATCCTTTAATCCGAAGATCACATGCGGTATTAGCACACCTTTCGGTGCGTTATCCCTCAGTTTGGGGT
>JAZRWH010000061.1:0-13101 GCA_045599585.1 Myxococcota bacterium
ACTTTACTAAGGTCTCTGACAGCTATATCAAACGTGTCTGTAATGAAATTAATCAGAGACCTCGAAAAGTACTTGGTTGGAAGACACCGGAAATGGTTTACTCAAATATGCATTTGGATTGACAATTTTCCGACTTCCCCCCGTTAAAGATTAGAAAGAAAGCGGTGATCTGAGGGCAAAAACAAAAAAGCGGAGCATGAACAACACATGCTCCGCAGGGATAAAAGCGTCGCTAACTTCGCCGTGAATTAGTGGTGATGTCGATCGTGGTCGGCCATGGTAGAACGAACGACTTCAGGGGTGGTGAAGCTGTCGCATTCGGCTTCGGTGACGAGTCCTGATTTGAGGAGTTTTTCGCGAATGGAAATGCCTTCGGCGATGGCATCGATGCCGAGTTGGCAAGCGCGGTCGTAGCCAATGCGTTTGACCATGGCGGTGATGAGAGCCGTGGACGAAGCGATGCCGGCGCGGCATTTTTCGACGTTAGGTTGGATGCCTCGGATGCAGCGTTCGGCCATCATCTTGCAGGCTTCTTCGAGTTCTTCAAAGCCGTTGAGGAGGCAATCGGCGATGAGCGGGAGGAAGGCGTTGAGTTCGAGGTTGCCCTGGCTGATCGCGTACGAGATCGCGGTATCGTGACCGATGACGAGCATGCAAGTTTGGATCATCGACTCTGTAATGACGGGATTGACTTTGCCCGGCATGATGGAGCTTCCAGCCTGACGTGGTGGAAGGGAGATTTCGCCGATGCCAGCTTGCGGTCCCGAAGACATGAAGCGGAGATCCGTGGAGATTTTGAGGAGGGAGGTAGCGCAGGTTTTGAGGATGCCCGAAACGTACGAGAAATCGTCAAGATTTTGCGTACCATCGATGAGGTCATGCGCTTGTGTAACGGGGATGTCGCAGATTTCAGCGAGGTTAGGAACGACGGTTTCGACGTAATCGTGTGAGGCGCTGACGCAGGTACCGATGGCAGTGCCGCCGAGGTTGACGATTTTGAGAGCTTCGCGAGCGCGAGTCATGCGCACGAAATCGCGCGCGAGGGCTTCGGCGTAGGCTTTGAATTCGAAGCCGAGGGTTGTGAGTACGGCGTCTTGGAACTGGGTACGTCCGACTTTGACGACATCGTCCATGCGCGCACCGGTTTGACGAATGGTGAGTTCGAGCGTTTTAAGCGCGAGCATGAAGCTTTCGATTTGACGCGAAAGGGCGATGCGGAAGGCCGTTGGGCAGACGTCGTTGGTGGACTGCTGATAGTTGATGTCGTCGAGCGGGGAGACGCGCGAATAGGTTCCGAGTTTTTCGCCGAGGATCTGCAGAGCGCGGTTTGCAATGACTTCGTTGGCATTCATGTTAAGGGAAGTACCAGCACCGCCTTGAAGCGCATCGACGACCATGTGCTCGTCAAGGCATCCTTCTTTAAGCTCGCGGCATGCCTGAAGGATGGCATCTGCTTTCGCGGGATCATTGTTCCACGCGCCCAAGTCGTGTGAAGTTTTGGCGCACGCGAGTTTGACATCTCCCATTGCGTGCACCCAGGCTTTGTGAACGCGTCGGTGAGAGACGCAAAAATTTTCGAGACTTCGGCATGTGTGGACGCCGTAAAGGGCATCCGCAGGGACGTTAAATTCGCCGAGAAGGTCATGTTCGATGCGGTATTCCATAAAAACTCCAGAGGGTTAAAAAGTGTCAAAGATGTTGCTATGATTGTGTCTGTTTATAGGTGTCATCTATCGATGACGCGTCGTTTCAGACAAACCGAGTGACTATTTTAGCTATTCCAGTTTAAATTTGTTATTTTTTAGGTCGAGCTATTGCCATTTAGGCAATACGCTCGCCCAAGCCGGCCTATGCCTTTGGCATACGGCGGCTATTTTATGTGATGCAAAGCAGAACAGAGTGTCGCGTTATTACGTAATAGGCAAGGGGCACTTGAGGTCATTCTATGTTTCGGCATACGAGGGCAATTCTTTTGCAGAGCAGTTTTAAGAGCATAAGGAAGAAGATGATGATCAGAGCGAAAGCGGCAGCCGCAGCAGCGGCATTAGCAGCAATCATGGGAATCGGCGCTTACAGTGCGTTTGCGCAGGACAGCGGTACGTCAGCGGATATTCCAGCGGCACCAGCAGTTCAAGCGGGAGCGACAGCTTCGGCGCCCAAAACGCTTCCCAACGGTCAACCGATTCGTGAATGCGTGACGCCGATAGAGGGTATGGCCTGCATTCCTGGTGGCCCGTTTTTGAGAGGTTCGAACAACGATCCGCACGTCAAATGTGATCAGGACAGCCATAATAAGGCCTATCGTCCCAAAGATGCGCCGAACCACATCAATACGAATCCGGAGTCGACGGTTTGGATGTCGACCTATTATATGGATATCATCGAAGTGACGAATGGCGCGTACAATGCGTGTGTTAAGGCCGGGAAGTGCGAGAAGGATGGTCCGCTGTACGTAGACTTTGGTGCGGCAGATCAACCGATTACGGCGTTGAGTTGGTATCATGCGAAGCAGTATTGCGAGGCCGTGGGCAAGCATCTTCCGACGGAAGCTGAGTGGGAGAAAGCAGCGCGTGGAGAAAACGGCGACATCTATCCTTGGGGCAATGAACCGTCATCCTGTGCGAACGCAGTTGTCATGAATGAGAAGGGGCGTTCGTGTGGAGAGATTAAGCGTCGCGGTAAGAAGCCCGAGACGGGACGTGTTTTAAAGGGATGTTCGAAGGGGGCATCGCGCTATGGATTGTGTGACATGATGGGCAATGCTGAAGAGTGGGTTGCGGACTGGTACACGCCGAGCTGGGAAGCCTGTGGTCCTGATTGTGCGGGGATTGATCCCAAGGGACCTTGTGGGGGCAATGAAGACGGAGATGGACGATGCGGTAAATATCGAGCGAAGTCCGTACGAGGAGGCTCGTGGTATTGGCCAGCCGAACATGCGACGGGTCTTCATCGTCGATCACATACACCAGCCAACAAACCGGGGACGCATCATTTTGGGTTTAGATGTGCGGCAACGGCAGACGAGATGGATGCTTTGCTCAACAAAAAGTAGGGCAGCGTACGTTGTGCATAGCGATAGAGATTGTTGAAGCATTCTCTATTGAATGGCTAAGTCAGCGGATGCAAGTAGTCGACGTGAGATCGCTTGCAGATCATGTATAAGGCTCCTTTGAAGGGAGCCTTATTTTGTTTTTGAGGAAAGCGTCAGTCTTGAAAAAAAAGCACAAAAAGTAGGCGAGGGGTTTTGCAAAGGGCTTAATGTATATGCTAGATTAGATAACGGCTGTACATATCGCAGTGCGATTTTATAGGGATGTAACGCAGATGAAAAAGACAACAACATACAGTACATGTTTAGCGTTTGCGAGTTTGGCGCTATTTGGTTGCAGCAGCAACGACAATACGGAGATTTCGTCCAAACAAGAAGCAGCGGATTTTTCACAGCATAGTCAGGCACTATTTGGGGAGCTTGGAGGCGCGCCGTATGGTGTTGAGATGACGATTAACTCGGATGCACCGAGTAAGGATCTAAAGCTGGGCACGACGGTAGCGACGGGCAAATTTTTGAAGTCCGGGGTTGGTGTTATTGCAGGACACGGCAAATTCTTTGCGAATCCAGGTGTTCAGTACACGATGTACAGCGACAAGTCAGACGTATTGTTGCATGGTGTAATCGATGATGTTTCGGGGGATGCAACCAGTTCGTTTGGCTATGAGGTTGCGGCAGGTAATTATTGTGCGAATTTGGGTGTATCGAAACGTCTAGGTGAGATTGCAGTAATTACGTCTCCGTCGTCGTCGTCCACCAAGGCACAATTTGGTGGCAGTATTTCGTTGTGGGGCTACAAGACGAGCTGGTCGCGTTTGCTCAACCTGAGTTCATCGACAGCAGGCAAGCTTGCAGGAACAGGCTTAGCGATTGGGGATGTGAACGGCGACGGCAAAGAAGACCTTGTTTATTTTTCGTCGTCTCTGACGTCTGATTTGTCGAACTACGACTATAGTAATTTCACTGTTGATGTTCATTTAGACATGTGCAGCGGCACGGAACTTCGATCGGATGCGAGTGCTAAAGTAGCCTATTCGATGCAAGTTCGAGCGAAGGTCTATGTCGCGCAGCTTGATGCGACGGGTCTTCCTGAGATTATGGTCGTTCGTAGTTGGGCCAACAAACCGGGTTCGAGCGATGGGCATACAGGTATCGTACAATTTTTCAAATACGATGCGGCGAGCAAGTCACTTGTTGAGTCACGTGATCCGATTTATGGTGACAACGCAAGTGAGTTGAGCAGCGTCAGTTTTGCAGATTTTGACGGTGATGGTGATTTAGACCTTGTCGTAGGTGAGCCGAATTACAATCCAGGTTTGGTGGATGGTCAATCGGGAGCAGCCTTTACGGGACGAGTCCGTGGTTATGTGAACCCAGGTCCTGGTAAAGCGTTTGTAGGTAACCCGTCGATTGATATTTTGGGCGAACAGGGTGGTGAGCGTTTTGGTAGTGAGGTTGTCGCAAGCGATCTGAATGCCGATGGTTATCCTGATTTAGTTGTAGGTTCTGCGGGTAATACGAGTGGTACGATTCGATATGGTACCGTTAAAGTTTATTTAGGCAGCCAAGATCCCAACGTACTGAGTAAAGCGCCTTATTGGAAGCGTGTGGATGATACGGGGAGTGCCTCTTATGCCACGCAGATGGGATCTTCGATTGTCGTTGAGCAGATGGACAAATCGGGTTGGAAAGATATCATCGTAGGTGCTCCCAACCGTCGAAATGACAAAACGGATGGCGTAGGCGGTGTCAGTATTTTTAGAAATCAAGCGACGTCGTCGTACAGCGAGTGTTACACAGCCGACAAATGTCTGATTGACAACAAATGTTATGCGGCAGGTGAAACGGATGCGGGTAATCTTTGCAACGTATGTGATCCGACCAAAGACAATTTTGGTTGGTCAGAAGTGGTATGCAATGAGATCGCAGATGAGTGTCATGAGCCGGTGAATGCGTGTGTTCCCACAACGGGCTGTCAAGTTGTCGCTAAGAAGGACGGATCGGCGTGTGGCGCAGGCAATTCGTGTTTGAACAATGCCTTAACAATGCATGTGTGTCAGAGCGGTGTTTGTGTTGAAGACACCATGAGTTGTGGCAATTACAAATGTGATGCCAAGGTCATGCTTTGTCCAATAGACTGCAGTAGCACAGCGGATTGTGTCAACACGCAGGATATGGTTTGTCGAGCGAGTGTTTGTGAGCTGAATCATGCTCCGATTGCTGTTTTGGATGTAAGTCCATTGGAAGTGAATGCGGGTGACACGATCAAACTTGACGGTTCGAATTCTTACGATCCTGATAAGGATGCGTTGAGTTATGTGTGGCTGATCGATGATATGTCGGGAAAATTCTCGGAACCTGATGCAGCTGTAACGAGTTACACGATAGACGAAGCTGTACCGACAGGCGATTATGTCATTGCATTAAAAGTTACGGATAGCTATGGCTTGAGCAGTAAAGAAGTGTCAAGCATTACGATCCACGTTACAGGCAAGAAGGTCGATCCCGAGAATCATGCGCCTGTTGCGGTGGTTGATCCGCTGAATGTAACGATCAAATATGGCGAATCGTTTACGTTTGATGGATCGCAGTCGACAGACGAAGATGGCGACAAACTGAACTATCGCTGGTATCTCATCGAAGATAACGCCAAAAAACAGATTGGTACGGATGTACAAGTGACGGTCAATGCGCCATTAGATCCAGACCACGTGTTACCGATCAAAACGGTAGGCGTAAGTCTCATCGTCAACGACGGAGAACTTTATAGTGAAGAGGTTACAGCGAGCTTGACGTTTGAGCCTGAAGATAGTCCTGACGTTACCATTCCTATTATAACGTCGCCGAAAGCGGGCTCGGATATTTACAATCCTGTCGTTATTAGTGGTTCGGTCACAGGCACAGGAACGGTGGTCATCTCTGAAAAAGGGAAAGAGCTTTGTACAGCGAAGGTTGAGGACGAGAACTGGTCGTGCAACGTTGGTGATCTTTCGCTTGGCGAGCATGATATCTTAGCGGTCCACGTAGAGAACGGTCAGGCATCCGTAGCCGTACCGCTTAATTTCACGGTTATTCCTGGTGAAGGACCTGTTGTAGCGATTCCAGTGATCACATATCCTGAGAACGGAGATGTTACGGGATCGAAGCCTTTAATTTCGGGCACCGTCTCAGCGGGAGAAGGTGAAGTATACGTATGGTACAAAGATGGCGACATCGATTCTGTACTTTGTACAGCGAACTCGAAAGAGACGGGGGTGTGGAACTGCATTCCTAATATAACGCTTCAGGACGGTGCGACCTATACGATTTCGGCGAGTTTTGAAGATACGGAAGGCAATATCGGTGATAAGAGCGAGAGTGTAACATTTACGGTTTCGTCCAACAAATTGACGATTAGCAGTCCGTCAGATGGTGATGTGCTTGATGCAAGCGAAGGTATTATTGTTTCGGGCATGTCTACGACGGGAGAGATTGTAAATGTAGAAGTGACGGTACCTTCGGCGGCGGCAGAGGATGCGGTTGTTTCGACGTGTACAGCCAAGATCAATTCTGATGGATCGTGGATGTGTGATTTAAGCCGAGGCATTCTTTCGGACAGCCGAGTCTTTTTGCCGGACGGCGAATACGAGATCAACGCAGTTACGGTAAGTGGTGGTCAGAGCTATTACGACACGGTAACGATTGAGGTTATCAATAACGAACGCAATAGCAATTTATCGGGCAATATGCGTGGAGGATCTTGTTCTTCAACGCCTATGCGTTCGAACGAAGCGCCGTTGTGGTTAGCGGTAGCTGGCTTATTGATGATTGCGGTACCGCTTCGCAGACGTCAAAAAGTATAGGTGAATTAATCACGTGAAGGCCCCGAAATCGGGGCCTTTTTTAGTTTTTTAGCGTTTCGAGATTTAGGAGGTGGCGTGCGCGTATTGAGACCGGAGGTTGAGAAGCGCACGCGCGCCGGCGTATTGAGGGCTTTAGCCCGAAAAGACGGCGCAATTTGAAAAAAAGAAGAAAATGGGAAGCGAAGGTCAAGCAAAACGAAAAAAATGAGTCTACAAACGGCGCATCTTGTTGTATTGAAGGGGAGCGAAAATCGCGGTGAACGTGCTGCGCATGTTGCGTAAGCGAGCCCCCGTTTTTCTTTTACGAAAGCAGGAGACTGATGAAACACGTAAACTCCCTCAGATGGCTCTTGGCAGCTGTCCTCAGCAGTTGTTTTGCGATAAGTGCGCACGCGCAGGGTTTTGAGTTTGACAGTAGCTCACAGCCAGTAGATTCAGGGACTGTTCAGGCAGACTCGGGTGATATCGCGACGATATCGGAGCGCATGAGCGGTGTCAGCGAGACAGTCATATCAGAGACTGTATTTGGATCATGGATCTGGACAGATGATTACGAGGATGATCTGGACGGAGCAGTTGTTGTGTTACCGGACGAAAAAGACCCGAAGACGCTTTATGCAGGCGGCTATGGATTTTTGCGTGTGAGCCGGGATGGCGGGGTGAGCTGGAAGACGGCATTTAATTTTGACAGCGGTGGCGACAAGCAAGAGAGTGCAGAATTATTGTCGAAGTTGAGTGACGAAGAGATAGTCAACACCAAGCGAGCATTTATTCGCAACGAATTGACAACGACGTATGATTCGGAGTTTGCCGATACGATTGACGATGAGATTTCGGATGAAGAGCTTTTAGCAGCCTCGACAACGGACGATCTGAATATTTTTTCGGAATATGAACTCGACATAGAGCGAGATCTGATGCGAGCGTTTGACGAGCTTTCGGTTGATGAAGGTAACGAGAGCAATGAAGTTTCATCGGACGGTCGTGATTTTGTATCGCGTTATTTGTATTTTCTAGATTTAGGCGCCAACGAAGAGGAAGCGCTTGTCAAGGCGACAGAAGAAAACGCGGTATGGAAGCTAATATCTTATCAAGGCAAGGTGTGGGCTGTAACGCGGGATGCGCTTTATGTTTCATCAGACAATGGTGCGACGTGGACGACGATCAGTGCGCCGAATGATGTTCAATTTATATCTTTGGATGTATCACTGAGCGGCCAGCGCATTACCTTGGGAACAAACCAGGGACTTTGGGTTTCGAAAGACGGTGGGACGACCTGGGGCCAGTCAAGAGGTGTTTTTGATGGTGTTCCGTACATGCTGACGCATACGAGTGACGATCTTTTAGTTATAGGAACGCCTGAAGTTGTATATGTGAGTTCGGATGCGGGTGAAAGTGTGATTCCCCTTTCGCATTTTGTAGCCAATCGTGGCGATCATATCACGGATATAAAAGGTGGGATGAATTCGCTTTTAATGATTGCGACAGAAAGTGGGGTATATTCATCTAAAGATTTAGTGAATTTTAATCGTTTAGACACGGCATCGATAGAAGGTTCAGCGATACGTCAGGTAGAGACACTGGACGGAACGGATAGTAATATATTAGTTCGAACAGAAGAGTGTGTTTATATAAACCAAGGCGATCAATGGATTCGTGAGATCGAAGGACTTTTTGGCGAGCAGACGCGAAATGTGGTGTTAACGCCAAAAGACAAAGCGAATGCAGCGATCATGGTAACGGATTCGAATGTTTTGGTAGCGTCTCGTGATCGTAAAAAATTGAACGACGAGGGACGTTTAGATCTTTTGAAGCGCCAATGGGCGACGGAGCCGACGCCAGAGCGTATTTTGCACGAGGCATTGGTAGCTCATGCACTTGAAGAAAATGCGCACGATCGATTTAAAGCGCGTTTGTGGTCCTCGATGATTCTGCCGAATTTCAGATTCAGTTATTCGCGTTTGGAGACTGCAACGGACAAATCGCAGATCATAAGTGATAACAAGAATGGTGGAGCCATATCCAAGACGACGTGGCAGCAGACGCGAGACACGCAGACAACATGGGAAGTTTCAGCGCTTTGGAATTTTGAACTTGGCAAGGACGAGTCAAACGAAATGGCGCTCGACCGATACATGTATTCGCAGAACAGACAGCGTTTGACCATCGTTTCGCAGGTCATGAAAGTATTGCGCAAACGTTATTCGAAGCAAATGGCAGGTGTAAAATCGAAACAAAAGAATGCGAAAAACGAAGTCAAACGTTTTTTGCTAATCGAAGAGATTGATGCACAGCTTTATTATCTTACGGGCGGATTTTTTACACCGAAGTACAACTATAAATAAGTTTCTCAGTTTTGAGGTTTTAATATTATTCGATCCAGTAGCGGATCTTTGTCAGGGAGAACACCATGAAAAAATTTCTCGTATCGCTCGGTCTTGGTTTAGTAGTGTTGGGCACGCCTATGATTGCCAGCGCCCAGGAATCAGCACAAGACATTCTTCAGCGCTATAAATCAGAGCCTTCGGTAACAGCGACGATGGATGCAGCGCTTGAATATGCCGGCATCACAACAGATCGTCTTGAGAGCCTTTATACGCGAGCGCAGGCTTCTCGTGCTCTTCCTAAAAAAGTCTATTATGAGTACACGTATCGCGATCGAGATACGGATCGTCCTCAGGACAAAATTGAGCAAGGTGCAGACGGTAAAGTAACGAAAGACACTTTGACGACATACGAAGAGAGTCAGGCGTACGGTCAGCATAAAGTTCGTGCAGAATGGGAACTTTCTGGACTTGTTTACAACTCTGATACACTGAATGTATATAAACAGATGGGCTCAGCAGCGAAAGACCGCGATCGTCTTCTTCGTGATGTAGCGAAAGTTTATTATGCACGTCGTAAACAGCAGATTGCCATGGATACGGATCCAGGTGTTGATGTTATGACGCGTCTTCAGCAGGAACTTCAACTTCAGGAATTGACGGCCCAGTTGGATGCCTTGACGGGCGGTTGGTTTAGCAAACAACTCAAGAAGTAAGCCGAATTTTCACGGAAAAGGCTCTGAACTTTTTAACGAAAGCTTCGGAGCTTTTTTTGTGAAGAAGAGCATAAAAAAGAATGCGTAACGTCCAATTTATAAGAAGTTTGACTGGGATTATCATTGGTATGGTCTGTGCTGCCTGTAGCAGTCAGATTGGAAATTCGCAGACCTCAGAGAATGACGTATCATCAGAGATCGTAGGCTCAACATCCCCGTCAAAACAGCTTCCGCCGCCGGGAGAACCTGGTCCGTTTTTACTTCAGATTACAGATCAGTTTCCGACCCAGGTTTTTGGGAGCGCAGCAACGACTGACTATTTTGCCATTGCGATCCAAGGGGATGCGCGTGACGTTACGTTGTGTCCACAAACGCAATTGTTAACCTGTTTTAAGGGTGTTGCTTATATTGCGGCGCGCATGAATCCCAATGAACCTAAGTCTGTTCTTCTTTATGAATCGGATACGCAGTCAGGTGCTCGTGTTGATGATATCTCTGCCGTTGGTACGCGTTTTGTTTTTGCGTTAAACGATGGTGCCTATGTTGGGGACAAGCGAACCGCATCGCTCGTTGTTGTTGATCAAACGGGGAGAGCAGAACGAACCCTTTCAATGGATGTTCCCAATCAAATCGTGCAGCAAACAGCACTTGTGGGCGGGGAAACGGATGTTACAGGGTGTAGTATTCTTCGGGATGCTGGCGCTGGTACATCATACACAATTCATTGTGAATCACTCAATCCAGCATCGGGAAGCCGATCTGCGCTATTGAATTGGTCGTTTGTGACGCCTGTTCGTTCGCTTGAAATAGCACAGCTTAAAGAAGATCTTCTGATTGTATGGACAGCTGGTGGTCGTCTATATGCATCTTTTTCAGATGATCCGGTGAATGTTTTGGATTTAGGGACATCGTCTGCTTTTCGTCCGCTTGTAGCAGCAGGTCATGAGCGTTTTGTCATTGCTTGGATGGATGAAAACCAGCAAACGCGTGTGACGAGTTTATCACGCAATGAAGCCCCCAAGAAATCTCTCGCGCTTAGCGGAGTTACGCATCGATCTTTGGGTGGTCTTGTTGCGACAACGCATGGTTTTGTGCTCGCTTTTCGTTACGAAAACGCTCAACAACTTGCTGTGATTGAGCCCGACTTATCTGCGTGGAATCTCGTCGAAGGCAGTGCAACTTGGCGTCAGCTTTCGGATTATGCTTCGATTGATATTCAGGATGCGCATCAAGGTAAGTTTCTTTGGCAAACTGTAGAATCACTTATAGGGGAACATAAGTAGTAACAGTTTTGTTTTGGCGTTTTGCATCGAGGGGGTAGCGGCGTATTTGCGGAGCAAATAGCCGCTCAGGGGGAGACTTCCCCCTAAAAATCACAGAGAATCAAACAAAAAAGGCCATTCTTAAATTGGAATGGCCTTTTTTTATTTATGAAAGATTATGGGGGACTCGGGGTTAGAGCGTTACGATAAAGCCTTTGAGTCCCGTCGTTCGAGCGATTGCAGCTTGAAGCTGCTCTGCTTGTTCGCGCTGTTTTCCGCCGTCGATTCGGACGCGATACCAGCCTTTTCCGTCGACGGTTTCGTTTACGACTGCCGCTAGGTAACCTTGCGCGATGAGATCACGAACGAGGGCCTGGGCGTCGCTAGCATTTTTGAAAGACGATACCTGGATAGCGAATTTGCCCGAAAGCTTAATATCATTGAGCTTAATGCCGCGGCTTTTAGCTCGGAGCGCGAAGCTGTGGGAAAGGTCTGCTTCTTCGAGGTTACGCACGGCGACGGGCTGTTCGAGAAGCGTAAAGAAGTCATAATGATATGCTTCATTTGTTTCGGCGTGCAGCGTTCTGTCTTTGAGCTCCTGGGGTTTGAGAGCATTTTCGAGATCAATGCCTATGGTATCGTCCACATGGCCGCGCAAAATAAACTGCGAGCCTGCAAAAATCGCACTTCCGAGAATAACGACACTGATCACAACGAGAAAAACACGTAAAACGCCCCAACGATTTTCTTTCATTACCCCTCCAGCTGAAAAAGCAGCGCATCTGCGAAACGCCATAAAACACGGTCGAGAAGTATAATGCGGTGCGTTGATGCGTTAAAATTTTAGATGTTCAGTGTTGATTTTTTGAAAATTGTTGCTTGTCGAGTGTGGGGAATATTGATTATGCATTGAGCGTTTTGATTGAAATTTTCGATTACATGGTTATGTGTGAAGATTATTTTATTTGTTGTTTGTGGTTGTGAAAATTATTTTGTGTATAAAAGATGTCGGGGATCAGAGGATGATTGAAGGTAGATGCTGGGGTAAGCGATTGTTGTTGTAGATACAAGCGAAGTGTGGTGGAGGGGTGATTTTAGAAAACGCTAGAGGAAGGGGGGGGGGGGGGAATTTATTTTGCAAATTTTTAGTTTTTTGAATTTCGTGTTTATGGTGTTATAAAAATAGTATTTGTGTTTATAATAAACACGGGCCCCTCCCCCTCCAGCCACCAACCGACCTTTTCTACGGTTACCGCAAAGAAGCCAGACGAATGCGGCAAAAGCGTATTTGCTTTTTTTCGCGCGTCTAGAGTCGGAATTCCGGGCAGAATCGGGCCGACCGTTTCACATTTGCGTGGCGCCGTATGCTTCAAGAAGAGCGGAGTTCGTCAGCTCCGCTGCCCAATGGCATTGCGTTATGTAAAGCTTTCGCGCAGCCGTTGACGGTATCGGCAGGCGATCAGCGTGAGTGTCAAGGGTGACCGCGTATCATGAAAGCACCTCAAATGGGGAAGGGGCATTCCTTCAATACAGTTGTGCCATCGAGAATGCTTTTGTGACGCTTTGGGTGTCGATTTTTTTTGTATCTGATTTGTATCTTTTTAGAGCCGTCTTGTCGCTTCGCTCCATACGCCGGCTAGAGCCGTCTTGTCGCTTCGCTCCATACGCCGGCTTTTCGAGCACTATTTGCGGCTTATGGCCGCAGCATACGTGCTCGAATTTTTAAATTAGGCGGGTTGAAGGGGAAAAACTAGGTAGTTGCAAGTGGAGATAGCGTCCACACGAGTTCGCAAAATCGAAAAAACTAAAAAAGCCATTGGAATTCCGGTAAGATGAATTTGCTGAAACTCTCATCGAGACAGGAGGAACCAATGGCGAGAGTAATAAATAGGACAGAACTTCTTGAAT
>JAZRWH010000062.1:0-39893 GCA_045599585.1 Myxococcota bacterium
TATTTCATGAACTCAATATCTTAATAAAGGAAACAGTAAGTCGAACGCATGCGTTGTGAAGCCGAAGGCAAGCAGCGTGCGCACCTGGCGAGCGAGCGCGCATGTTGAAGACGAAGTCAAGTTCGCGCTCGCCGATGATCGAATTAAATCCATCTCCGTGATCTGCATACACCGTTAGTTTGCCGCGCGGGGATTCCAAAGGGGCGTCAGCGATACGACGCCCCTTTGGTCCGTCTGCCGGCCAAACGAAATTAAAAAAAGATGTATGCGTATTTCATGAACTCAATATCTTAATAAAGGAAACAGTAAGTCGAACGCACGCGTTGCGAAGCCGAAGGCAAGCAGCGTGCGCACCTGGCGAGCGAGCGCGCTCGCCGATGATCGAATTAAATCTATCTCTGTGACCTGCAATACACCATTAGTTTGCCGCGCGTGCAGCATGTCCGAACGAAGTGAGTTCTGCACGCGCGATAAAAGAGCGCGTGGGGATTCCAAAGGAGTGTCCGCGATACGACGCCCTTTTGGGCCGTCCGCAGAACTGAATGAGGATGAATAAATGTATATAATGAGCGCATTTCGTTGCAGTTAATGAAAATATGTTAGGGAGCAGCTATGATTAAATATGTTTCAGTCAGTGAGAGTTTTAGCGATAATACAATGAATATATATATATTCATGTTGAATCAAAGTCGTTTCAGTCAGTAAGGCTTTTAATAGAAATATAATGTAAATAAATCTATTGAATGGCGTATAAGCGTTGAAAAGTTACAAGTTGGACAAGCACTAGCTGAAAAACTTGTATATTTGCAGGTAAATGCCTCGCTCAGTGAGTATGGTGTCCTCATTGCTGAAAATATGAAAAGGGACAAGCAAATAGTGTTGACACTCTGTTTCTTTAATGCAAAAGTAAACAGTGGTAGTTTACTGTTAATGTAAGTAACTGAAAAGAAGGAGAGTTTGTGATGACAGCACAGGCACTGGTACAAAAGAATGCGACTGATCAGGTCAATCGAGTTCAGATAGAGAGCAAAGCTGCAGCGGCGTCTGATTCTGTGGCGAAAAATGAGCAGATGACTCAAGGCACTGCAGAAGTTACCCTGACAGATGATCAGGTTACTAAGGCCATCAAATGGGATAACGACAATGTTCCTAGCAAGGAGATTCCGGGCATTTGCAAGATCGTTGGTGTTTCACAAAAGAGTTCTTTTGATGAAGAGCTCGTTCGTGCAATTGCCAATTGGCAGGCAAGCAATAATCTCGAAGCAGATGGTAAGTATGGTAATACGTCGCGTACGTTTGGTGCACGCCAAGATTATCAAGAATATATCAATAATACCGGCCTCGATAATATAATTTCTTTGCTGAATGACGCACTGCAGAGAGAATTTTCGGCCGGTATGTCTAAGATCGACGCGAAATATGACGTGATTGACAGGATAGCCAGAGCGGCAGACGTTCCTCCCGAAATGGTAGGTGCAATTTGGTATCGTGAAGGATCTGTTGCTGATGGTGTTTATCTCCATAATGGTCAGCCTCTTGGCCGTCCGACTGATCTTGTACCTGCAGGGATCATGTTTGAGAAAGATCAGTTTGAGGAAGCTGCCATTCATGCACTGAATATGAAGAGCGACATGATTCATTCGCTTGGCTTGAATTATGGGTCACTCGATTTCGCTGCCATGTGTGCCTATACTGAAGGTTACAATGGTTGGGGTTATCGTATGTATCACCCGCAAATCGCATCGGCATACGTCAATTCAGGAACGACGAATTACACTGCCGGCAAATATACAGGGGACGGCACTTTCTCTGAAACCTTTGTTGATGGTCAGGTTGGTACGCTTCCGATCATGCTTGAAACGCTAAAACGTCATCCGCGTTCTGGCGGCGGTGGCGGTGGTGCCGCTCAGGCAACGCAGACCAATAATACAACGCAGAATTCTACGACCGTATCAACGGGAACGACAAATACCTCCAAACCTGCCGAAGAGTCTCAGCCGCATATGGCTCAGACAGCAGATATTGATGTCGAACGTGCTGTTCGCGTGAATAGAAGTTATAACTATGGACGCGAAGTTTGGATTGAGATTCAGACTGCAATCGGCTTGACAGGCGATGATGTCGATGGCAAAGTCGGTCCGATAACAGCCCAAAAAATTGCTGATTGGCAAGCTGCACACGGATTTACGGGCAAGGATCTCGATGGCATCTGTGGTTCTACAACACTTGCAGCAATTCGCAGCGAGGCTTCTGTTCAGACTCCGTCGTCAACGACGGTTCCCGAATCTGATGCACAGACTGGCGCTCAGGCTTCAACGAGTGAACCCGTTAGTGAACCCGCGCCGGCGAAGCCAGAAGTGGCGGAAGGCGATGGTGCAGGCTCCGCTCAGCCTGCTTCTGGTGTCCTTTCTGCCGATGCGGCTACAAACGCTGCATCGTGGAATAATAACTGTAATTATACAAACGAAACGATTAGCCAGATTAAATCGGTTATAAGTGGTTCGAGTGGTAATTCATTTGATGCTGCTGATGCTCAGAAGATTGCTTCGTGGCAGCAAAATCAAGGACTGACGGGCAAAGATGTCGACGGCAAGTTCGGTACTACGTCCTGTGGACTCGCTGGTATTACTCCAACATATAATGTTTCTGATACACATACGCTTGGTCGCGATACACCGTCTTGGTGTACTCAGCACGGCTTTGTTAATGGTACGACGCTTGATACGCTTAAGGACGATTTTAAAACTTCTGCAGAAGCCGTTATTGGTGGTATTACAGCTGCTGGTGGTTCAGTCACGATCACTTCAACTTTGAGACATCCTGCACGTGCTGCTGTCATGTACTATGCCAAGTATTTGAATAAAACAGATCAGGTTAAAGCGATTTTCAATCAGCATGGTATCTCCGTTGATAATAAGAATGGTGCCAATTACGATGCTCAGTGCGCTTTTGGTATTCAGAATAATACGGTAGGCTTGAATTCTAATCATATTTATGGTCATGCTGTTGATATGAATATTACTTCTTTGCCTAGCTCCATTAATGTCAATGGTACGACGGTTAATACCGGCGGTAATAAAAGTGACTGGATTGCTAATGCAAGCGCTTTAGATAGTGCCTTGAAAAAAGCTGGTGTTGCGAGCAACTTCAAGTGGTACGGGTCCGGAGACGAAGTCCATTGGTCGACCACTGGTAGATAATCTCATACTGCTTGTTTGATATACAAAAAGGGAAGCCTTCCGCTTCCCTTTTTTGTTTAAGTTGCTTTTGAACAGTAAATTAAAAGGGGGATGTGTCCCCCTGAGCGGCTATTTGCAGGCAAATACGCCGCTACCCCCTCTGCCTGCGGCGCTTAAACGCCATATTTGATTTTTATCTAATATTTGTTGCGCTAAAAGATATCATGGACAAAGATAGTAATTATAATTCTTCGACGCAAAATCTACAGAATAATAATATTGATATGCTGTTTGATAGTTGGAAAAATGATTTTTTCAATCTGTCAGTTTCTGAACAACAAACAGCGCTCTATAATATGTTGTGCGATTATGTATATTGGAGAATTATATATTATATGAGACGCTTTCCAGAGCGTCTTGTCAGTAGTCGCCAAACTTATTCAGACCGTTGTATAGGTTTTGAAGAACTCAATTCTTATATGGGGTACATCGAAGAAAATGGCTACGCCATGAAATGGCTTCAAGACAATCATGTTCCGTCGCTGGATGAAGTTCGTACGCATGCTCAGCTTTTGGAAACTCAGCTTCATGTCTTGCTAGAACTAGATACGCCATGCCCTATTTTGAGATTCAAAAAGCATTTCAATCTATCCTTGAATGAAATGTATATAATCTCAATACTTGTTATCATAATGTCTGCTGAGAACCTTTTGCGTTTGATGGCTGTTGCGTGGGCTGACTTTTCGATTCGACAGCCGACTGTTTCATTCCTGTGTCAAATGATGAGTGATACAAAAGTCGGTTTTGATAACGTTTGTAAGGCATTCGCGGAACATGGAACGCTTCGTAGGATGCGTCTGATTATTACAGAAAATGACGCGACAATGCGCGATACGCCATTGATGTATGCACCGATTGTGGTTGAGCAGGCTGTAATCGATGCGTTTTTGGGGCGAAACAATGTTCGTGAACTTCCGCCACATGTAACGTTGCACAAAGATCATTTGCCACTTCGGTCGCTCGTAGTCGACGCCAGTGTTCAGGATGAGCTATCGTATGTGCTCAAATCGCCGACGGCGCGCTGTTGTCTCGTTGGACCGGCTCACTCTGGTCGTCGCACTGTTCTGTCTACGTTTGCTAGTAAAGCGAAGTATTCGGGCGTATTAGAAGTTGAAATGTCTAGTGTGTTTGATCCTCGACAGCCTACTAGGTTTGAAGAACAACTTTCAAATTTCATGCGTGAAGCGCTGTTTGAAGGTAGTCTGCTCTTGCTGCGTTTTGATGGCATTGATAATAAAATTGAGCTTGTTCAGCATATCACGAAGTCTCAAATAGTCTTGGCTAAACTTGCATCCAATTATCCTGGAACGATTGTTTTGCTTGTCAACAAGGTAAACGCTGCGCTGAGCGATGCTTTTGGTAATCCGCAGTGTATTTCTATTCTTTTGCCTAACGAAGAAATTGCTGCTGGCATTTGGAAGCGTGCACTCGCGCCCTGGACTAGTCCTGATGACGCCGATCACATGGCCAAAGTGTTTTCTCGAAATTATAGTCTTCCTATTGGCAGTATTTTTACGGTTGTACAAAATGCTGTTGATGCTTTGCAGGTTGTCAGTTCGGATGTTCCTGCACTTCAGTCCCACCATATTTTGAATGAAATTCGTAAGACTTTTCGGCATCAACTCGGTTCACTTGCCGAAATCACAGTCAGTGATGTGCCTCTTGCAGGGGTCGTTCTTCCGGCAGATGCAAAAGCTCAGGTTCGCGAAATACTTGATTATGCGATTAATCTGCATAATGTCCTTGATGAATGGGGCTTTAAACAGCGTTCGCCGTACGGCAATGCTCTGTCCGTCTTGTTTGCAGGACCACCAGGTACCGGTAAGACTTTGCTCGCTTGCGCCCTTGCCAATGAACTTGGCAAAGTTCTGTATCGCGTCGATCTATCGCGTATCGTGGATAAGTATATTGGTGAAACTGAAAAGAATTTGGGTAAAATATTTGATGAGGCTTCGAAGGCGCAGGCAATTATTCTGTTTGACGAGGCCGATTCACTCTTTGCTAAACGAACAGAAGTCAAATCGTCTAACGATCGATACGCAAATCTCGAAATCAATTTTTTGCTTCAGAAACTTGAATCGTATAACGGCATAACGATTCTTACGACAAACCTTTCTAAGAGTATTGATGAAGCATTTAGACGTCGTTTGAGATTTATCATCGATTTTCCTATGCCTGATGTACAAGCTCGCATTGAACTTTGGAAACGCATGATGCCGCCTAATGCTCCGCTTGCGGATGATATAAATTGGTCGTGGCTTGCGCGTACATTTGAGATGAGCGGTGGCTATATTCGTAATGCTGTGTTGAAGGCTGCGATTACCGCATCTGCAGCTAAAAAGCCTATTTCGATGGAACACCTCGCTAAAGCGGCTTCTGCAGAAGCTCGTTCAATGGGCATTTTGCTTCGCATCGATGACTACGACGATTATGAGGATTAATCTATATATTATTGTAAGCTTTTGATAATTGTTAGAGTAGGTTTATCTTATTGAAATTCAAAGTTTTTTTCGTTTTTTAAACGCATATAGATGCGATCATTCGATTTCAACATCTATTGCAGTTAATGAGAATATGTTTTTAGACAGCAATGTATTTACACATTGCTGTCTAAAAAAGTTATATAAATTACAACGAAATGTGCTCGTGACAGAAAAAAAGCAGCACTTTTGGGTGCTGCTTTTGGGTAAGTGTTATAATTAATGTTTAGTCAGCACACAGGCCATCATCAATAAAACATCCATTTTCGCAGACTGTTTCTTGCTGATCGGAAGAATAAAGTGTTCCCATATCGTCTAATGCACATATATCGACGATGGAAAGCGTCTCGCGATCTTCAGGCGGTAAACTTGGGTTCTCGTAGCAAACGGGCGAATTTTCTCCTGCTTGCGTTCCCATACATTTAGGTTTGCATGAGGCTTGACCATTGACAATAGCACATACGTGTTGTCTTCCTCCATCGTACGCATCACAATGTAGTGCTTCACAAGGATCAGCTTCTTGAATAATACAAATACCAACGGAATTGTCGCAGCCAGCTGAGCAAGTTGTTGTTTGGGTATCTGCCAGGTAAATTGTTCCAAGGTCATCAGCTGCACAAGTGTCAATGACAGATATGGATTGTAATGTTGCACCTGGCATTGTTGAACAGAATGGTGCTGTTTCGCCAACTATGTCGCCATGACACACGGGCTTACAGTCGGATTTGCCTTGTATGAGTGTGCAGACATGATCACGTCCACCAGAATCTTTGCAGTCATTGGGGCATTGGGCGACGGGTTGGGCCATACAGGTTCCCGTTGCATCATCGCAGCCGTTGCTGCAAATTTGTGTTTGACGAGATTTTGAGTAGAGCTTGCCATTGTCATCAAGCGCACAGGTATCAACGATAGAATCGGGTTGAGCAACGAGGGGGTCTATTGATGGGTTTGTCCAGCAAATCGCTGCATTTAATCCGGATTTGTTGCCTGCGCATGTTTGTTGGCATGAAGCCTTGCCGTTCAATACAACGCAAGTTTTAGGATATCCACCGACTTCATGATCGCAGTGAAGCGATTCGCATAGCACACTGTCATCATTCTTGTCTTTAGAACTGCTGTTATCGTCACTGCAGCCTAAAAAAGCATACGAGCATAATAATAATGTTGCTAAAAGTACACGTTTCATAAGAGACTCCTTGGTTATATAAGATTGGTGTATAGGCTATTGCGAGTTTGCTGATGGAGTGATCAGATTCACTTAACGTGGTACCGTTTAGCAGTTTTTAATTCAAAGTCAAACACACGAAGCAAACGATTTATATTTAAGAGCGACGTATGCCGAAGGCATAGGCGCGACAGCCCGGCGTATTGAGCGATAGCGAGAAGCCGGGCCAAAACAAAAAACGCCTCGTATTCCACGGGAATAGAGGCAAATTTAAGGCATAGAGCGAGTCTATATTTTAATTTTAAGCCAGAGAAATAATGTAATAGGCAGCAAAAACGAGCGGCAAAAGGGCTGCTAAAGTGTAGGCGATTGCTTTAGCGGGAGTGCCGATGTGGATTTTGAGGTCTGTAAGTGAAAAGAGGATGCGGTGCGCACAGTGAAAGGTGGCACCGAGCAGGATGAGGAACATGGCGCCAGCCCCCCACCAGTGGCTGCAGACGGTTTGAAGTTGGAAAGGCGTGGTGTCGCCCGTTGCGCCAACGTAGAGCATAAGCGCGACGAGAATCGGGAATGCAAAGGCGATGACCATGCCGCCAAAACCAAAAAGTCCCCAAAAGATGGGTTCATGGGAGCGTTGATATTGTTGCAGTTCGTTGGATTCCATGGCTTACTCGTAATTGAATGACAAAGCGAAAAAGATGATGGTCGAGGCGATGATTGTGACGCAGTACAAACTCAGGGTGAGCCATAAGGGCGGTACGAGACGCGTATTTGCCGGATCACGGCTTGTAAAGAGTCGAATACCTTTGGGGAAGATGGCATACCAGGTGACGAGGTGGATCATGACGCCGATCATCGCGAGTGCGTTGAGGACGAGTACGACAGGATGCGTGAGCAAGTCGAGGTTGCCGATCAAGATGAGTGCAAAGAGTTCAACAGTGATCCAGAGGTTGGACACGGCCGTGAGCTCTCGAATCATATAAAAGATATACTTTTTTCGTTTGAGCCACCAGGATGCACGAACCGGTCGGATATAGGGTTTGCGATGTGTTGCGGGTTCCATGATGCCTCGTTAGGATTTGTGTTTTAAAAAGATCTGTTTGAAAAAGTTGAGGGTGTTTTCTTCTTTGCCCAACTGGACGGCTGCAGCAGGATCGACGAGCTTTGGACAAACATCAGAGCAGTAGCCGACGGAGGTACATCGCCATAAGCCTTTTTCTTCGCCCATAATTTGGTGGCGTGTTGCGCTACCACAGTCACGTGTATCGTGATTATAGCGGTAGAGAAGCGTGAGTGCGGCTGGGCCTAAGAAGTCGGGATGAAGCTTGTACTGTGGGCATGCTGCGTAGCAACTTCCGCACTGAATGCACTGAGAAAACTGTCGATAGCGTTCGAGCTGTTGGGGTGTCTGAAGCGTTGGTTTGTCTTTGGGTGTGTCTGGGTTAGGCACAATGTAAGGCTGAACGCGTTCGAGTTTTTGGATCATATCGGTGATATCAACGACGAGATCTCGTTCGACTGGAAAGTTTTCGAGCGGATCGAGGGTAATCGTGCCCTCGTGTTTGACATTGCGTACGAACGTTTTGCATGCCAAACCAGCGGTATTGTTGATCATGAGTGCGCACGAACCGCAGACGGCCATGCGGCACGAAGATCGATAGCTCAAATCTGGTGCCAGATTGTCTCGAATATAATTAAGTGCGTCGAGGATCGAAGTTTCGTGGCTGCACGGTACTTCGTACGTTTCGTAGTGTGGTTCGCTGTCCGTTTCGGGGCGGTAGCGCAGAACCTTAAAGATAACGTTATGATCAGTCATGATTTGACTCACGTAGATTTAGGCCTGCATGGCAGGTTCGGACTTTGCTAGAGATTCGGGTTGGCCAACTGCATCGGGATGAACAGGGGTCTGCAGAGCTTTGGCTCCGTAAACGCGTTCGGCAGGGGCGAAATCTTGGATGACGACGGGGCTATATTCAATGATTGGCTCGCCGCCGCCTTGGTTCATGGCGAGTGTATGTTTGAGGAAGTTGACGTCATCGCGTTTTGTGTAGGCGCCATCGATGCGTTGATGACTTCCGCGAGATTCTTTGCGTTCAAGCGCGGACTTGGCCATACACAGTGCAACGTCGAGTGAGCAGTCGAGTTCGAGTAGGCGAACGAGCTCGTAGTTGAAGACGCGTCCGGCGGTGTCTTTTAGTTTGAGGGCATTACAGCGCGTTTTGAGTGTTTTGAGCGTTTCGACGGCCTGACGCATGCCATTTTCTTCGCGGTAAATTCCGACGTGCTGTTCCATCGTATCGGCCATAGCTTTGCGGACTTTGGCGATTGTGTCGTCGGAGTTTCCTTTTTCGAAGCGTTGCATGATCGAATGAATGGTTGCTTGAGCGTATTCGTCGAGCTGAGCTTGTGCTGCGTAATCACAATTTGCTGCAAAAGTGGCAGCTTCGTCGCCAGCCACGTGTCCGAAGACGAGGATTTCCGCTAACGAGTTTGAACCCAGTCGATTGCCACCATGAAGTCCGACACTTGAACACTCACCGGCAGCGTACAATCCCGGTTTGCGGGTTTCTGTTCGGATATTGGTTTCAATACCGCCCATCGTATAATGTACAACCGGTCTGACGGGAATCGGTGCTTCGGCGGGGTCTACGCCGACGTACGAGCGAGACAATTCACAAATTTGTGGAAGTCGGTCTTCGAGTTTTTCGCGGCCTAAATGGCGTAGATCGAGGTAAACGATGTCGCCTTGTGGTGTTTCGATCGTACGCCCTTTCTTTTGTTCGTGCCAAAAAGCCTGCGACAGCCGGTCGCGTGGACCGAGTTCCATGGTCTTTTTTTGTGGCTTACCGATCGGTGTTTCGGGCCCAAGCTCATAATCCTGCAAATATCGATACCCGTCTTTGTTGACCAATATGCCACCCTCGCCACGCGCTGCTTCGGTGATGAGTAGGCCCGAGCCTGGCAGTCCAGTGGGGTGGTACTGTACAAATTCCATGTCACGTAGCGGTACGCCGTGTCGGTAGGCCAGAGCCATGCCGTCACCTGTAACGATCGAAGCGTTGGTTGTGAATCGGTAGACTTGCGCCGCGCCGCCCGTCGCAATGATAACTGTTTTGGCCCGTACCATTCGAAATACGCCGTTTTGCAAATCATATGTCAGCACGCCGCAGATGCGTCCGTCGACTTCAAGTAGATCGACGACGAAATGTTCGTCGAGGCGTTGGATATTTTTGTATTGCACGGACGTCTGATACAACGTGTGCAAGATGTGAAATCCCGTACGGTCGGCGGCAAACCAAGTACGAGCGTTTTTCATGCCGCCGAAATTACGCACACAAACTTCGCCGTTTGCTTTGCGGCTCCACGGGCAGCCCCAATGCTCTAGCTGAACGAGTTCTTGGGCCGCGTGTTCGACAAAAAACTCAACAACATCCTGATCACACAGCCAATCGCCACCCGCGACGGTATCTTCAAAATGAGCTCGCAGCGTGTCATCCTCGGTAATGACGCCTGCTGCCCCGCCCTCTGCTGCAACCGTATGGCTGCGCATGGGGTAGACTTTTGAAATCAAAACGACTTGGGTATTTTCGTGCTGTGCTGCTGCAATTGCAGCGCGCAAACCAGCGCCACCAGCGCCTATAATCGCTATTTCTGCCTGAACTGTTTCCAATGTTTTCTCCTTCGGGACTCGCGCATGCTTGCTGCCGATGCGTCTTGTCACTAAACGCTCTGCGCGCGTAAGCTATTCGCACAATGCATCATTACATGCAATGTCGTTGATGGGGAATTCTGTGGCGCCGCCTATTCGCCATAAGGCGAATACGGCGGACGCGCGGCGGCTATTTTCCCTGTCGCTGCATTGCATGCAACGCAGCTTCATGGGGAAATACGCCGCCGCCACTCTACTCGGTCAATATGCCGCCGTATTGCTTACAATTTATTTCTAATCACTGCTGTCCCACGAAGTTTTCATAGAATACTCTGATAACTCTATAGCAGCTTTGTTTTATCGATATATAGTCGTTTCTAAGCATGAAAAAGACTTAAGATTACTGTTAAATCGTCTGCGTCGCGAAGCCGAAGGCAAGCTGCGGGCGCGCCAGACGAGCGGGCGCGAGGATTCCAAAGTGGCGTCCGCGATACGACGCCCCTTTGGGCCGTCCGCCGGACAAAATGAGAATAAGAAAAGTATAAAATTCTGTAACGAGCGCATTTCGTTGCAGTTAATGGAAATATGTTGTGGGACAGCAGTGATTTGAAGTGAATATTTCATCATAAAGTTTCAATTTGCCCATGTAAATTGCATGACAGTCATTGAACCGATATGAATCTCGTAGCCATAAGCATAAATTTCAAACGAATACTGATTCATTTTGACCTTTCCTTGTCGTGTGAGCAAGATTATTACAAATTTAGACTCTTGTACTATACAAAAGTCATTTTCTTCTAAAAAAAAGCTATCCATCAAGAGAAAAAGTCTGTTTTGTAAAAAAAGGTTAAAAAGCACGAGGTGCTGGACAACTCGTCATTACCATGATTTTATGCTAAAGCATCTGCGGTTCGCGTATGCTGTGCAAGCCGCGTTATGGAGATACTGCCATGGGAATGTATGTTAATCCAAGTGAAGCGTTGTTAAGAATGGGGGTTCGTTCGCGAATTTATGTCGATAAATCGATGATGATTCACGAACTCAATCAACTGTTGAATACGGAAGATCGCTTTGTATGCGTGTCGCGTGCGCGTCGTTTTGGCAAATCGATGGCTGGTTCTATGATCGCCGCCTATTACAGCAAACTCGCTAATTCGCGTCCCATATTTGAAAAGCTTAAGATTGCGCAGTCCCCCGATTTTGAGACATACCTCAATCAGTTCAACGTCATTAAATTTGATGTCAATGCGTTTTATTCAAATTCCAATGGCAACGAAGATATCGTGCCGCTGTTCACGGCTAGTGTGCGTCGTGATATAATGAAGCAGTTTGCTGATTGTGATATTAAAATTGACGATGATTTGCCAACTTGTATTTTAAAAGTTTACGAACAAACGGGAGAGCAATTCATTCTGATTCTTGATGAATATGATGTGTTGGTGCGTGAGAATGCGAACGCAACAATTTTTAATTCGTACATTCGATTTTTAAATGGAATATTTAAAAATACGGATTTAGCTCCCGCCCTTGCACTCGTCTATTTAACGGGTATTTTGCCCATTGTTCGCGATAAGATTCAATCAAAACTCAATTTGTTTCGCGAATATACGATGGTGAATTCACAACAATTGACCGAATTTGTTGGATTCACCAAAGAAGAAGTGAAAGCATTATGTGAATCGCATCATATGAGTTTTAACGAATGCAGCCGCTGGTATGATGGGTATTGCATGGGGAGTTATCGTGTGTATAATCCCAATTCTGTGGTTCAGGCGATGAACTATCATGAATATGGCAGTTATTGGACACAAACAGGATCTTACGAGGCACTTAAACAATACATATTAATGAATTTTGAGGGCATTCGGGATGATGTATTGGAGATGATTGCCGGTGGAAGTGTCGGTGTGAATGTGACGAGTTACTTGAATACGATGACCGATTTTCATACCAAAGACGATGTATTTACCTACCTCATTCATCTTGGTTATCTTGGCTATGATCAAAAGCGTCAACGATGTTTTATTCCAAATCAGGAAATACGTCAGGAATGGATTAATTCTATTCAAACAAGTCCAGATTATGCCAAAGCCATCGCCATTGTAAATCATTCCAAATCGCTATTAGATCTCACGATTAACGGCGATGAAAACGCCGTTGCGCAAGCCATTAACGAAGCCCATGAAGAACTCGTATCGAATCTACAATATAATAATGAAGGGTGTTTTCAGAGCGTGATTCGCTTTGCCTATTTTTATGCAAATACGCGCTATACCGTGATTTCTGAGCTGCCTGCTGGCAAAGGGTACGCCGATATTGCATATATTCCATACATTCCCAATATCCCAGCAATGGTCGTCGAACTCAAGCGCAATAGTTCACCAGAAACAGCTTTGACGCAGATTGAAAATAAACAATATTATAAAGCACTTGAACTCTATCAAGGTGATCTATTATTCGTCGCTGTGAATTATGATGAAAAGACGAAGAAACACAAGTGTAATATTAAAAGGTTTGTGAAAGACTAGGATGTAATATTAAAATATGTGGAGATGGCTATTTCCCCTGTCGCTGCATTGCATGCAACGCAGCTTCAGGGGAAAATGCGCCGCCGCTACATTTTGTACTGAGGTGCATTTATAATACTGGGTTCTCATTGGTACGCGAGCGTGGTTAAGGACGGTACTAGACGAACTTATTCACCAGCTTTTAGAACAGAAAGAGCCCAGTCGATGTCGAATGCCTCCGTAGTATCAGTGTTCGAATCTGTTAGGTAATAGAATGAATTATCCTTAAAAACGATTCGAATGTCCTTTTGATATAGATTTTCGTTGTAGCTTATACGTCGAGGCTTTTGATCCATTTGGATCTCAATGATTTCGACAATGTCATCTGCGATTGGCTGTGACGTATTGCTGTCTACCAGATTGGTGAGTTTTGAGAAGAAACCTGATGTGCGCTCAGATTGCACTTTGCGTTTCTTTTCGACGAGATCAACCTCAAATTGTACAGTGGCTGTTTGATGATACGTTCGAATCTTATCGCGTACATTGATGACCTGCTTTTCATATAAATTGAAAAGCGTACTGCAGTTTTCGATCGAAACGGTGCCACAGTTCAAAGTAAAGTTAAACTTGCTGATCTCAGATAATATACGAAGTAGCGAGTCTTGGTATTGGTACCATTTGGCCATCTCTTTTAGGTTACTCTCATAGTTTTCGTAATTCGTCAGCGGCGACGAACTCGCTTTTGAAAGCGCAATGTTCGCTTGTCCTATGAGTTCAATGCACTCATGTTCGTAATCAGCAAGTTTCGTTAACTCTCTGCGGCATAAAGCATCGTTGTCGATAATCTCTTCTCGGAAATGACTCATCTTTGAAATCTGGGCGCAAAGCGCCATGACTTTGCTTTGATACTCGCTGTCCTGAAAATCGGATACTTTGGTGATGGCCGTCTGGATCTCGTCTAATTTAGCGTTGATCTGTGACATATAATAGTTGCCTACGACGTAAGATGCCAGTGTACTGGCCATGTCGGCAAGGTCGTTTAATAGGGCTTGGGTAACGTCTGGAAGCTTTTGACATGCAGAAATAAATTGATCACAGGGTTTGATAATGGCCAGAAAAACGCCATTTATGCATTGAGATTCTTTGAGGAGTTCAGCTGCATCATGGAGATAAGTTTCACCTTGCGCGAGTGCTTTGGATAACGTTGCCGAACCAATGGAGAGACTTTCCATGATGGGTGAGACAGCTGCGCCAGCAGGGCCCAAGGTTGCGCCAAGCTGAATGAAAGGCGAATTACTGTATTTGTGCATGAATTTGCCGATTTTTTCTGAAAGAGCTGAACCTCTATGACAAATACTCGCTGCAGAGGTCAGAAAGTTGGCAATCCGTTGAATGGTTTTGGGATCATGAATGCGCTGCAGTGACGTGTCGGAAATACGAATGGTTGCAGGGAGGTGCGTGACGACAAGCGGATCTTGACTGCAGTCGGAAGGCGTGTCGTCGTTCCCGGATTCGATAATCTCATTGTCCCTTGCATTTTTGCATTTGTTGAGCTGTGCTTCGATAGCGTCGAGTTTTGTAAGATAGTTGGCATCAAGTGGATTGAGTTTTAGCAGCTTATGATAAATATCATGCTGCGTCGTATAATCGTCGGCTTTTAGTGTCTTCAGCTCGTCTTGCAGTGATGCTGATTTTATCAATATGGCCGTTTGCTTTGCGATTCTTAAAATATTGGAGAATGCTTCATCTTCTTTGGCGATGGGATAATATAGAATAATGTCATCTGCAGCCGATATATAATTTCTTTGAATCAGATTACGGGCAATTGTGTTGTATATTTCGCTTTTGTTATTTGTATAATTGCTGATCAACAAGGCATTTTGAGCGTCTGTTTTTATTTTAAGCTCGTTTTCAAAAGTAGTGAGCTGTGTTTGATAGTTTTTATCGTCTGTCAGCTCGAACAATGATTTACAGATCGAAATGCGTTTAACAAGATCATCGCAGGGTGTTTCATCCAAAGCTTTTTGCAGCGATGCGCGTTTAAATAGGTGAAGTGTTGTACGGATTTGCTCTACGAGATAAGGCGGGAAGTACTTTGTGATCGAATGGGACAGTTCAAGCTTCTTTGAATAATCCCTTTCGGATATAAGTGCTGTCATACACTCACTGAGCTTGGAAACTTCGGCGTTTGATGGCACGATTGTGTTGGTTGGTGCTGCATCCTTATCAAATAGACGTCCGATTGTTTGTATAATGCTGCTCGGTAAGGAGTTGCTTTCGGATACTGATTGCTCTGCAGTATGATTGGAAAGCGCAGGTATAGTTTGAATGTCTGCTAAAAGTGCTTCAAGGGTTTGCAGGTGCTCTATGTCGGGGATATGCTCTGCAGCATTGCGCAGTAAACTCAGTTTAGACAAAATATCGTTTGATGGCGTGGCTTCATATAATTGTATGCAGCGTTCGCAGATCTCGGTATTTTTTTGAATACACTGCTCATAGAGTTCTTTGATGTTGGCTTGAGGTTCGTCAGCGTCACGGTACGGCTCTAGTTTATGTATTGCTGCAGTGTAATTTTCTTGTTCCATATCCGAAAGAATAGCTTGGATCACATCGTCTGTAATTTGTGCTGTTTGAGTGGATAGCGAGTCTGTCGCTTTGGTGTTTGAGGCATCGCTGGATATGGCTGTTTGTGCCATAAGCGTTGTGTTGTTCTCGTCTGATTTGTCACCAAAGAATTTCATTGCCGTCTCCTTGCTATTGGTTTGACGTCGGATTTGGAAGAGTCATGCACAAGACTGATGATTGACGTAGCATCAAGACATTCAAACTGAGTGCATTATATAAAGGATAACATTGTTTGTCATCGTTGTCCTGGAATTCATCTTACAACATGAGATAGGTTCCCGCGTGCCTGCGGCACGCGGGAAAAAAAGGGGGGCGTTATCCCCCGCCCGTCTTGCCTACGGCTTCGACGGACGGGGTTATTCAAGTCGGCGGCTTCCAGCCGCGTGAGCCCAAGAGCGTTCGCGCGTAGTCCAACGGATTTGATTTCGCGTTGAATCAAATAATCGAGAAGTCCAATGGATAAACTTTCCCGATGAGGTCAGTGCACGAGAAGTTCTTTGTGGGAGCTTTCCCGATGTATTAAGTGCATGAGAAATCCAATGGGTAAGCTTTCCCGATGAGGTCAGTGCACGAGAAGTCCTTTGGATAAGACTTCCCGATGAGGTCAGTGCACGAGAAGTCCTTTAGGTAAGCTTTCCCGATGAGGTCAGTGCACGAGAAGTCCTTTAGGTAAGCTTTCCTGATGTATTAAGTGCACGAGAAGTCCTTTAGGTAAGCTTTCCCGATGAGGTCAGTGCACGAGAAGTCCTTTAGGTAAGACTTCCCGATGTGTTAAGTGCACGAGAAGTCCCTTAGATAAGACTTCCTGATGTAGTAAGTGCACGAGAAGTTTCTTTGGTAAGACTTCCCGATGAGGTCAGTGCACGAGAAGTCTCTTTGGTAAGACTTCCCGATGCAGTAAGTGCACGAGAAGTCCTTTGGTAAGACTTCCCGATGTGTTAAGTGGACGAGAAGTCCTTTGGATAAGACTTCCCGATGTATTAAGTGTACGAGAAGTCCCTTAGATAAGACTTCCCGATGAGGTCAGTGTACGAGAAGTCCCTCAAACGCTCTCAAAATATAAAAGTTCCTTGGCGGGCGCGAACTTGACTTCGTCTTCAACATGCGCGCCCGCTCGCCCGGTGCGCCCGCTACTTGCCTTCGGCTTCGCTACGCGTGCAATTTAACAGTAATCTTAAGTCTTTTTCATGTTTAGAGGTGACTATATATCGATAAAACAAAGCTACAGTAGAGTTATCAGAGTA
The DNA here is from genome assembly GCA_045599585.1 of Myxococcota bacterium. GTDB lineage: Bacteria > Myxococcota_A > Bradymonadia > UBA4248 > UBA4248 > RGIG464. The sequence goes on from JAZRWH010000062.1 coordinate 16,910, forward strand.
TTCTATGAAAATTTCGTGGGACAGCAGTGATAGAAAGCGTATATCTATGTAGATATTTCTAATGTAAATAAATTTACATCATTTTAATACTTGTTTGTTGAAGCTGGTAATCTCAAAGATTCCAATATTATTGATTGAGATACGTCACATGTGACGAATATGAGCTGGACGTTTTATGGCATCTATGCGGTAAATATGGCGTAATCTCTGCAGTTATTGACTTTGACAAGTCTTAAATTTCTTAATCGATGCTTATGGAGTAGCGTAATTACGAAAAGAAAATAAGAAAAAGCGCCCAAGGGCGCTTTTCATTATTTCTTTATCTTGTCTATGTGTATTAATCAGCTGCTTGGAAGCAGTGGATGAGAACATCTTTTAGAATTAGAATATCTTCGAATGAGTGAATAAGAAATCGTGGATATCTTCCGACTTCGCATCGAGTACTTTCCGTTTCATATTTTTCGAGCGGGTAGCCGTCAAGATTGAAGTCTCCAAGATATTTGGGGTTGAATACAAGACATCCATTATTGATATCATGCTGTCCACCATACCCAACAACCCAACTTCTGCATCGTTGAACTTCTATATTGATTTGTTCTTGAGGTCTGTCGTCTAAAAAGAAACATATACGGTTGCCAGCTGAGTCATCACTATATTTAAGTTCATGTTTTAATTCTACTTCTGATAGAATTGTTTTTATAGTATCTAAAACTTTAAGTTCTATTTCTGTCGTTATGGATTGCTTAGATATATTAGACTGTTTAGATGTGTCTTGTTCGACAGTAGTGTTATTAGAATTTTCTGGTTGAGTATTATTGCTATTTATCGTGTAATCAGTGTGTTTAGTAATTTCGTCTGAAACGACTGATGATGGAGTGGAATTGATGGGTTCAATAGAAACGGATGTTACTACATTTCCAGAAATATTAGTTTCATCAGCTTTTTTGAGATCTTTATAGATTGAACATACAAGAGCAACTTCATTTGTTAACCAATCATTATAATTTTCTTCTTTAGTTTTTTTGTTTGCTCGTGAGAAATCGTTAATATCTTTATTTCGTCCAGCAGGTGTAAGAATATCGGACTTTATTGATTCTGGCTTATTGGCATAGAAACGTTCAAAAAGATCAGCAGATAGATCTAAACATTTTTCAGCAATTGTTTGGCGTAGTTTTAAATTTTGAAGCGTTTCATTGACATAAGAGTCATAATCTTCTGTTGAACAATTTGAGATAGCAAATGCGGCAATAACAGGTCGGGAGGCAAGACGAACAAATAAGTCAAGTTTTTCTTCAGAATATAAATTATTAAGTGTAAATTCAAATTTTTCGTCTTCTTTTGAAGCAGCAAGTTGCTTCTCGTTTCCAATACCTTGTTTACGTTTGAGGAGCCAGTATTTTTCACCGTTTGTAACGATAGCTAAATAAATGGCATCACGTTTTTTCTGATAATAACAATCAGCTTGTTTACCTGCTGTACCATAATCGTTACGTTCTTTGTCTATTTTTGATATAGCTTTGACTTCAATAATTGCTCTAGGTACAGGATTTTCTGGATTAATGAATATGGCATAATCAACTTTTTCTGCTTTATTGTGAGCTCCTAAAGCGGATTCACTCCATACTTCGAGATGTCCATCTTTGAAAAAAATCTCGTATCCAAGCAGAGACAACATTGGCAATACTAATTGCAATGAAGCAAGATTCTCATGGTTTGATAAATTAAGCCCGAGTGCATCGGCAATTGGATTGTTAAGTAAGTAGTTTACTGCAGAACTCAATTTGGGCAGAGCTTGTCTGAGATTAGACTTGATTTCTTTGATCTTAACTTCGTTAATAGATGGTCTCATTATCTTACTCCATAATACTCAGAAGGCTTTGAGTTAATCAAAGCTTTCTGTGCTTAAAAAAAAAAAGTATTTGTCAAGACAAAATAAGTATTAAAATTGTTTGAAATTAAATAATATTAGATGGGTGCGCGTCGTATTGAGCCGCCGTAGGCGGTGAGAAGACGCGCACGGCGGCGTATCGGCGCAGATATAAAAAAAGAGCGAGTTATATACTCGCTCTTTTTTTTTATATCGCCGATAGCCGACGAAATAGAAAATATAATGTGGTAAAATTATATGATATTAACCGCGTCGATCGGTCCATTTGCGGCGTCCTGCAGGTTTTTTGAACATGACGCGGATGGGGGTACCTTCGAAGCCATAGAAGGCGCGGAGTTGGTTCATAATATAACGTTTGTAGTCGGTCGGAATGATTTCGGGAGCATTTGCCTGAATGACAAAAGTCGGCGGACGGATGGCGACCTGCTGAGCGAAATAGAATTTGAGGGAGCGGCTGCCGACGGTTGGCGGGTTGTGGGAGGCCAGGATGCGGCGGAAGACGCGGTTGAGTTCGCCTGTGGGGACGCGGACGCTGGCCTGGATATACAATTTTTTAGCGATATCGAGGATTTTGTGAGTACGCGTGCCTGTGAGGGCGCTGATCGTGAAGATAGGTACATGATCGATGAAAGAGAATTTTTCTTTGGCCGCTTTGATATATTCTTTTGCGGTCTGATCGGTCTTGGCTTCGATGAGATCCCATTTGTTGAGCAGGACGGCGATGGCGCAACCTTTTTCAACGGCGATTTGAGCGATTTTAAGATCCTGGTCGGTGGCACCTTGGCGTGCATCGACGACGATAAGCACGACGTCGGCGCGTTCGACGGCATCGAGAGCTTTGACGATCGAGAATTTTTCGATGCGCTGGCTGATGGTGCATTTACGGCGGATACCGGCGGTATCGATGAGGAGGTATTGCTGACCGTCCTTGCCTTCGAGTTCGGTGTCGATCGTGTCACGGGTTGTACCAGCGATGTCGGCCGTCAGGAGACGTTTGTAGCCCAGGAGTCGGTTAATGAGGGTGGATTTGCCCGTGTTAGGCTTACCACAGACGGCGATAGAGATGGTTTCGGTCAGAACGCGTGCTTCGAGGGCACCTTCTTCGTGAGCCGTGGCGGGAACTTCGTAGAGGTCGGCGTCATCATCTGATTCGAAGGTATTGTTGTCGCTTTCTTCAGCATTGTCGTTGAAATCGTCGGCATCGTCTTCGGCTTCGCCGTAATCGACATCTTCGTCATAAGTTTCGTCGGAGGCTTCGTAGTTTTCATCGTCAGCGTATTCGAACTCACCCTCTTCGCCTTCTTCTGCTGGCACATAGCCTTTGGGATATTCTCCGAAGCGTTCGACGTATTCATCGGTAAACTCACCGAAGTCGTTATCGAGTTCGAATTTGCGGTGTGCGTTTGCGTCTTCGTCTTCAGTTTTGAAGTCGCTGGTGACGGCGTCCGCGAGTTCGCTGAAATTGAGTCCGTGTTCAGCGGAGATAGCGAACATTTCTTCGAACGCGAGAGCGTAGAATTCGTAGGAGAGGTCGATGAGTTTTGGCGTATCGATTTTATTGACGACGAGAATGACGCGTTTGTTGGATTTTCGGAGGATTGAAGCGATCTGTTCGTCAGCTGGGATGAGGCCGGCGCGTGCGTCGACGACGAAGAGAATGACGTCAGCTTCTTCGACGGCGAGTTGAGCTTGTACGCGCATTTGTTCGAGGAGAATGTCATCGGAATCGGGTTCAAAACCGCCGGTATCGATAACGGTAAAGGGTTTATGATCCCATTTGCCGCGGCCGTAGTTACGATCGCGTGTGACGCCAGGGGTGTTTTCGACGATGGCTTTTCGTGAGCCAACGAATCGGTTGAAGAGTCTCGATTTGCCGACGTTCGGGCGACCGACGAGGGCGATGATCGGAAGGCGTTGACGTTTTGTCATGTGGGTCCTCCTATATAATATATAAGGTAATGTACGGATGAGCGTTAAAGTGAATCGTTTGATTAGATTCTGCGGGGGAGGGATACGCGAAAGGGCGTCCAGGTAGGGCGTCCAGGTATGAGAAGACTAGTTTTCGGAGAGGCCGAATTCGCGGAGGTCTTTGATATTTTCGCTCCATTCTTCTTTGACTTTAACGACGAGTTCGAGCTGGATGTTTGCGTCAAGGACGTGAGCGAGTTTTTCGCGAGCGGCGATGCCGAGGGCTTTGATTTGAGCGCCACGTTTACCGACGAAGATTGCTTTTTGGCTTTCGCGTTCGACGTAGATGGTGGCTTTGATTTCGATGCGGCCGCGGTCACGGAGGGATTTGAAGTCATCAATTTCGACGACGGCGGAGTAGGGGAGTTCACGACTCATCTGATAATAGATGACTTCGCGGATGGTTTCGGACGCGAGGAACCGCTCAGATTGATCGGTGTAGAGGTCTTCGGGGTAGAGCGCGACCTGTTCGGGGAGGAGTTTGGAGATGCAATCGAGGAGCGTATTGAGTTCACGTTTTTTGCGTGCACTGACGGCGACGATATCTTTGAACGGATAGGCTTCGCTGTATTTGGCAATGATGGGGAGGACGCGAGCGGGATCGGAAAGCATATCGAGTTTGTTGATTGCGAGAATGGCGGGTTTATTTACTTTTTTGAGTGCGTCGATGAGTCCCGCTTCGATTTCTTCGATTTCGTTGTCTTTGGTGAGGCAGTGTTTTGCATCGATGAGCATGAGGATACAGTCGGCGTCACCGAGGCTCGACAGAGCGGACTGGATCATAACTTGGTTGAGGGTACGTTTGAGCCAGTCGTGAAGACCCGGGGTATCGATGAAGACGAATTGGGCGTTAGGTTGATTGACGATACCGCGAATTTTGTTGCGTGTGGTTTGAGCTTTGGAGCTTGTAATACTGACGCGTTCGCCGGTGAGGGCGTTAACGAGAGTAGATTTGCCTGCGTTGGTACGGCCGACGAGGGCGATAAAACCAGAGCGGAAGGCGGGCGTTTTGTTTGTCATTTTGAGTATGCCTTATCGAAAGTGTTTTGATTTACGAGGGGGTGGTCAGGTTTAGGAGTACGACAACCGAAGGGATGGGGTTGTACGGCTAAGGTTTGACTGACACAAAAGCACCGCGCGAAGTGGCGCGGTGTGTATGGCGTATAAACGCTTGAAGCGGGTTAAATGCGCAGAGATGCCAGCGTGTTTGGGGACGCTGGTTGTTTCATTTGTTACGATGCGCTTTGTACGAAGCGGAGGATGGGTTCACATTTTTTGAGCACGACATCTTCGTTAATGATGACTTCGAGAACGTTGTCCATCGAAGGGATTTCGTACATGATATCGAGCATAACTTCTTCGAAGATGGATCGGAGGCCGCGAGCGCCGCTTTTACGGCGAATTGCTTCGCGAACGATTGCGAGCTGTCCGTCGTGAGTGACGTTGAGCTTAACGTTTTCGAACTGGAAGAGGCGCACGTATTGGCGGAGGATGCTGTTTTTAGGTTTATAGATAATGTCGAGCAGCATGTCTTCGGAGAGTTCGTCGAGCGTGACGATAACGGGGATACGGCCCATGAATTCGGGGATAAGTCCGAATTTGACGATATCCTGAGTTGTTGCCTGAGCGATGAGTTTAGACTGATCGTTGCTTGATTTTTTCAAGTTATCGGAAGTGAAGCCCATGCCAGTTTCGCCAACGCGTTTTTCGATGATGTCTGCGAGGCTATTGAAGGCGCCAGTAAAGATGAAGAGGATGTTAGTGGTATTGACGCGGATGAGATCCTGTTGTCCCGGGCGATTTTTCGTAGCATCGGGAGAGAAGGTAACGTTTCCGGCTTCGATCATTTTGAGGAGTGCCTGTTGTACGCCTTCGCCGCCGACATCGCGACCGCCGGCACCGCGGGTAGCGATTTTATCAATTTCGTCGATACAGACGATACCGCGTTCGGTTTGTTCGATATTTTTATTTGCGGCGAGCCAGAGATTTTTGATGATATTTTCGACGTCTTCACCGACGTAGCCGGCTTCGGTGAGGGTTGTGGCATCGGCGACCGCGAAGGGGACGTTGATGAGTTTTGCGATAGTTTGAGCGATAAGGGTTTTGCCGCACCCGGTAGGGCCGATCATGAGGATGTTGCCTTTGGTGAGTGCAACGTCATCTTTTTCGTCACTCTTGATGTTTTCGATACGTTTGTAGTGATTGTAGATAGCGACGCTCATGGCAATTTTAGCGCGTTCCTGACCGACGATATTTTCGTCGAGGAATGCTTTGATGCGTCTTGGGAGCATATCGGCTGCGGAGGGAAGGGGATGTTCGGCAGCGGGTTCGGTCTTGGCATTTTCTTCAGCCATGATTTCTTTACAGAGCGTGATGCAGTTATCGCAGATACAGACGCCTCGTTCAGGAGTGTCTTTGCGATAGATGAGTCGGCGAACATCTTTTTTTTCTTTGCCGCAGAAGGAGCAGCGGATTGCTTTTGAAGCCATGGAGAAAACGATCCTTGTTTAGAGTTGAACCGGCGGCAGAACCGCCTTCTGAGCGTCTTGAATAAGATTAGAAGACGATAATTGAATTATTGGGAACAGTTTAGGGATATTTTAATGGGGGGGAAGTGTCCCCCTGAGCGTCTATCTCGCAAGTTGCGTATTTAGATATAGCATGCAGCGTTGCTGCCTGTACGCGATAGCTGGGCGCTATTTTGCGAGATACGCCGCTACCCTCTCTAGAGGGTGAGCGTTACGCGGAGGCAATATATTTGAAAAGAAATGTTTGATTATACTGGCAATTTGAGAATGAAGTTGGGTGAACAGTCTGTGAAATGGGTTTTCAAGTGAAGTGCGTTTTTGGAGAGCACAGACCAGCGAACCAGCGAAGAATATCACTGGAAAATAAGCGCCTTGGTTTAGTCAGAGAGACAGTATTTGTCAAACAAAGTTACGAAAGAAGTCAAAATTTTGGTATCATTAAGGATAAGCGTGTCGAGAAAGAGTGAGAATACGGAGCGATGGGCGAGTAAAGGGCTTGACAAGTTTTTGAGGAACGCATAAAACCGCCCGCGTTTTTGTCTGGACTGCCCGGATTGAGCAGTGAGCCGGGCAGGTTTAATCCTTAAAGCTGCATGCGCAGATTTGATTCTAAGAAAGATATTGGAGGAAAGATGGCAGTAAGTCTTCGACTTCAGAGACATGGTGCGACGCACCGTCCTTTTTACAAACTCGTAGCAACGGATAGCCGCAACGTTCGTGACGGTCGTTATATCGAACAGCTTGGCACGTATGATTCGGTCAGCAATCCCCACAAAATCAACTTTGATCTTGCAAAAGTTGATGCGTGGCTTGCCAAAGGTGCGATTGCCAGCGATACGGTCAAATCGCTTATCGCCCAAGCGAAAGCTGCCAAGTAAGTCATATTTCGGTGATTCTGGTACACGGAGAGAGGACCGATGAAAGAGCTAATTGAATGTATAGCGAAGACGCTTGTTGATGATCCTGATGCAGTTTGTGTGAAGGAAGTCAAGAATGGCGGTCAAACGGTTCTTGAGTTGAGCGTAGGTGCCGGAGATTACGGAAAGGTTATCGGCAAACAGGGACGGACAGCGCAGGCGCTTAGAACAGTTGTGAATGCAGCTGCGGCCAAGCTTCACGAACGGGTCGTACTTGAGATTGTCGAGTAACCAGGCTTAGTAAAGGTTTTGCACCAATACTGCTTTTGGGTAGTTTGGTGCTTTTTTTTGAGAGAACAAGGTGACAGAGACGCGCTTAAAAGTGGGCGTAACAGGCCGTGCACATGGCATACAAGGCGCCGTAAGGGTGTTTGCAGATGATGCGGACAGTCCGACGTTGTCGCGTGTAAAGACGGTGTATCTTGGAGTAGATCAAAGGGCTTACAAGGTTATCCGCAGTCAGAAGTGTGGTCGATTTTTCGCATTAACGCTTGAAGGCGTAACAGATCGTGACCAGGCTTTTCTTCTAACGGGGCAGGATGTTTATGTAGATCGTTCTGCACTGAAGCCGCTTCAAGATGCATTTTATGTATGTGATCTTGTAGGTATGCGAATTACCGACAAAGAGGGGCATGATTGGGGAAAAGTGAAGAGTGTTATGCCCAGTGGGGCGCACGAGCTTTTATGTTATGCTCGGACCTCAACGGTAGGTCATGCATCAGGCTTTGTACCTTTTGTATCTGAGTACATAGGAAAAGTTGACGCCGAGTCAGGAACGATCGAAGTTGACGGAGAATGGATGGCTCAAATAGACGCAGTCTACAACGAAGAGGCTTAGTCATGAGTCATTTATGTTTTGTGTCGTTGTTTCCGGAGTATTTCGAGACAGCAATGCGGAGCTCAATTTTAGGTCGGGCGATATCGTCTGGGAAACTGAGTTATTCCTTTATTCAGATAAGAGAATTTACCACAGATAAGCATCATCATGTAGATGATGCGCCTTATGGCGGTGGAGCGGGTCAAGTTATGATGCCTGGTCCGATCGTCAGTGCGATAGAGAAAGCGCGTGCGGACCATCCAGGGATACACGTGATTTTGACGAGTCCGCAGGGAAAGCCATTCAATCAGGCAACAGCGCAGCGGATAAGTTCGGCGTATGAATCTGTGGCGTTTGTGTGTGGTCACTATGAAGGTGTTGACGAACGCGTACGGGCGTACGTTGATGAAGAGCTTTCGATAGGGGACTATGTCCTGACTGGTGGCGAGCTAGCGGCTGCAGTCATGGGGGACGCGATTGCTCGGCTTTGGCCTGGAGTCCTTGGCAACGAGGAATCCTCGGTTGAAGAGAGTTTTTCGGAAGGCTGGCTAGAATATCCGCAGTATACGCGCCCGGTCGAATTTCGGGGTGAACGTGTGCCGGACATTCTATTGGGAGGTAACCACGAAGCCATTGCGAAATGGCGTCGTGCGGCGTCGATTCGTCGTACCGAAGCGCGCCGTCCCGAGTTGTACGTGCGTCTAAGCGAGACCATGAGCCTTGAAGACAAAATTTTAGTCGGTCTGGCTCAGCCCCCTCTCAAACGGCGCCGCCGTAAGAAGTCCGCTGGGCAGGCGGATGAAGATCCTTCAAAATCGACTTGAAGCGGTCTATTTCACTTGACAGTTGAGCGCGCGTAAGGCATATGGCCGCGTCGCGGTCAATTTTGTAATCCATTGTAGGAGTTTAATAACCATGACTTGCCCGATTATTTCTGCTATTGAAAAGAAACAGCTTCGCTCTGACATTCCTGATTTCCGTCCTGGTGACACCGTTCGTGTTCACTGCTCCATCAAGGAAGGCGACAAAGAGCGTATTCAGATTTTCGAAGGTGCCGTTATTCGTCGTAGTGGCGGTAGCTGCCGTGAAACCTTCACCGTTCGCAAAATCTCCTATGGTTGCGGTGTAGAACGTACGTTCCCCATCCACAGCCCGAAAATTGCCAAGATCGAAGTCGTCGTTCTTGGTCACGTTCGTCGTGCTAAGCTTTATTACCTCCGTGATCTCCGTGGTAAAGCTGCTCGTCTTAAGACGGTTCGTACGCGTAAAGCGTTCGTTCCTTCTACGGGTTCCGCAGAGGAATAATTCTGCATTTGTTGCATGAATAAAAAAGGCATCTGCTGAGGCAGGTGCCTTTTTTGTTTTGTTAGTAATCAAAAACTTTTATTGACCACCCCTCGCGCGGTACTTGCGTTTTGGTGTAAAGGCGTGATAAAGAGACATTAGGCTGCCTGCGGTGTTCGCGAAATGCCAGATATGCTTAAACCCCTAAGACGTTAATACGGGGCCTGTCCCCGGAGAATCGGCGAGCGCGCCTGCGAGTTCAGGATACTTTCCGCCTCCATCACGGGTCCCACCTGCTTGGTCAGGGTGTTTAACGTTACGGCTTACGGCATCTTGGGTGGCTTTTTATCGCTTATTCCGAGTGATTCTGAAAACAGGATCCCAATCCCTATCCAGAAATGTTGGAGCTCATCCATGGCATTGAATGGAAATAATGCGAATGATGAACGTTTGGCGTCAGCTCTGGTAGACATTCTCTCTCAGAGTGAAGGTAGACATGCCTCTACCGCGAAACGCTATCCCAGTCTCGAAAAGCTTCGTTCTTCCTCCCACGATGGTGGGGCAAATCCCAGTATTTCTTCAATCTATAATAGCCAGCAGCCTGGTGAAAATGAAGTAGAATGTCGAAGCTGCGGTGCTGTCAATCCAAGGTCTAATCGCTATTGTGGACAGTGTGCCGCTTACCTTAGCGATTATGCCGAAAAACGCGTCTTCGAGCCGATCGAAGTTCAGAGCATCAATATCGATGTCTCTTTGATCGCCATTAATGAAGATAGTACCGATGGAGCTCGCATCCCGCTCAAATACAATGAGACGATTCTCGGTCGCAGCGGCGATTCTCGATTTCCTTCCGATGCTTTTCTTTCGCCCCGACACGCTCGTCTGATCGTCGAAGGTCGTACGCTTTTCATCGAAGATCTCAATAGTCTCAATGGTACCTTCCTTCGTACGCGCGGCGAAGTTCGACTCTCTCCCGGTGACTGTTTCCTCGCTGGACGTGAGCTCCTCCGCTTCGAACGTTTCGAACAGGTCGTCTCTACAAAAGCTAAAAGTACAGACGGTACGCGCTACATGGGATCCCCCCCAAGCGGCGGCGACTTTAAGCTCGTTCAAATCGGTATCGGCAATATTACCCAAAATATCTATTGCCTCTCCGAAGCTGGTGCAAATTTCGGCCGCGAACAGGGCGATATCATCTTTAACCGCGATCGATTCATGAGTGGTAGACACGCTCAGATCTTCCCCCGCGACGATGGAAATTATTATCTCCTCGACATGGGGTCTTCAAATGGTACGTGGTTTAAACTCTCGAAACGCTGCCAGCTGTTTCACGGTGATCTTATCTTCCTCGGTCAACAGCTCTTCCGAGTCGATTCGTCCGATATTATGTAGTTCATCGCCTGATCCATCTCAGCCCCTCTCGGCCAAAGCTGAGAGGGGCCTTTTTTTGCCTATTCCTGCAAGGAGTGTCCCTTGGACTCACAAAATCATTCGTCGGAAACTTCGTCTAAATCTGTCGACGTCCAGGCTAATGCTGCTGTAAATGAAGACAATATAACGGCTTCTCAACCGGTATCCTCCGACGCAAAAGCTTCTGCCAACGACGTTCAGCCCGCTTTCGATTCCTCTCCAGAAGGTCGAAAAGAAGCTAAACGCATTCTTAATGAAACTCATAAAACTTTTCGACGCGCTCAAAAGAAAATTTCGCCCGAAATTGCTGCTTCTTTTCAAAAAGCAAGCGATACGCTCCGCGCATCACTCGATTCTCAACAAGGCGTCGATCTCAATGCGTTGAATATCGTCAATCAGATCGCTTCTACTACACTTAAGCCTTTCAAAAAAAGTAGCGCCCGCGAAGTCGGTGAGAGCCTCCTCTTTGCGCTCCTCTTCGCCCTTGTTCTGCGAACTTTTCTAGTAGAACCCTTTAAAATTCCAACGCGCTCTATGGTGCCAACCCTCCTCGAGGGAGATCAACTCTTCGTCACAAAGTTGAGTTACGGTGTGCGTCTGCCTTTTCTAGATCGCTACGTCATCAATTTCTCAAAACCTCAGCGCGGTGATGTCGTCGTTTTCGCTTTCCCACAAAAAGAAGCGATGCGCCATATTGCTGAAACAGGTTCTCTGTGCATGCGCCCAGAAGCGATCGTAGGCGAAAAAGACTATATTAAACGTATTATCGGTGTTGAAGGCGATGTCATTGAGGTGATCGGCCAGGTCGTAACGGTCAATGGCGAACCCATTCAAGCGACACCCTACTATGAACATACCGTACTTGATAAGTTCTTCCCAGGTGATCGCCGTCAGGGTTATTGGAATCATAACCGACACGGAAATGCCGAATTTACTACGATGACACATGAGATTCCGCAAAATCACTTCGGCCCAATTACGGTAAAACCGGGCCATATCTTCGTGATGGGCGACAATCGCGATAATTCCCTCGATTCTCGCTGTTGGGGACAGGTTCCCATCGATAATATCAAAGGTCGTGCACAGATCTTGTGGTGGTCCGGTGGCGCGAATGGTCCCCGTTGGAATCGTATGTTCCGCAAAATTATCTAGTATTTTGGGTGGGGGAAGTGTCCCCCTGAGCGGCTATTGATGTGTGCACATCAATACGCCGCTACCCCCTCTAGCCGCGGCGCCTCAACGTCGTGACACAATGACTTAAAAAGGCAAACCGCTTCGCACCCATCGTGTTGGTTATCTATAATTAATAAAGTAGTGTATCCGTGATCTAAGCCGTCGATGTTATTTCGTGCGGCTTTTTTTGTATTTTTTAAGGATAACTCTGTTTTGTGATCCACGCGCGGATTATGTTCGATTGCTAGCGAAAAATGCCCGTCCTTGCTTGCGAATTACCGCCTTGTAAGTGTAAATTAGAACGCGTTTTTTAACTGCTGCTCGCGCAGCTTTAACAGAGGTCCAGAATGCAGGAAATTAATTTTGCCGTTTTAGAGGGTTGTAAGCCCAATGAACTTTTGCCGAAACTCGGTCTTGTTGTGAACTTTATCCTTAAGGAAAAGCCGGATCTCAAAGGATTGAAGCGCTTTTTTAAAGAGCACGACTTCTTTGATAAAGAGCGTTTTGATACCGTTCTCAATTTCCTGAATATCGATCGCACAGACGAAAAAAGCATTAAGGCTGGCGAATTTCTTACGCAGCTTTCTAAAATTATTGATCCTGAAGACAGAAAACGTCATTTGTTTACGCATCTTACGCAAAAAAATGAAATATTGATGAAATACATCATGGATGCATTGGCAGAACGTCTTCATTCGACCAATGAGATGTATCGTTACATCACGAGTTACGTTTATCCCGGTGTTACGCCGACACTCGTTGATTTTAGATCATGGGTTAGTTGGCTTGAAGCTAGTGAGCATATCAAAACTGTAGGTATTCGTTGGGGCTTGAGTGAGCTCGGTAAAGAAGCCATGGAAAAAACGATCAAGCTTATCGATATCGATGATCTTTTGGATGAAGAAAGCATGGATGACGATGACGACGATGACGATGATGATGCCGACGATCTTTCGGAGGAGGATGACGATGAGGTATCTTCATCTGGTAGCGATGATGAAGACGAGGGCGCGTCTGACGAAGAAAGTGAAGAGGAAGAAGCATCCAGTGACGTAGAGGTAGCCGCACCCGTAGCTGCGCCCGCCCCTGTAGCTGCTGCGCCCGCCCCTGTTGCCGCGCCCGCCCCTGTAGCCGCGCCCGCCCCCGTAGCCGCGCCCGCCCCTGTAGCCGCGCCCGCCCCTGTAGCTGCGCCTGTTATGGCTGCTCCGATGATGATGCCGATGATGATGGAATCGCCTGTCAGCTCTACAAGTCACGTCGAAGTGATTGTGAATCCGGTTAAACCTAAGTTTGATGAAACTCCCCTTCAGTTGGTACGAGAAGCGTTTGAAGAAGCTGATGCCGAAGAAGAAGAGAATGAAGATGGCGATTTCGACAGTGCACCTAAAGTTCGCATTGAACAGTTCCGCTTGGATGAGGAACTCGTAACGGACAATGTCCATGCGATTCAGAGCTGGTGGCGTACGCGTCCGGGTGGTCGTTTACTCACCGCTGCAGACTATGGTTTTACAGCTGAATCGTTTGAAGAGGATGCTGCCTATGGTCTTTTCCGCCTTGCGGCACTTGCACTTCAATTGTTCCGCTATGGTGGTCGACTGAATACGAGTCGAGGCGGACAGTCGTTTGCACTTCTCGATCAGATGGGGCTCTATTCCAATCTTATGCGCTCCAAAAAAGCCATTGATAAACTTGTTTGTGACTTGATGGATGGTGGTATGGGTGGCCGAGCCGAAGATCTTGGCAATCTCCATTGGCTTCTCATTATCCGACGTTCGCTGCTCAAACTTGGTGATAAAGGCGTTCGTGAGATTTTGGCATCGGACAACGTTCAAGACGTGATTTCGGCGCTTTGGCAAAATATCGGGCAGTGTCAGTTGACGTACGAAATTTTGTGGATCACGCGTGAATTGGCTGTCATGGGTCTTTTGCAGTGTGACAATGCTGGCAGTGTCGGCGTCGTACCGCTTCCGAAAGTGCGTGAAACAGCGTTTAGACTTGGTTTTATTGAAACGCCGTACGCCGCAGACTTTATGCATTTGGTTCAGATCTCAAAACGTCTCACGAAGTTCTTTAGTGCACAGGATGCGTTTGAAGCGCCTCTCGTTTACTTTGAACCCAAACGTGAGCTTCGTTACGATTCTTCAGAGCCGAGCTATTTCACGCGTGAACAGCTTGGTATTGATTAGTTCTTATATTTGTTCAACCTCCTGAGCTTGAGAGGGGGTAGCGGCGTATCTGTGAAGCCAAAGGAAGCAGCTTCGTAGAAGCTGCGCTTTGGCGAAGCAGATAGACGCTCAGGGGGAGACTTCCCCCTAATGTAAAAATATTAATAAATATTTGCGAGTTTTAGACGTGCATTTGCAGTGAGCAAAGCGATAGAAATCGGCCCACAAGGCCACAAACAAGCGGCGAGCAAACCATGAGCGAGACAACAGAGAATCAGAAGAAAGCGGCCCCAATGGATGAGTCTTTTGAGCCGAAGGTCGTGAACGAGTTTCAGTCGGAACCGCGCGGAGCGGCGCGCATAGAGGGCATTGACCTTGAGGCTGTGGATGCTCGCTTGACGGAATGCGCAGATTTTTTCAGCAAGCACTGTGATGAAGCAGATTACCGCAATTTAGACTGGTATCTGCAACGCTCACAGCTTCGGTTTGCAGCTGGTGATGATATTTTTGATGTCATCGATGACATGTTTATGGCAGCGCGTTGTTTGCATGATCGTGCATCCATGCACCTTGATCTTAAGCCGCCTGAGATGTTTATGACGCGCCGTATCATGCCTGTCGAACTTGGAATTATTAGCGGCATGCCGATGCTGACGCTTGAATTTAGTGCGACGTATGGTTTGCCGTTGATGATGGTTTTGGGCCAGACTGCGCCTGAAGGCATTATGGGCGAAGCCAATTTAATGACTTCGTATTTTAGGCGTCAATTCTGCGCTGATTTTTACGAATTAGCAGGACTTTGTGCGGTCATTTACGCTGGAGTCATCGCTGCCATTGGACGTGGATTTGACGATGAAGCAACGGTTGCCCTTAGTACTTATGCGAAGGCCCGTGACTCGCTTCGCGGCAATCCCCCTGCTTCGATTTTGCCGAAGATTCGTCGATATGATTGTCTCAACACGGCGCTCGCGTGTTTATGCAATGGCAATTTTGATATGATCGGCAGTATTCTTGAGCCTGTTGCGCAGTGGTTCGAAGAAGATAACAAGAAAAAGTATGGCGATGCGTTCCTAAAACCATCGCAATATCCTGTTCCTAAGTACTACGACTCGGCAATTTTGACGATCTTGGCTCTTGCAGCGCTTCGCGGTAAAGTGATTGAGCTTCCGCAGACGGGCGTCATCGCGAAATATAATATTTTCACCAAAGGCCTCATGGAAATGCCCGAACGTCGCATTGAAGTTCCGGGTCTTGATGAAGAAGCGCGTGCGATTTTGGAACAGGCAGGTGTCGATCCCAACCAACTCGCAAATGGCTATGTTGACAACAGTTTTCACACAGCCAAAGAAGAAAGCGAGGCTCGTGCCGATGCTTTGTTCCAAGAAAAGCAGCGCGAAGTTCAGCGTGCTGTACGCGAGAAATTGGCCAAAGGTGTCGATCAGGAAGAGTCGCATCTTTCGGTTGAACCGCAAAAATTCGTTCACGAAACGCTCAAAATGAGTGACGATTCTGTAGAAAAGAGTTCTCGCTTTTTCTCAGACGACGACACTGCTGATGATGCAGCACGTCGTGCAAACGAAGAAAGCGAAAAGGCCTTGGACGATGCGAAACCAGCCAAGGATTTTAGCAGTTTCTTTAATAAGGAAGATGAGGAATCACGTCCGAATTACGATGGCGAAGAGCATTACACGGATGAGGCGCAGTCGGATAATAACGCAGCTAAGCCAGCGAAAGACTTTAGTTCATTCTTTAAGGATGATGATAAGGAAGATGCTTCTTTGCGTGCGAGTGTCGAAGATGAGCAAGCAGCTGAACAAAATTTAGCGCACGATGATTCTGCCAGACCAGCTAAGGATTTTAGTTCGTTCTTTAGCAGTGATGATGCCGAAGATAATTCGATCCGTGAGCATGTTGAAGTTGAATCAACGCATGATGAAAATGCGGTTGAAGGTAAGAACTTTAATTCATTTTTTGACAATCTCGACGAGAATGCCATTCCACAGTACGACGATGGTTCTTCCGATAATGTCGAAGAAAATGCTAAGAATTATTCATTTTCGGGTGATTTCTTTAATGATGAAAAGAAACCGCCTTGCGAACTCAAGATGACGCTCGATGAAGAGGAAGCGCCTGCTAAGCCTGTTGAAACGAAGTCTGCCAGCAAATCAGAAGCGGTTAAGTCTGTCTATGAGCAAGCGCGTGAATCGCGTCAGACATCGTCTGTCGAAGCAGATTTTGAAGATGTTCAGGCACGCGATTTTTCGAAGCTTTTCGAAAGCGATGCGCCGTCGTTGACCTACGGTCTCAAGATGACGCTCGATGAAGAGGAAGTGACCTCAAAACCAGCAGTAACCAAGCCTGCAGCGGCTAAAGATGATCGTCTAGCTCGTGCTGCTCGTGCAGCGCTGGAAGAGCGAGAGGCTCAGCTTCGTGAACTCGAAGAAGAGCAGGCGCGTCGACGAGAAGAGGCTTTTGCATCTCAGCGCCTTATTCTTAACGAGGATGGTTCGGCAAGTTTCGAGGCACTTGATGCGCATCCCGCTGATGCCGTTGATCATCTTCATGTCAAAACGCTTTCTGTCGAAGACGAGCGTGCAGCTCAGCTTCGTGAACTTGAAGAAGAGCAGGCGCGTAAAGCTGCATCAGAAGCCGCGTCTCGCGAGCAGAATCGTCTTAAGCTCGAATTAGATGATGAGCCCGAAACACCTGTCATTCATGAATCCCATCAAGAACGCGTTGCGCGTCTCATTGCCGAGCGCCAGGCTGCGGTTCGAGAACAGGCACTTCGTGAACGCGAAGAGGCTCTCCGCGAGCTTGAAGAACTCAAACAAAAAGGACCGCAAAAGCCCGTCGTGGAACAGCTTCAGCTTACGCCCGACGAGCCTACGGATCCTGAAGAGGTGGTGGCTAAAGTTGCGCCTGAAGATATGGTGATCAAAGGCTTCGCCTATACTGAGCTCGATATGATTCATGCGAATACCGCGGATCGTCAGGATGTTGAAGAAGATTTTGATATGCACGCTGCAATGGCTCAAAAAGCTCGTGAAGAAATTGAAAATTCAAAAAAATCTTCTAAGGATGATGGGATCTCCACAGAAGAACACGCGCAGCCGGATACATCAAAAACTGAAAATGACCTTGATGATCTTATTAAATTTTGAGGTTTAAGTTTTGCTCATGAGGGGGAAGTGTCCCCCTGAGCGGCTATTCCAATCGCAAAAGTTGCAGATTTTCTATTTTATGCGTCTTGCAGCGTAAAAGGCGTTTTTGTTGATTGCGTTTGAATCTTCGGATCTGCAGCCTTTTGCTTTTTGGAATACGCCGCTACCCCTTCTGGCCTGAGGCGAGTCGATATTTGTAAGTGGTATTTATTGTGCTTTCGTTGAGCCTTATTGCACCTAAAGTATTTTAGGCCTATAACACCTACTTGTGCGTACATTTTGTACGTCTTGTTTTATTTCAATTTGTGGGGTGGTTGTCATAATGAAGTTTTCATTTTTATTTTGCATCAGTTTGCTCACAGCACTTTTTACAAGTGCTTGCAGCTCTTCGCCAGAAGTTGTGCAAGCTCCTGCAACACCTGAATCAGCAATAGTTCAAGTTGATCCCACTGAACAACCCACACAGATTGTAGAAGAATCGTCCAACACGGAAGCTGTTTTGCCTGCCGAAACAGAGTCCGAATCAGAGATAGCAGAAGAAGAGATTCCTGTTTTCAATCCGTATTCCGAATCTGAATCGGCGCCATCTTCTGTTGTACAGGATGAAGACAGTGACAGCGATCTAATTCGCTGCGACACGAATATTAAGTATCATGAAGAAGCTTACTCAGCATCTGCAGTTGGTCCTACGCTCGAAGAAGCCTTAGACAATGGCACGGAAGAAGCTTGTGCAATTCCCTGTTCCGATCTCATTCCCGAGACAGCCTCTGATGCAGAACGAGAATCGATCTTGGATGAATGTATTATCCAGTGTTCTTCGGAAGCCGTTAATATGTCGGCACAATGTTGGCAGCATGGAGAGTCGATCTTCGTAGAGGGCGAGTGGAGCAATAACTCCGAAACGAATGACGAAGATTAAGTATAAGATGTATGCGCATATAGATCTGTTTGTGTAACTTAGAATTGATATCCATATCAGTTTGGCATTTGGCTAAGTACAATGAACATAGGGCAGCAATTATCCCATTATATTATTGAAGGCAAACTTGGAGACGGTGGATTTGGCGACGTTTTTCGTGCGCGAGATCTGAATACTGGTGTTGAAGTTGGTATTAAGTGTTCTCGTCCAGGAGATTCAGGTGCGCTTCCCGACCAGCAGCAGCGTTTTTTACGTGAGGTTTCGTGTGCATCACAGCTTTGCCATCCTAATATTGTTCAGTTGTATGAATATGGCGCGCTTCCTGATGGTACACTTTACCTTGTCATGGAACTCGTCAAGGGTCAGAATCTTGAAGAGATCATAAAAAAATACGCGCCAGTTTCATTTTATTATGCCGCGTCGATTATAACGCAGGTTCTTGATGCGCTTTATGAGGCACATTCGCATTCGATTATTCACCGAGATCTCAAGCCGGCAAATATTATGGTCGTGCATACGCCAAACATGCCCGATACTGTTAAGTTGCTTGATTTTGGTATTGCGAAGGCATTTGACGGTACACAGCCTGATCTAACGCAGCAATTTTTCCAGAATTCAGTTGGTTTTGGTACGCCCCAGTACATGCCTCCAGAACAATTTTTCGGAAAAAATCTTGGTCCTCATTCCGATTTATATGCCATTGCACTCGTATTTTATGAATTAATTACAGGCAAACAGGCATTTTCGGGTAAATCACTCAGTGAAATTATACAAAAGCAGCTTAAGGAAATTCCGAAGATTCCCGCGCCATTTAACGATGGTCCTTTAAATGATTTCTTTAGACAAGCACTTGCTAAAGATATTTCGATGCGTTCTAATAACGCACGAGAGATGCGGGATGAGCTTCAACATATTCTGCTGAATATGAAGTGGCTCAAGACATATCAGAGTGCATCCAATACAGTACCGTATTCCGATGTTCCTGATGAGCCTTTAAATGGGCCAACCCAGGCTGTGAGCAGTAGCGGTTTTGACATTAGTTCCTGCAGCACGGTACTTTTTGAAAAGCCCAGTGAAGAGGAATTTGAGGATGACATGTTGGCCACTGTCGATTCAACTTCTTCGGCAGAGATCAACAATTTTCGCCAAAAAATGGCGCAGCGTCTCGCGGATAACAATAGAACGACGGATAATAACGTCGTCAAAATTGGTTACGATGAATTTGAAGAAGAAGGGGATTATGCGCCTACGGATGATATGAGTCGCATAACGGAGACTACGATTGAGAATTACGGTAGCGGTTATGCGAATTCGTATGATTCAACAGGTCTTTCCCAGGCACCTGGCCAGAATATCTATAGTGCCGAATATAATATTACGACGCATCATTCGATGAAACCTGCTGGTAATTATCAGCCACGCAAGTGTGTCGAGGAAGACCTTGATGAATGTAAAACTCTGATGGGGGCATCTTTCGAAGACGAATTAGCGAAGACGAATGATGTAGAAGCGCTTAGAATGAGCAATCCGTCATTCAATGCATCGTACAATGCTCGATTTAATAATGCTAAGGAAGATGAGCTTCCGCCAGTATTTCATAAACAAAAGACGAAATTTTTGCAGGCGCGAGCCGTTAATGGCACATTCAGCAATGAGACGGTACATGGTGAACTTTCTCTAATTCAGAGGTTTTTTATGACGAAACCGATGATAAAATTTAGAGTTTCGCCTGTGGGACGTGCTTGCTCACGTATCAAATCAGCAATTGCAGACTTCTTTAGAAATTTATATGACAAACACTTTGTTGTTTTAGTTGTTTCAATTTGTCTAGCAATTATGATTGTTGCTATAATTATAATGGTTTACATTTTTGGTGGTAGTCAAAAGTAGCATCATAATAATTACAATCGTCGAAAATACTAAGACATTTAATCATATTCTTTGGAGTATGACTGGAGCACGAGATGAAATGGCTTCGTATGCTTTTTAAGGAGCATATTAAAGTTTATGTTCCTGTTGACGATCAAATGTCGCCGATAGAGCAGGATGGAACGGTTAAATTCGTCTATAAACTCTCGGCTTCAGCGCCGTCATATAGTGCCAAACTATCGAATTTATCGCATATTGAAGGGGCTGTTCTCGAAGAGGTTGATCTTGAAATGCCCAAGTCTGCCCCACAGACTAAGACTTCTTCTAAGAAGAAGAAACCATCTGTAGTTACAACAGAAGTCCTTGAGCCGCCTGAGATTCCTGTGCATTGTGATACGATTCCACCTGGCACGATTGTAGTTTATACAGATGGCGGTTGTGCGCCCAATCCAGGGCCTGGCGGGCTCGGAATTATTATGATTTTTGGAAATCATACGCTCGAAAAGTGGGAATTTTTTCCACACACGACGAATAATTTTTGTGAACTTACAGCTATATTGCATGCGCTTCAGCAAATAAAAAACAAATCGCTGCCAGTATTATTATATTCCGATTCGTCTTATGCCATAGGCGTTTCTACAGGCGCAATGAAGGCTTCAAAGAATATAGAACTTGTGAATGAGATCCGGGCAGAAGCTGAAAAATTTACAAATCTTCAGATACTAAAAGTTCGTGCTCACTGTGGCATCCAACACAATGAACATGTCGATCAGCTTTGTGCGCTTGCCCGTAGTACGCGTGAAAGCGGAGAAAGACGAACTTAAAAATGTAATTAAATCTCTATTTGAGATTGTTTGCATAATTCCGTACTACAGAGAGACGCTCAATACGACGTGACTTTTGGTCGTGAAGCTAGATTTGTTCTATAGTAACTCTTAAAAGAATCACAAAAAGCTGTAAGATAGTCTTAAAGGCTAAAATGTCTGTTAATCATAATCATCAAAAAAAAATCGCTGTTATCAATGATATTTCAAGCTTTGGACGATGCTCTGTTGCCGTAGCATTGCCTATTATTTCGTATCTAAAGATACAATGTTGTCCGCTTCCGACGTCGTTGTTTTCCAATCACACAGGATTTCAGAGTTTTTATTATGAAGACTTTACCCGTCACATGGAACCTTATATTGAAGAATGGAAAAAGCTCGATTTAAAGTTTGATGGTATAAGTACGGGGTTTTTAGGTTCAAAAGAACAAATATCTATTGTACTGCGTTTTTTTAAAGAGTTCCGCACGGAGCATAATATTATTATTGTTGATCCTGTTATGGGGGATTACGGCAAGACTTATCCAACCTACACCCCTGAAATGTGCGAAGAAATGCGCAAGTTGCTTGCATATGCAGATATTCTTACGCCAAATTTGACGGAGGCTTGCATTTTGGCTGGAATACCGTACCCGCATGAAGAACGTTGGCCGATCAAACTGGTAGATCAGTTGGCTCATACGCTTTCAGACATGGGGCCTACGAAAGTCGTTATTACAGGTATTCCTCAAGGCGATTATATTGCAAATTATTGCTATGAGCAGAATATTGGTGCCCAGATAAGACGTTGTCTTCGCGTTGGAACGCAGCGTTCAGGAACAGGAGATATTTTTTCTGCAATTATCAGTGCTGATGCTGTCAATGGCGTGCCGTTTCAAAAGTCTGTTCGTAAGGCCTCAGCTTTTATTAAAAAGTGTATCGAAAAATCGATCGAACTCGATATTCCATTGACGGACGGTGTTTGTTTTGAAGAAGTTTTACGTTCACTGAGCGTTCATTAATCACTAGGAGTGTCATCATGACCGATAGAAAAATGACGATATTATATCCAGTTCATACGGGATTATATGTTAATTTAACAAATAAATGTCCGTGTGCGTGTAAGTTTTGTCTAAGACAGACGATGGATCAAATGAATGGATCCGGGGCACTTTGGCTTGACCATGCGCCGACGCTTGATGAGGTCTTGGCAGAGTTTTCTAAGTTTGACATGTCGCAGTATTCTGAACTTGTGTTTTGCGGTTTTGGCGAACCAACGGAAGCCTTAACAGTATTATTGGAAGTTGCTCGCTATGCTAAAACGAACTATCCAACGCTACCTATTCGCATTAATACGAACGGGTTAGGTAACCTTATTCATGGAAGGGATATTTGTCCTGAGTTTGAGGGATTGATCGATACGCTTTCGATCAGCCTAAATACGCCTGATCCTGAGAGATATTACCAGATAGTTCGACCGAAGTTTGGGCCTGCATCTCATCAGGCCATGTTAGATTTTGCTCGAGAAGCACGCAAATTTGTGCCTAAGGTCGTCTTGACGACAGTTGACACGACAATTACAAAAGCTGAAGAGCAGCGATGTCGCGAGATTTGTGAATCTTTAGGTGTTATTTATCGAATTCGCCCTTGGGAATCGTAAGCAGAATGAGCGAATTGGATAGAAAATCTAAATAGTATCTATTGAGCATCGTGTGAGAATTATTGGAGCAACACAAGCAGGGGTTGCTTTTCTTTGTTATGTTTGATCAGCATTGAGAGATGCTCTTATGCTAAATTATTAATGTTCAAAAATCTCGGATTTGAGCGTTATACAACAAAATTCGAGATTTTTTTGGGTCGGGTTGGATGAGCGTTGGCTGCAGTTCAGGCCCAAAATTTGGGCCCCGCCCCCGCCTCCACCACCGCCGGTTTGATGGTTCAAGTAAACTGTCCCCTTAAAATCGGACACGCCAATTGAGGGGCGTCCCTCCGATATGGACACTTGAAACGATGGGCATCCCTTGTTACTAGGCAATGGGAGTTTTTATGAGCCTAACGCAAGAGTTTATTTGGGGTGGACAA
>JAZRWH010000063.1:0-2825 GCA_045599585.1 Myxococcota bacterium
TTACTAAGGTCTCTGACAGCTATATCAAACGTGTCTGTAATGAAATTAATCAGAGACCTCGAAAAGTACTTGGTTGGAAGACACCGGAAATGGTTTACTCAAATATGCATTTGGATTGACAATTTTCCGACTTCCCCCTCCCAGACTAACCAGCCATCGAGAAGATCGGCAAGTACATACCAATAAGCATCGAACCGACGGAGCCGCCTAAGAAGACCATGATGAACGGCTGCAAAATGGCCATCATGGCATCGACGGCGTCGTCAACTTCTTCATCGTAGAAGTCTGCGATTTTTTGGAGCATGGTGTCGAGTGCACCGGTTTCTTCACCGACGCGGATCATGGCAACGACCATGTTCGGGAAGATACCCGTGACCATGAGCGGATCTGCGAGCGTGGAACCTTCGGAAAGACGTGCCTTGGCGTAGTCAATACCTTCAGAAATACGGATGTTACCGGAGGCGCTAGAGACGATGGTCAGACCGTCCATAAGAGAGACGCCGGAGCTGAGCATCGTTGCGAGCGTACGGGTGAATCGAGAAACTGCAGTTTTTTGGAGAACGGGACCGATACCAGGAATGTTGAGAAGCATAGCGTCCCAACTGCGATGAAATGCAAAAGAATGTTTGAGCGCAATCATGATTGCAACGGGAACACCGATGACAACCGCGAGGATGATGAGGATGTTTTCGCCTACCCAAGCTGATGCATCGACGAGGAATTGGGTGAGGGCAGGAAGTTGGTTGCCCATCTGTTCAAACATTTCTTGGAACGTCGGGATGATCTTCCACATCATGAAGATCATGATGACAACGGAGAGTGCGAGGGTACCCAACGGATAGGACAACGCTTTTTTAATCTTTTTGGTAATCGCTGCGTTCTTTTCGATTTGGATACAAAGACGCTGAAGAATTGTATCGAGAACACCACCGATTTCACCAGCCTGAACGAGTGAAACGTAGAGGTTATCGAAGACCTGCGGGTACTTTCGGAGGGCATCCGCAAAAGTTGAACCGCTTTCGACTTCGGCTTTGATGCCTAACTGGATCTTTTTAAAGTGGATATTTTGTTCCTGGCTGCTGAGTAGGTCGAGAGCCTGAACGATTGGAAGACCTGAGTCGATCATCGTGGATAGCTGTCGTGAAAAAATGATGAGGTCTTTGGTTTTAACACCGCTGGAACCTGGAAACTTGATCGCTAAAGCTTCGGGGACGGGCTTGATGTTTAAGACCTGACAGCCTTGCGAGGTCAATTTCGCTTCGGCTGCTTCAATCGTTGGGGCCTCTAAGGCACCTTTACGCTTGTCTCCGTTCGTAAGAATGATCTGGTACTGAAAAGTAGACATGTTTTAGCCTTACGGTGAGTTGTGTAAGAAAAACGGAGTCCTAGATCGGACCGATAAGAACCAGTTTATCAGTATATGACAAAAATTGCTGTTAAGCGAATTTTAGCCACGACTGCTTTGACGAAAAATTGGAGAAGCAGGCACGGTTGATACACAACCAAACCGCTTTTTCACGTTGATTTTTTAAGTGAAAAAAGCGGCGCTGGCAATGAACATTAAGACATAATTTTATACGTCGACCAAACATAGCATCTTTTTGAGTTCTCCAACATCACCGGCGTGCGTCAATGCTTCTTCGAGCGAAATTTCATGATTGAGGAAGAGTTCTGCCAGACTCTGGTTGAGCGTCTGCATGCCGTCGCTTGCTCCGTGTTTGGCGTTGAGCTGCATCGTGGAGTAGATCTGATGGATCTTATCTTCGCGAATGAGGTTGCGAACGGCCGAATTGGCAAACATAATTTCGTGTGCAGCACAACGGCCGTGTCCCGAGGCTCGCGGCACTAACTGCTGACAGATGACGGCTTCCAAAACAAACGAAAGCTGTGTTCGAATTTGGTCTTGTTGAACAGCCGGAAACACGTCAATAATTCGGTTGATCGTCTGCGCGCAGCTATTCGTGTGTAGCGTCGCAAAAACAAGGTGGCCCGTTTCTGCGATCGTCAATCCCGTTTCAATAGACTCTTTATCACGAAGCTCGCCCAACAATACGACGTCCGGATCTTGACGCAAAACGTAGCGCATAGCCTCTCCGTAACTCTCCGTGTCCGATCCAACTTCGCGCTGGTTGACCAAAGAGGATTTGTTTTTGTGTACAAATTCGATCGGGTCTTCGATCGTGAGAATATGCTTGTGGTACGTCGTGTTGATACTGTCAATGAGCGTAGCGAGCGTCGTCGATTTACCAGATCCGGTGGGGCCTGTAACGAGAACAAGACCACGTGGAAGATCGACTAACTTGCGAAGCGTGTCGGGCAAACCTAGCTCTTCAAAACTACGAATTTTCGTAGGAATCAAACGAAATGCGCCTGCAACAGTGTCGCGCTGCATAAAAATGTTGCCTCGAAAACGCGCTACACCTTCAATACCAAACGAAAGATCGAGTTCGTTCTCTCTTTCGAAACGCTCGCGTTGGGCTGGCGTAAGAACGCTTAAGACCAGGGCGCGCGTCTGCGCAGGTGTCAGTGGATCGCTCTTTAATCCTACAAGCTCTCCGTCGATGCGGAGCATGGGCGGAGCGCCCGCTGAAATGTGAAGGTCGCTTGCATCTTCTTTGGACATCAGCATTAATAGCTGCTCCATGGTATTTTTTGCCTGATCCATAACTTTTTCCAATTGCTGAAATTTAAGTGGTCTCGTTCGGCTTTTGTTCGCTTGTGCCGATTACCCTGTCATTTTAACACGACTATAAATAAAACGAAAACACGCGAATTGTAACTCTAAATCGTTTGTTGACACTGATGTATGGGGGGGGGGTTCCTCC
>JAZRWH010000064.1:0-7000 GCA_045599585.1 Myxococcota bacterium
AATCAAAGAAGGAGGATTTCCTTTAATCTTATAGACACTTGATGTTGGATCATTCTCTCGAATGATCGCCCATTTCTCTATCACTTTCTACTGTTCTGTTTTCAATCTGTCTCTGAATCTCATTTATGAGTTCCAGCGAACAAGGCAGGCTTATACGCGTCTCACCTACATCGGTCAAGAAGTATTTTTAGTTTTTTTGTTTTTCTTTTAACCACACGCACACCTTTCAAGCTGACACGTTCGTTCAACGCTCCGCACGAATACTTTTTTTAGCCAACTTTTTTTGCAGAGAAATGCCACTTATTGCCCTCATACAGAGCAGAAATCGATCGCTTCGACTCGCATCGCTTTTTTAAACTGCGCAACGAATGGATCCCCCTTCGACACAACTTTACCCAGCTTTTTCTAGAATACTAAGTTTCTACCCTGTTTCATCTCAACACAAACCATTCACACAACCGCTCTCATGAACTTCTATAAAAAGGGTAAGCTCTATGCGATCTTCTCATCCGATACAACTCGTCTTGTCGCTCATCAATCGATTCAAAAAACATGTGGCACACAAAAAAGACGTTCAGTCTAAATACGCAGCTAAAAATGCTCTGTTTAAGCTAAATCTGCCCAACAAAAAGTCTTCTGTTCCAAAACATGACGACTACGCTGTCATCGTTCGTGCTGGACTTTTCTTCTTCGTAATCTGCATTTTTATTAGATTATGCGTTTTATTAACTTAAATCATTCGTCAATTTTACAATTACGTTCGAAGGTAGAAGGGGTAGCTGCGTATCGCCAAAGCCTTGCCTCTGCGCTTGTTTCCCGCCTCTTGTAAACCAACGTCGGAGAAAACGTGCGTAGCACGTGATCGACGAAAGTTGTGCACCACAAGGCCATGGCGATAGCAGCTCAGGGGAAGACCTTCCCCTCACCAAAACCGAACCTCTTTTAATAACTCCAACGTCACCGCACGACTCCCCCTTACTAAATTTGCCGAACGACGTGTTTTGCGCGAACATAGAAATTGGAGCCTCGACTCCGCTTCTTTGACATTCCTTTGCTTTGAAGTTTGAACATGCAAAAAAAAATCCTCCTCATACACACCGGCGGAACGATTGCCATGGAAGGTGAAACCCACCTTGAACCCGGCAATTACGTTTCTAAACTCGTCGAACAGCTCCCCGAATACGTCGGCTTCGCAAAAATTGATTCTACCATTCTATTTAATATAGATAGTTCCGATATTGGCCCTTCTCAGTGGTCCAAAATTGCAGAAACGATTGCAGAGAACCGTCCCAAATACGATGGTTTTATTGTCGTCCACGGCACAGATACCATGCCGTATACCGCTTCGGCGCTTGCTTTTGCCTTTGAAGGCCTCGACAAACCCGTCATCCTTACTGGCGCCCAACGCCCCCTCGGCGCCCTTCGAAACGACGCACGACGAAACCTCGCAGACTCTATCGAACTCGCTACGCTCCCCATCCCCGAAGTCGGTCTGTGTTTTGACGGCGTCCTCCTTCGAGGATGCCGCTCCAGCAAACTGAACACGCGCGCCTACCACGCCTTTGATTCTCCCGGCTGCGAGCCTCTTGCCAAACTCGGCGTCGATATCACCCTCGGCAAACACATTCGCAAACCGATGGTCCCCTTCCGCTGCGCCTCAAATTTCGATGCAAATGTCATCGCCATCCACATCACCCCCGGACTCTCCTCCGATGTGCTCTCGCGACTCATTGACAACCGCATGGAATCCATCCAAAGCGAACTCCAAGGCATCGTCCTCATCCCCTTTGGCGTCGGAACTGTGCCCTGCATGGATCGCCCCATCGCCCCCTTCGTAAAACGCGCGGTTGACATGGGCATCGAAGTCCTCGTCGCAAATGCCTCAACAGGAAAAATCGACCTTCCTCTTTACGAAAATAGCGCCGTTCTTTGCGATGCCGGTGCCATCTCCGGTGGTGAAATTCGTATTGAAGCTGCTCTCGTCAAATTGATGCACGCCTGTGCGACTTACCACGACAGAGCTGTGCGCCAGGAGTATCTCCGATGGAACGTCGCCGGTGAGCTTGAATGATCCTTTAGACTCGTGAAATAGTTCACACACAAACACAGTTTGTATATTTAGATGTGGGGGAAGTCTCCCCCTGAGCGGCTATTGTCTTTGACAATACGCCGCTACCCCCTCCACCATAACGCCCATGTGTTAGCACGTATTCGCCGTTTTCTGCCCTACAGATCCCCCCCTTCGATCGTTTCACAAACACATGAATTGATCCTTTATATAATATAATCCAAGGATACACGATCATGCGCGTGCATATATTATTATTATCTCTACCGATTTTGCTCGTTTGCTCGACAACTGCTTACGCACAAAATCCATCCAACCTCCCCGTCACGCTTCAGCCGGCAAACAACTCAAATACAAAAGCAAAAAAACAAAGCCCTTCAACGTCTAAAACAGATGTTTCTTCGACGTACGACGAAAATCGACTTCAGGCACTTCGTCGTTCACCCGAAGTTTTAACTAACCCACCGCTTCGTTCTTCCCAAATTGACGCACTCAAACGTCAAGCCCAAAAGGCTGTATTTGTCGTCAACGCTTATCATGCGCCTTCGCACAGGCTTGCAGAATCAGGAACACACTACGACGGCGCATGTGTAGCTATTACACATTGCCCCGGCTCCGAAGAAGTTTCTGAGCTCAATGAAACCGTTGATTCCCCTCAAAAAACAAAACCTAAATCCTACAGTCACTTCGATCGAGATCTTGCCAGCGTATCCAGTCCTTTTGCTGCACGCAATAAACCCACAACCAAAACTGCAACGCCGACGGCTCAATGTTATCTTACGACTGCTGATTGGCTCACTGGCGCTGAAAAAATCGAAATTATAGTGAACAACACCAAAGTATCCGCTGAGGTTGCACTGCGCGATGATCGCCAGAACATCGTCGTCCTCAAAACGCTTCCACGCCAAAACGTCAGCGGACTAGAAATCGCTCCCTACGACGCGCCACAATCGCCTACGGCCTACGCACTCCTCAATCCAGGATCAGCTTACGAAAGTTTTTCGCAGCAATCCTTCGTCATTACACAGCCACATCTCTATGGCACAACTTCACTTACGGCCAGAAACGGTTATCCCTTAATCAATGCCAAAGGCCAAATTGTCGGCCTCACTGTCGCCCCCGTTACAACGAGAACACACGCTGAAGTTGTACACTATATGTTAATTGATCGCGCGTTTTTCCCCGAAAAATACGATCAAACAATCACCGAAAAATCTGAACTTAAAGTTATACAATAATTCTTATATTCATCCTTTCGTTTTCGAAGGATGAATATAAGATTGAGGTAATTATGAACGCTTACGGAGTTTGTCACTCAGCGTTTCAAAAACAAATTTAAGATCATCAAATTTCCAATCTGCGTACCGATCGAGTGTCGTCGACTGCGCATTGACAATACACAATTTTGCCTTGTTCTGAAGTGCTACTAGCGGAAGCGACGCCGCAGGCTGAACGGTCAATGAGCTTCCCAAGACAATAAAAAGATCCGATTTTTCAGCTTCCTCAAAAGCTCGATCGAGATCCTCCGGGATCAATGACTCTTCGTAAAAGATAATATCCGGTTTAATCACACCATCACACGAACACTTCGGAACCTCCCCTCGCATGACGATCGGGGCTATCTCATCATATAAATATACTTTTCTGCATTTTAAACAATGATGCTTTGCAGGAGAACCATGTATCTCTAAGACATCCGGCGAGCCGCCACGCGTATGAAGCAGATCAATGTTCTGTGTAATCATTGTTTTAATGATTCCTTGTTTCTGCAACTCTGCAACAGTTTTATGTACAATGTTTGGCTCAAAACGATCTAGGCAATAAACAAAGTCTTGTGCCCACGCATAAAAGATCGAAGGATCTCTTCTAAAACAAGAAAGCGTTAAGATGTCTTCTACGCTATACCCATGCCATGGCTTAGAATATACGCCGTCCGCACTTCGAAAATCTTTGATTCCAGACAAGGTTGATACCCCAGCCCCCGTAAAACAAACCGCATGCTTCGAATTTATAAGTGCCTCATAAAATGCTTCGATCATATTATCTCCTCACTAACAAACAAAACTGCGTCGATCCGGCGCTTCAATCACAATGGGATTCGCCATCTCCGAGATACGGCTTACGATTCGCGGCAGTAAACGGTCTTCGAGATGATCCATATTCATGATGGCCTGAGCCTTTTTGGTGTAATTAGCCACAACTTTAGGGTCACGAGAACGACACTTTTCCTGAGCAAAAGCAATCCATCGCGAACTGCCTCCTTCAAAGATACCGTTTTCAATATATAAATTGTACCCACTCGAATTGCGGTCTTTGTAATTACTAGCAAAATAAGTCGTTAAACTGTCATCATTATACCTGCGGTTGATGATCTCATCGATGATACGCATTTCAAATTCATTATTTTTGTCTCGTCCCTTGCCGAGTTCATCTAAAAATAATACAGGCACAGAAACAATATCATTGATTAGCTCAGCTTCTGATTGTACAGGATTCGGCGATTGATAGATTCCACGAATTTTACTCAACAAAACAGAAAAATCAACGTACCGCGCAGCCTGGTTCAACTCCACCGTCAAATAGCGCGCAGCAGCGCATAACAAATGCGTTTTGCCTGTACCAGGACCACCTTCTAGCAAAACACCGCGTTGTCCGTGTGTAAACTCTCTGACTTTTCTAAAAAACATCGACTCGATCGTCAACCCCGTTCCGCGCAACATCGTCGTATCGAAATTGTCAAACGTCGCGTTGCGAAATTTTGCGGGTACATTCGCCTGATTAAACAAATTCAGTCGCTTTTTAGCGCGGCCAGCTGCGCATGGAGCTGTCATCCAGTAATTTCCTTGTTTAAACTGGATATACATCGTGCCACCGCACTTAGGACACGATGCTAAAACTTCATCGGACAATTCAAATTTAACTTTCGCTACACCGTTATCATTATAAAAACAAAGCGTCGGCTGCTTCTCATAAACACAAGAATGTTCATTGTCCATAATATATATCCCGGAGAATTACTTTTTTTGTCTAAACAAATATACCTAAAGCGCCGCAGGCCAGAAGGGGTAGCGGCGTATCGCCGAAGCTCCACCTAAATCGTAACCATCATTACGAAGCACAGGATTTTGAAACCTGACAAACGCATTTAGGCAAAGGTGATAGCCGCGCAGGGGGAGGCTTCCCCCTCCCAAACCTAGGCACCAACGCCATCGTCCTAAAAACTCTTATAAACCTGACTGGCCGTCCTATTCTGAATGTCGACGACAAGTGTTCCGAGCTCAAGCTGATCGCCCCAATAGCGTTTGATCGATGGATCACGGCGAGCCATGCGCAAGCTTGGTCTAAGTTGAAGTTCGAGAGAGCAAGTTCCAAGATCGCGGCAAATCGAGGATATATCTATATTTGCGCGAACTTTGGGAGCATACAGACTCGGCGCATTTGAAAAGAACGTCGCAGCCTCCTGCCACGTTGCACCAGCCATTGAACGTGCCATTAAACGCCCTGAGACGGGCAATTTTGCGCCATTTACCTCAGCCAATAAGTAAAAATCATGCCCCTGCTCAACGGTCAATTTAGGGCGCGTCGATTTTGTCGTCGCCTTGCCATCCCACAAGACAGCGCACTCGCGTTCATTACAAACGCTCAATTTCATGGATTTCGTCGTCGGCGCATTGTCATCAGCGTTTTTGTAGCGTTTGGGAGCCCCCGTCTCGACGCCAACATAAGCGCGGTAAGAAAAATCGAGATTTACCGGAATCGAAACCAAGGGTGCATCCTCTTCCCCGCGCTCCGCCTCGCTTTTGGCCCACAACGAAACCGTGGCATGAGCGGCAACGCGATAGGAATCAGCACTCTTGAGCCAAGGGCCAAGATCCACGCGCACGTGATGGCGGTCAGGCTCTGACATTTCCGAATCTTTGAGCAGATCACGCGCATAAATGCCACGTTTTTTGGCTTCTTCATTCTTAATCGTAATGCTCGAAACAGAAGCCGACGCAAAAAGCTGGGGCGTTCCCGTCGGAAGAGGCAGGAAGCGCCAATCAAACTCGAGGAGCTGCGGCAACATCGTCGAACCGCTCGATTGCATGTGCCACTCTGCAAATAAATATTTTTTTAATATACGCGTTCGAACTTCATCGGGCAATTCCAGCACACGTGGTGCAAGAGCTGCATTGCGCGCCTCGGTCTCATCCATTGCAGCGAGTGCCGTGATATCATCTAAAAAACCAACTAAGAAGCGAAATACATCGTCATTCTCAGATGCGAGTGGCACGAGATTAGAATCAATTGCGTCTTTGATTATAGAATGATTCGCAAGCTCATTTTTATAATGCACGAGATAATTTGTGGCTTGCACGCTGCCTGGTTGTTGATTCTTAATAAACTCGACGGCATGCAAGGCTCGATCAGAGGCAAAAGGCTGCGCAGTATCAAAAAAAGCCGCATAATATTCGTTATAAATCGACTGAACACGATCTTGATCCAACTTTTGTGCACATCCTTCAAAAGCCTCAACTCTCGAAAGCAGCTGTGCAGCGTCTTTCGTCGAAGCGGCGTTCGAAAGCGTCAAAAAATGTTTTACCAAGGCGTTCTGGGCTTCAGCGCTGCCTGTACAACCACTTTCAATGCACGTTTGACAGAGGGGATCTTTTTCAAACGACTTTGAATCACAGCCTCCCAAATTCAGGCAAAATGCCGCAGCAACGACCGAAGCAATGCCGAGTTTGGGTATATTATATAATTTATTCATCATAACAAACAATCTACAAACGATATTTTGATATTTTTGGGGTGGGGGGAAGTCGGAAAATTGTCAATCCAAATGCATATTTGAGTAAACCATTTCCGGTGTCTTCCAACCAAGTACTTTTCGAGGTCTCTGATTAATTTCATTACAGACACGTTTGATATAGCTGTCAGAGACCTTAGTAA
>JAZRWH010000065.1:0-32469 GCA_045599585.1 Myxococcota bacterium
TCGGCGGCTTCCAGCCGCGTGAACACTCGGTAGCTTATGCGCCAAGACATGATGAACGCCTCGCGCTTCGCACGCTTCGCGTTCATGCGCTTATTGCTATTTATTTAGTTCGGCTGAGTAGTAACCTTTCAATTTTACCAAAGCCCTAAAGGCGCGCGCCCCTTGTATGCTCGTGCCTTTTGTTATTCTAAAACTTGCCCTCACTCAGTGGTTAATCGGCCAAAAACGTAGGACATTCTAAGCCTTCTTTTATATAATATTTTTTCAACACTTCATAAAGAGGTGAAGTATCACTTGCAACATAAAAATCTATGATACAATATTCTGGTTCAATACTAATACTTGAAGGGAACGACGTCCATTTATTGTTTTTACCAGGTTCCCCGATATACATACAAGTGTTAGACATATGTATACTACTTAAGAGTGGCGTTTTTATCACATCTGCTGACAAATCAATCTCACAACTTGCTATACAATTAACCATTTGAAAATAATTATTTGAACTACTGGGATGACAATCAATATCACCAGTAATTCTTTTGAGTGAAGGTAAATCAATTAGCTTTACCCCCCAAATAACCATAAACTCTAGGGATTCAACATAAGGCAATGTAAACGATTCACCTTTATTAAAACTCAGAAAAATTCCTTTAATACTCCTGAGGTTTGGAAATACTGCACTTTTTAGGTTTTGAATGGCATCATACGGATATCCAATAGCCGCATAATCAATAACACTCTGAGATGTAATATAACTCAGACTTTCAAGATTATTCATCGTCACGGAAGTTATATTTTCATCCATGTACAACGAACCATTAATACAATAGATGTCATTGTTAACATAAACTCCGTTTGAAGCAACTGCCTTCAAATCCCCTTGATAACACGTCACACATTTGCCGTCGTGTGTTTTATAATAACCACTTTGGCATGTGCTTAAAACACACTTACCATCGACACAACTGCCTTTATTTGAATTTGCAATCTGATTTTTACAACTTTCAGCCTTCGCACCACATGCTGTCCACGTATCCTGGACACACGCATTATTCTCCAAGTGATAGCCAGTATCACATTGATAGACGCATACCGTGTTTTTGCAACTGCCAGTACCATGAGGAATACTCGTACAATCAAGCGCATTTTTTCCACATGCATGATCTGTGTCTTTTTCGCACGATGTCAAAACAGGATGATATCCCGCTTGACAATCGTTTATTGAGCATTTTCCATGAATACAGCTCGAAACAGTACCTACTTCTTTCGTGCAATCAGTCATCTCTGGCCCGCAAGCCTTGTCTGAATCTTCGACGCACCCGATTGCGGTCATGTGATAATCCAGCTTACACTCGGTTGCTTTGCATTGACCTTCTATACAGTCAGCATAAGCACCAGAAATATTCGTACAATCATCTCGCGAAAATCCACAATGACTGCGATTGTCCTCTTCACAACTATCTTCATACAAATGGTAGCCGTTCTTGCACCCCAAAGCAACACAAGCATGCTCGATGCAGCGAGCATCCGTAACAACGCCCTGAATACACTGAGCATCATTGGTGCAAGCTTGAACTAAAACGCATTGACCTCCGAATAAAGAATAGCCTTCGTGTTCGCGACACGATTCAATAACACACTTTCCATCCTTGCACACCGTATCAGCTGCACCAATAATTGCCGAGCAATCAGTCTGTTTTGGACCACAAGCCTTTTCGCTATCCGCTTCACATTTATTTTCAGCACTGTGAAAACCAGCTTGACAATCAAAGGTGCAAATCCCTTCAACACACGCTGCGTTACTTCCACCCTCTATCGCTGTACAATCTATTTTTTTGCTGCCGCATTCCTTAGCCGTATCTTTCACACAATAATTAATAACATCACCATTGGCATTGATCGACCCCTCTGGATCAAAGAAGCCAGTTGTAAGATGATAGTTGTCCTCACAATATTGAACAGAACACTTCTTATTGATCACTGACTTGCCTTCGCTGTCCTGATTACAACGGGCATTTGCGATTCCAGGTAATGCTGAGCAATTTAAAAGTGATGCGCCACACTCAATATCACTGTCGATCACACATTCATCATTTTTGTTATAATGATAATCCTGACCGCAAGGTGATTCAATCGAACACCCCGATAAAATAACGCTGATTAGTGCTGCAAATACTGCTCTATTCATGTTCGCTCCACAATATCATTCATTCAAGAGACGATTTTCCATAAACTGGAACACTCGCCTATTTCCATAAACTGTTTAATCGATTTTTAGCATCCTTTCAATCAACGATCTATTATCGTATAGTACGTTAGACGCATGCGAAAATATGCTTCTAATTCACTAACGCCCCAGATACACTGATACTCACTTCGCACTACACCATTTTTTTCGATGCTACAATTTACTCAACACACTTTTTTAGCGCTTCTAACAACACTTATTTTTGCAAACATAACCGCTTGTACATCGAACGATCTCCATTCTGTTCGTTCTGCAGCCACATCATCCTACGACACAAACCAAGGAAGTTATGTCTCGTCGTCGATACATTCATCACAATACAAAGATGTACGTATCCATACATTCCATTATGATGCTCTGAACAGCGACGACAAAGCGATCTATGACAAGCTCTTTGAAGCCGTTCGACTACGCAAACCCTCAATCTCGCTTAGAACCCATAAATCCCCTGAAACGTGGAATCGTATCCTTGATGCCGTTTATTACGATCACCCAGAACTTATCTGGTTTAAAAACGATCTCGATATAACTTTTTACGGTGCTCCAAACGACTCCAATGCCATGACAACGTTGACGTTCTATTAT
This sequence comes from Myxococcota bacterium, assembly GCA_045599585.1. Lineage (GTDB taxonomy): Bacteria > Myxococcota_A > Bradymonadia > UBA4248 > UBA4248 > RGIG464. The sequence continues at coordinate 2,837 of JAZRWH010000065.1, forward strand.
AATGAACTTCTCGATCATGCAGACGAACATCTGCAACAACTTCAGGCTGCGGCTCATTCACTTGTCCTCGAAGCGAAAAAGCTAAAAACGCCCGAACAACAAGTCAAATTTATACACGACACTTTCATCAAAACCATCCAATACGATCTGAACAGTTCGAACCATCAGACAGCATACAGCGCACTCGTTAATCGCTCGACCGTCTGCGCTGGTTACGCAGCTGCCTTTAAATTAATTATGGATCAACTTGGTATTCCTTCAGCCACAGTTTCGGGACTTGCTGATACTGCAGTCGAAAACACCCATCATGCTTGGAACATCGTAATACTGAACAACAAAGCCTATAATATTGATGTGACCAACGATATTTTTTCACCCGATGAAGCGTTTGGCAACCTTAATCAGATCCCTCAGTACATTTATTTTAACCGATCGGACGCTTTTTTTAGCTCAGATCATTATCAACGTGATTCCGAAATAAACAGAAATCTCGTCAAACTTCCAACCTGCAATTCGGAAGATGCTTCTATGAATAAGCGCAACATCGAAAATGACATTATCCAAAACTTTGCTGAAGCATTTCCAATGCAGCCTCAAATTATAAAATCAATTGACGATTATTATCAACTTGTCCACCAAGCGATCAAAGCCTCGGATCCCCGCAACAACATCGACCTAGACCTTTATTTTATTACGGATAACCCAACCGCAAATCAACAGATAGAAAACCAAGGGACTGATCTCGACAACAATGCAGCGATAAAAGCCTTACTTTCACAACGCTTTGGTGGTTACTCGATCAGCTTTGGGCTTACTTCTACGCCTGTTTCTGCATTTCATTATCTTTTCAGGGTAAGGCTAAAAATCAAAAAATAGCGAGTTCAAACAGCTGCTGAATCGATTTGGTTGGCATGAAATACTACTATAAAAAGAGAGCGAGCCGACGAAGCTCGCTCTTTTTTGTGTTTTGTTAGTCTTTCAACTGAAGTCGAACAGTCTTAAGATCAGTACCAACCCCAAGCGGGCCACAGGCATCGTCGTTAATAAAAGCCTCACACGATGCAGTCGTTCGACGACAAGCGTTTAACGCGCGGTCGAAGGCCTGGCGCAACCGAGCGAGTCGAATCTTGCGGTGATTGATTGAAAAGAGGATCGTTGCATTGGGAGCGGCAGCGCGTACGCAACCCATGACGAGATCTTCAAGCGCATCATCAAGCGAGAAAACAGTTTTACCGGCACGGCCAAAGCTAGGTGGATCGCAAATAATCGTATCAAACGTGGTACCATTTTTAGCACAACGGTCGAGATATTTTTGGGCATCTTCAACGATAAAGCGCTGCCCTTCGAGCGAAATCCCATTTTCTTCGAAATTATCCCGCCCCTTGTTAAGCGCACTTTTAACGGCATCAAGGCTGAGTGTCGAAGTAGTATTGGGATTCTTTGCAGCACAAAGCGAAAAAGCGCACGTATAGGCAAACAAGTTGAGTACAGAGCCGTGTGCATTTTTAATGACCCACGCACGATTTTCGCGTTGATCGAGGTAGAGCCCCGTGGCATTTCCACTCAAATCAAACTGGTAACGAATACCGTGTTCGGAGGCCCAAAACGGCGCATAATTCGTACGGAAGGCGCGTTCAAAAGCTCGGCAAGCCTTGGACTTTTCTGGCGATTCATGTACGAGATAAGCACTTTGATGGCAATCAAACGCACGACAACTGACGCGCATGAGCGTTTCGAGCGCCGAAGCAGTCCAAAGTGACGTACCTGTAGGCTCGATGTGCCGAACTAAAAGTGTATCCGCAATTTTTTCGACGATAACCTCAGGAATTCCAGCATGTTGAGGCACACAAAGTCTAATGGCTTCATCCCGTTCGACCTCGGGAGCGACGCGTTCGACGATTTTGCGCGCGATCAAAGAGAGGAGCTGCTCGGTATTGGGCTTTTGCATAAATGCGGGAAGAGGCGCTGTAAAGTGCGGCAAGTTCTTTTCGCTCATCAATACGAGTTTATGCGCATGCAAACAAAGACGAGGCGCATCATCACCACCGCCGTAGAGCGAATCGCCCAAAATCGGCATACCTTCGAGTGCACACTGAACGCGGAGCTGATGCGTCATCCCCGTAAGTAATTGAAGCTCAAGCAATGTATAGGGGGCACAGACGCTCACGACGCGGTAACGACATTTCGCTAGTTTTCCCGCATCATCTTGGACTGTCAAACCATTTTTATGGGTCAATCGATGCTGCCATTCCCCTCGTTCTTGTGCAGGCGTACCACAGACAATCGCGTAGTAGTACTTGCGCACGTCCCGCAATTCAAAAGCTTTGGAGAGCATTTCGGCACCGCGCTGTGATTTAGAAAAAGCAAGTACGCCGCTGGTTCCTTCGTCAAGGCGTTGGTGCACGCCAAGTTTAATCTGTTTAGATTCCTGAAGGAGTTCAACAACACCTTTTTTGGTTTCGTTAGGGGCATGCGTCGGAAGGCCAGATGGCTTATCGACAACAAGAATGTCGTCATTTTCAAACAACGTTTTGATCATAAAAGCCTCTATAGACACGAAAAAGCCGCGCATAAGCGCGGCTTTTTGAAGATGGTAAATGAAAACTAGAAGTCTTCGAAGTTTTCGCCGACGTCCATGCTGTTTTCGGCGCGATCGAGATCGGAGCTGTCGAGTGCCGAAAGATCACAGGGTTTCCAGTTAGAAAGACGCTCGTCGAGATCGCGTTCGCGGTACTGGATGGGACGATAGCCACGGTGAATGAGCTGCTGTAGGAATCTTTGGAAGAGCGATTCAACGCTCGTCTCATCAAAAACCTTAAAGTGGACGATAGGAATATAGACTGTACGAACAAAAGCTTCTCCGAGGAGCTTTCGCTTTCCACGCGCACCACGAACGATCGTCAGCATGAGAACAACGCGCTCTGTACCCGCAGAGAGGTGAGGTGCAACATATTCAACTTCGATTTCTTTAATTTCAAGATCGAGATAAGCCATTAAAAATCCTCCAAAATCTCCTAAACGTCACTGCGGCCAGTCTTGCGAAGGATCGCTTCGCGGTAGAGTTGAATATACTGATCAGCGCTGCTCGCCCAAGAGAAATAGCGCTGCATTCCATCGTGCCGCAATTGAGCAATGCAATCAGGACGATGATACCAGGTACTCAGAGCCCACCCTATCGTATCATAAAAAGCGGACGCTGTCTGGTCATAATACTTAAAACCTGTACCACACATCCAATATTCATCGAAATTTTCGACGGTATCGTTGAGTCCGCCAACGGCGTGTACGATAGGAATTGCACCGTAACGCAAGCTATAGAGCTGATTGAGCCCGCACGGCTCAAAAACACTGGGCATCAGGAAAAAATCTGATCCTGCTTCAATCTGGTGCGCCAAAGCTTCATCGTACCCCAGCACACATCCAAATTTTGATGCATATTTTTGATGCATCTCGCTGAAAAACGCATGCGCCCAAGCTTCGCCACTGCCCAACATAACAACCTGAAGGTCAAGCGCCATGAGATGCTCAAAAACTTCTGCGAGCAAACGCGTCCCTTTTTGATCAACGAGCCGACATACGATGCCGAACACAGGAAGGTCTTCGCGTTCGGGCAACCCCATACGTGCCTGAAGCGCACGTTTACACACAGCCTTGCCTGACATATCATCGTCGTCATAGTTAGCTGCAATGAGCGGATCATGTCGCGGATTCCAGACTTCGTAATCGATCCCGTTGAGTACACCGCGAAGCGCTTCCTGACGATCTCGAACAACGCCGTCAAGACTATGTCCAAACTGCGGCGTCTTAATCTCTTCGGCGTAACCATGACTAACCGCATTAAAGAGCGTCGCGTGATAAATTCCGCCCTTGAGCAGATTAACAGCATTGTTCCACTCAAGTTCGAGGTGATTAAAATGTTCCCAACCAATATCGAGGATGTCCATCAACCCCGCATAGTAACGGCCCTGATACTCCATATTGTGAATCGTTAGCAGTGAAGCCGTGTGCTCAAAGATCGGATCATGCGCAAACGTTGTGTTGAGGAAAACCGGAACAATCGCCGTATGCCAGTCATTCGCATGCACAATATCTGGCGAAAAACCAATTTTTTTGCACAAAACGAGAGAAGCTTTCGAAAAAAATACGAAGCGTCGATCATTATCGATAAAGCCTTCGCCATTACTCCAATTGTATAGCCCTTGACGCGCAAAGAAAGCATCGTAAGCGATAAAATATACAGGAACATCACTTTGAGGAAGCGTCGATTCAAAGACTTCGCACCAGAGTTCCCCTAGAGCCCCCATTGGCACACCCATCGCACCAGGAAGCGGTTTGAGCCCATACTTTTCGCGATCAATACGCCCATAACAAGGTATGACGACGCGAACATCATGGCCAGCATTTTTAAGGAATTTAGGCAAAACACCTGCGACATCCGCAAGTCCACCCGTTTTCGCAAAAGGAACAGCCTCAGAAGCAACCATCAGAATATTCATGAATAACGCTCCTATTTTTGTGAAAAAAATGCGCGTACCATAGGCGACATTTGCGGCTGTATAGCATTTTTTTACATACTCGGAAAATGAGACAGTTTGTCTTTTATCGAAACTTTTTTGAGCGCGACTACGTAGACTTACAAACAGCGTTCATCGCTTAAAACTTCAGTGGCATTGATGGAGGGGGTAGCAGCGTATCGCCTGCGCAGCAAGTAGCAGATTCGAAGATGATGCGCTTGCTGCAAAGGCGATAGCTGCTCAGGGGGAAACTTCCCCCTCCCCCATTTCCAACGCTTAAGCGCATCAAACGGCTCGGATTGTGCTTACTTTGAACGCCAGGCAAATTAAAATCAAAAAGCGTATCGAAATATTTGTAAAAAGAGCAAACATAGATTAAAATAGTGCGCTCTATTTCGCGGTTTCATGCAATCCGCAAGACTCTAAAGGTAAGATTTATGGCTAAGAAAAAAGCAAACGATACAGAAGACGAATTCGAGGAGCTGAAAGAGGAACTTCCCGCCCAGGCTGACGAAGCATTTGATGAAGATGAAGACTCCGATGACAGCGAAGGTGATAGCAACCTCGCTGAAGACGAAGACGACAAACAAATGATCGCCAAACTTGAAAACGAAGATCGCGAAATCGCAGAAAAAATCTTCGCTTTTGAGGAAGAACTCGGCTTCAATCCCCTCTACAAATGGTCTGATGAGCCCGAAAAAAGCGTTGATGACGCTAAGGCTTGGCTTGCACTTGATCCCGAAAAACTCGCTTCTTTCAAGTTCAGCAAAGCTGACGTCCAAACTAAAAAATGGCTCATCGCTTGCGCATGCCGCAAAAACGGTCTCCACGATAAGTTCCGCGACATCACCCTCGCACTTATCAGCGCCAAAAAACATGACCCGCGCCTTCTTTTTGAAGACATCTATCTCGCGCTCGTTGACGATTACGCGCAAACTGGCGAATTCGACAAAGCCTTTGAAACGCTTGATGCGCTCACCAAAGACAAATCCCTCGCCATTAGCTCCTTCACCTACAAACGCGTTAAGGCCCTTCTGCACTTCAAAAAAGGTGAAATCGCTGAAGGTAAATCACTGATCAACGATATTGCTTACAGATCGTTTAATAAAGATATTCCCGATTTCGCTTCCGATCGCATCGAACCCGAAACCGAAGTCATCCTATTCGAAACGGCTCTGTCGCTCTTCGCGCTCGATCTCTATGACCTCGGCATGGACTATCTTGAAAATTCCCGAAAGCTCGCGCTCCTCAACAACAATAACGACCTCATTCTCGATATTCACAACGCCAAAGCTAACGAAGAAAAAAAGCATAAAATTTAGCATTAGCTTGTAATTTTTGCACTCAACGCGATTTAGCACCTTCTAAATCGCGTTTTTTTTTGCTTCTTGATCACAAATTTAGCGTTCGAATGATTCGCTTTTGGCCAATCGCAGTTCATACAAGCCTTTTTTTGGGTGGGGGAAGTCTCCCCCTGAGCGGCTATCGCCTTCGCGTTTAACGCTCTGACGATACGCCGCTACCCCCTCTGCGCTCGCGCCTCATGCCATCTGTTAGGAAAATAGAACTAAAATTCTACGAATTAAATTCTATTCTTAAACAAAAACACCCAATACAATTTAATGATAGATGATTAATTCCAAATGTAGGTATAATTTCTCCATAAATCCTATTCTAAAAGTACGTCTATTCGCCCTACTTTTTAAAAGAAAATACACTTAAAACTTGAAATAACGATTTTTGCACGCTAAACAGCAAATCAGCTGATGTTTAGCGTCTGTATGTAGGTTAAACATCCACCCTTTTCGGTCGACCCTTAAGATTTCGACCCCTCCTCATGCATTATTATGAGAAACAACGCATGTTTCTCTAAAGGATCTATTATGTTGAAAAAAATCGCGCTTCTTCTTTCTCTTTCCCTCTGTCTTGGTATCGCCGCTTGTGATGATGACAAAGATAAAAAAGATGACAAACCTTCTGCATCTCAGGAAGGTCTCTGGTGCTTACAGGGTACCTGCGGCGAATATGTCGAAGAAGATTACGAATGCTTGACGAACGATGAATGCGCCGGCAACCAAAACGGTTCCGTCTGCATTACCGAAGAAAACGCTTTCCAGTGCGGCTGCAACGATAATGCTGATTGTGGCGCAGGTTACAAATGCAATTCCGTTTACAAGATGTGCATCGAAAATGATGGAGGCAACGTCGAAGCAGGTGGTGAGTGCTACTCGGATAGCCAGTGCGCTGCTGGTCTTTACTGCATGGGTGGTAAATGTGGCCACTCCGACGATTGGGCACCTTCGTGCGAAGGCAAAGCTGACGGTCAATATTGCATCGAAGCAGACGGCAAAATTTGGAGCCTCGATTGTGATGGCGGCGAAGCCTGGACAGACCAGTGTCTCGCTACCTGTGCCATCCAAAATTACGATGGCGTAGACTACGCAATGTGTGATTTACCCGACTAAGCTAACGTTTATTAACTGTTTCTAAACAGCCGCGTTATTTAACGCGGCTGTTTTTGTATATAATTCTTTTAATCTTCAATTATTAGAAGACTAAATATACGCCATCTTCCAGCAAGAGCCGTGCACCACGCCCAAGGTACACGGCTTTTTTTGATGCTCAATCAAAACCCCTAAAATTTAACGAAAAATTAAAACTATCCTAAGATAGTCTCGTTCTCCATGAATTAGCCGTGTACCACGCCCAAGGTGCACGGCTTTTTATCATTTTTGCGAATCCGCTACGATCAAATGCATATTGAATCATTGCAGTTCAACAAAAAGCTCTTACGCACAGCTACGACGCCCCTTTGGGCCGTCCGCAGGACAGAATGAGAATAAGAAAAGTATAAAATTCTGTAACGAGCGCATTTCGTTACTGTTAATGAGAATATGTTGTGGGACAGCAGTGATGCATAATGATTGTCTCGTTTGTACAACAGAATGACAAAAGGGGCGGCTATTGGAGCCGCCCCTTGTAAAAAGGATCATTAATTATTATCGTATAAACATTGATTATAATCGGGATTGTGTTTCCAACCGCAGACATTATTCATGCAACCGCATTCGCGAGGATGTTCCTGCATACATTTAATATCCCGTTCAACACGAGCCGTTGCCTCAGAATCAATGCGGACACTTCCCTTCATATCAGCGACAGCATCGAGTACATCGAGGGCGTCGATCAAATCACGATTACCGCCTGCCCCACGCATGATGAGTTCAAAATTACCGTCCTCGATCTCAGTGTTAGGCAACGCCGTCGCGAGTATTTCATTACCTAGCAGAAGCAGAACGAGACGTTTTTGAGTTGTCCACTGCATGAGTGAATCAGAAGCATTATCGGAAAGTGAACCTTCGATATGGATATCTCCATTTTCGACACGGTATTTCATCTTTGTCCACATTTTAACTGAAATACGTGAACGACGATCGACAGGCCAAAGGCGTATATACGGCATTTTTCCGGTAATCACGTCGTATCCCCAAAGATGTTCAATATCATTTTGAAGATCAAAAGTTTCGTTGAGTTTTGGGGCCACACTTTTCCAAGCGTCACGAATATCGTCTTTGCTGAGCAAATCCCCCGAACGAATTAATTTTTCGACGAGAGCGCCAGCGCCGCGCATCGTACGCAATTTGACATCATCATTGCCGCCGAACGCTTCGAAGATTTTTTGAGAATCTTCAGCAGCATTAGGATGCAGAACAGCCAGACCTGACATCGAAAGCGTTTCGAGTGCTCGCTCGACGCGTTCTCGTTGCGCCTGAGGCCCCTGAAACGAGAGGAGCCATTTACCAGCGGAGTGACCACCCAATCTGACGGATTCAGCTTCGCGCACTGTGAGTCGCTGCTTGACAATGCGTTCGACGACACCGAGATCTTTTTTGTCATCGAGCTGCAAAACGATGCGATGATCACAGTATTCATCTTCAGGCATAGCACGACAGAGTGAATTGCGGCACCCCGTAACGATGCAATCGCTGTCCTGTTGGCAGCTATTTGACAAGAGCGATCGTTCTTTTTCGATTTTTACGCGTTGTTCTTCTTCACGCTTAGCCTCGTCATCTCCGCAGGAGCAGACGCCAAAGCAAGCCAAGCAGAGGAAAATACGAGCAAATAATGGATTCTTACTCATTGAAAAGACCACAAAAAACGAAAGCCCAGCAAAACACGAAAGTGCTGCTGGGCATGCACAAAGCTTAAAGAGACGAATTAACTTAAACGACTGCGAGCAGCATCAAGTTCATGGGAAGAAAGCGCCATCGCATTTTCTATCTTAAGTTCCTGACGCGCATTGGTCTGTTTATCGACGACAGAAACGCCGACGACACCATTGGCATCGATGCTAAATTCAACCTGAACGCGAGCCTTTCCTGCGGGCATAGCCGGAATTCCGGTTAAGCGAACGTCACCGAGGCAAGCGCATTCTGAAGCAACTTTGCTATCCCCCTGAACAATCGAGATATCAACGTAGGTCTGATTGTCTTGAGTGGTAGCGAATACTTTGGACGCTTTTGTAGGAATAGAAGTATTGCGATCGATGATCGTCGAAACGCGATCGCCCTTCGTACGAATGCCGAGGTTGAGAGGGGTAACGTCGAGCAGAACGACTTCACTCACTTCACCATCCAAAACACCTGCCTGAACGGCAGCACCCAGCGCTACCGCTTCGTCCGGGTTAATGTTATGGCTCGGTTTTTTATTAAAAATTCTTTCGACGCAGGCTTGCACACACGGCATGCGCGTCATACCACCGACGAGAAGAACGTCATCGAGTTGACCTGAGGACAAACCAGCTTCTGCCAACGCATCGCGGCAAGGGGCTTCGAGTTTGTTAAGAAGCGGTTTAATGAGATCTTCAAGATCTGAGCGCGTAACGGTCTCCATCATGTGAACGGGGCCTGCACTGCCAATCGCAAGGAAGGGCAAGTTGACGCTCGACTCACTCATCGTCGAAAGCTCACATTTGAGCGTTTCAGCAGCCTCACGAACACGCTGAACGGCCATTTTGTCACTTCGAATATCAATGCCGTTTTCTTCTTGGAACTGTTTGACTAGATACTCAAAAATTAAATCGTCGAAGTCATTGCCGCCAAGATGATTGTTGCCCGCTGTCGCCAAAACTCGGAAAGTACCGCCACGACACTCGAGCACAGAAACGTCGAACGTACCGCCACCAAGGTCAAACACGATGAGATTCGATGCGGAAGATGTGTTTGTTTTGTAACCAAACGCGAGCGCAGCAAGCGTCGGCTCGTTCATAATACGCAGAACATCAAGACCAGCCAGCTTACACGCATCACGCGTCGCCTGACGCTGAGCATCGTTAAAATAGGCTGGTACGGCCACGACACACTGATTGATCGTCTCGCCTGTGTACGATTCGGCACTCTCTTTAAGTTTGCTAACGACAAGCGCACTAATTTCTTGTGGGCTAAGCTGCTGCTTGTCAATCTCAATTGCAACGCCGCCATTCGATGTCTGAACGACGTTGAACGGCAAATTACGACAATACTCAGAGACCTCGGGATCGTTGAATCGGTGCCCCAGCAGACGCTTTACGCCATAAACGGTCCTTTCTGGATTAACAGCTGCCTGTCTTTTGGCGTGTTTTCCTACATGTCGTTCACCCTTGCTCGTAAATGCTACCATCGACGGCGTTGTGCGATCTCCTTCGGCATTCGCAATAACGACAGCTTCTCCGCCCTCGATTATAGAAACACACGAATTGGTCGTCCCAAGGTCTATACCAATTATATACGACATTCGAATTCTCCATTCATTCCTTGGCCTAAGTGCCCCGCTTAGACTCGGCCTAAGTTCCCGAAAACCCGCATACTACTCTCCACGCTTCTCAAATGGAGAAAAGCTTATATTACTACACTCACACACGTATAAATAAGAATATCTTAACAAGATTGTTACATCTTATTAACCATTTTACACAACTAAAAAATTACTATTTTTTTAGATTGTTTATATTTTTGTGGGTGGGGGGAGGTTTCCCCCTGAGCGGCTATAACGCTCTGCTTCCGAGCGTTATACGCCGCTACCCCCTCTAAATTTCGCTTTACGAAACTGCAAAACGACTACGACTCTTCATCGTCAAAGTCTTCATCTTCGTCGAAGTCTTCGTCGTCATCGAAATCTTCATCTTCGTCGAAATCATCCGTAAGTTCAGCAAAACGATCAAAACTAGGTTCGTAAACTTTTGAAAGCTTCGCAAGTCTTTCGGCATCACCGAGAGAATCACGTGTACGGAAGACTATCGTAGCCTCTTCGTAGCAGGAAGCCGCGTCGAGAATACGTTCGAGATCGTCGTCTGAATAGCTGTCGAGTAAACCATGACGGCCAAGCATCTGGAAGTAAGCTTCGGTATCGTCAGGTAAGGCTTCTTTTTCATCCACAAGAGGATCTATAGCCAAGATCATGCCACATTCTTTGCAGATCTCTGCCGTTTCTTCACGCGTCCAGAAACCAGCAGGATGCCAGATAAGACGCATGTCCTCGGGAAGCTCAGCCCACTCTTTCGCGAAAGCGGTGATCGCTGCTTTGTTGACGGTCGAAGGCGTAAAAGATGCACTCGTTTCGAGAAGAATGCGCGAGGCACCCACGTTGATAGCCTGTTCTTTGATGTGCGTCCAGACGCGGATGTTTTCTGCCGTACGCTGAAAATGTCCCAAATTGACAGCGTCTTCACCAGGAAGAAGCTTGAGACTGCCGCCTTTGTGAATATCAGCAGGTCGATGCGTAAAAGCCTGCCACGCGACCCAAACGCTGCGCGAAGGACCTTTGCATGCCTTCATTGCCTCTGCCCAATCTTTGAGTACGCGCGCTTTGGGCGGCGTAAAAAGACCTACGCGGTACTCTACAGCTGTCGCTTTTTTATAAAATGACTTCCTGTCCAAAGGAAGATCGGAACAACCAATATAAAGCTGCATTCGTAACTCCGTATTATCGCTTCGTTTCCTGAACGTAGCGCATTTGAAGATCACAGATAACATTAGAGAGGAGATACTCCTCATCCGGCGTGAGGTTGCCACGCGTTTTCTCGCGAAGCATCAGAAGAATATCGATGTTATTGCGTGCAATAGCCGGATCTTTGGGTGCATCCATAAAGGCTGGATCATCGCATAGACCAAGCGCAGCTAAAGCTGACGTGCCTAGCGATAGAACAAATGCCGTAAAGGGCATCCCCTCAGCTTGAAATTCTTCTGACATTGTTTCCTCCGATCTTGAATTAATCGTCGTCTTCCACGTTCTTTGAAGACAAGCCGGGCTGTTCCGTTTTGATCGGTTCGCACTTGTCAGATACATCGGGAAGTGCACTCAAATGCTTCGCAAGCTCTTTTTCGGTGATATAGCTTTTTTGCCAGGATTCATAACGAAGATGACGATCCGTCAGACGAACATCAAACCTTTTTTCCAAATAGAGACTTTTATCTTCACTCATTGTTCATTCCTCATATGTTGAAACAAAGCCGTCACAGTACGGCAAACAACATACATTATCACATGAAACGGTGTATCCGTACAATTTTTTGATGAACGTTGAGTTTTTGAGTACGAAAAAAGCCGTCCTAAAAGGACGGCTTCGCTTCAAACCTTATGACATCGATACAACCCAATGCATCTTCGCATCGACAAGGGCATCGTAAGCAAGAATTCCACGTTTGCCCTGAGAAAGTTGTTCAGCCTGGCCTTGGTATTTTTGCCAACCCGCTCCAAGCCATGAGCATTCTTCCGCCTCTTCGGGCATCGTCATGACAACACCTCGATCTTCAACGGCATCGATACGAACCGTCTGACCATTGACGCTGGCCATGACTGCTTTGCCCTGACGAATTTCGTGACGAACAATCTCAGACCAAAAATTTTTGTTAAGCAGTTGACGATCTCCAGGCAGACAAAGCGCTTCGTAACTCACCCCCATGGCGTTGGCAATGCAACCCAGCGTTTGCATCGTGTCATCACCAGGGAGCTTTTGATCGCGTTTAACTTGTTCAAGATAAGTCTCGAATGGCATTTCTGGTGAAGGATTGTTGACGCCCAACAGCGTAAGTGCCGAAGCTAGACATTCGAGATTTACGCCATCCTCACGATGTTTGTATAAATTTTTTGCAGATTTTTTACCGCAATCAACTTTTTTGCTCAAACTTTGATAAAGATCCCCTCGGATCGATTCAGGACACTTGGCGATTAAGTTTCGAACCTGTGCCATTTCTGCTGCCGACAATGAAGACTTTTCCAAGAGCGCCTTGAGTTCATTTGGAACCTGTTCGCGTTCATCTGAATCTTTGGATGCCTGACTTTGATCGTCACCAAAATCGGTGTATTCGGCTTTAATATACCCAACCTTATCGCCCACACGAATCTCGAGAAAACCATTTTTTTCGCCGTAGACGTTCACTTTGTCGTTTTGGCACAAGACACCCATAATCGCCTGATCGAGGCCAGCTTCACTGCGAACGTTGAGTGCCGAAACAGAAACTTTTGCAGCCCCAATCGGCTTAGGCGCAACTTTTTTTACTTCGATTTGCTGTGCAACATCTGTGTCTTGAGCGTTGATGTAGCCTACCTTACCGTCGACCAAAACTTTAAGCATATCGCCCTGACGGCTTAAGATCTCGACTTTCGCAGCATTTTTAAGTGCCCCTAGCCTCACCCCAGACTGATCAAATTCACTGTAAATCTCGGTTTCGGGTGCCATAATACTCGCTGAACCGATAGGCTGAACGGCCTGAGAATGGTTCGATCCAGACTGAGCGCTGATTTTAGCCTGCTTATTAGCATTGAGCAGGCCGTTTTTTCCCATATTTTGAGAATCCAACGTCTTTTGGAGCTCATCTTTGCGACCAACTTTGTCTTTATCTTTGCCGAGCTTCTGTTTGAGGGCGTCGTCTTTTTTGTCCTGTTTTTGATCAATCATGTTGGACTCCTTAGGCTATGGGGTTGAACCCGTCGCTGATCAAACAATACACATTTTTATAATGAATGACAGCGTGCGGAGCGTCAACTTTTTTAAACCAAAAACCAAATCAAATCGTTACAAGCTCCGCTTTTTGCCGGTTTTGCTGACAGCCTCGACGGGCGGGAATATTCAAGTCGGCGGCTTCCAGCCGCGTGAGCACACGGTAGCTTATGCGCTTTGAACGCTTCGCGTTCATGCGCTTATAGCCTTAATAGTTTGACTGAGCCGTAACATCAAATCTAACGCACGCACGACAAGAATTGCCGCGCGTATCCGCATCGCGGAAAGCCGCGGCACATCTGGCGTATGGCGAAGCCATAGCCAGATGGATTGGGCGTATGGCGAAGCCATAGCCCGATCAAAAAACAAAAAAAGCCGCCTCACGAATGAAGCGGCTTTTTTTTAGGCGTTAGCCTGCCAAGCGCTTTGCTTTATAGCGCATGCACAAGGAGGCGTCACGCGATTTCATCCCCCAAAAGGGAAAGTTTGAGCCAAGAAACGCATTAGTTTTTCGGGTCTTGATCGGGGTCAGGCTTGTTGTCACCCGTACCGCCAGTGCTGGAGCCGCTGCCACTGCCAGAACCGTCGCGGTTGATGTATTTTTCATAACCGTCGATACACTCAGCCGTGAGTTTGATATCGTCAATGCGGAGCATCGGCATACCGTCTGATTCGGTGTTTTTGTCAGCGAGTGAAATCGTGATCGTATCACCATTATAGAAGGCGCGTTTGTCTTTGGAGCTGGGACCATAAACCTGGAAAGAGTCTTTGGTGGTAACCACTTTTTCAGCGCTTCCATCGCCCCAATCGATTTTAAGTTTACGGCCTCCGCCCATGATGCTGAACAGGACATTGTATTTCGAGCAATAATAATCCGTATCAACCGAAGGATTGTCAACAATATTCTTACGTTTGGTTTTAAATTCAATTTTAATCGAATTATCACCAAGTTTAGCAATACCGATTGCACCGAGCTTACCATCCGTACCCGTGATGATCTTAATATCTTTCTCGGGAATACCGGGGGCCATGAACAGTGCATTATATTTGCTGGCGTGATCAGGGTACAAACCGTAAACAATATCTTTTTGGAACTGCGCCTGATCCGTCATTTTGCCCGTACCCGAATTGTAGTACGGATTCTTCGATTGTCCGTTATCAAACGTCGTCCAAGTGGCGAGTTCGCGGGACGAACGCGGAGCACAGATGATGGCATCCGCGATATTGGCAGCGCAGTCTGCATCATCGCAATGACCTTTGCAATTATTAGAGGCTTCGCGTTTGACGCAATCTTCGTCATACCCATCTTTGCCTTGGCATTTTGCGTTAGCTCCACAAACAACGAGCGATTTGTTATTGGCATAATCTGCGCATGCAGCAATCTCCTTACCGGAGCACTGACCATCGTTATAGCAAGCGAGGTTTGTTGCTGCGTTATCATAACCAGTAACTTCGGGGTTGCTATCGCATGCTGTTTTGGCAGAAGGCGATTCATTGACAACAGCCTCTTTGTAGCAATTCAATTTAGCAGCAGCGATGATTGCATCCTTTTCGGCAGTAGCATAATCGGGATTGAGCTTTTTACCATTACAGACGACAACCGACGCATTATCATTGCATCTTGAATTACTGCAAAGGTTTCCAGATTCACGCGCAGCGGCATCGAACGTTCCACCGAGGCAAAGCTGATTGGTAATCTTGTCAGCATTTTTAATAATATCATTTTTGCGAGAAGCATCGATATTACCGCGACAGATACTGCGAGCAGCCTTCCAAGCATCTAAGCTGGAAACACCAGCGTCTTCGGAGAAGTCGTAGTTGAGTTCCGCAAGACCATCGGAATTACGAGAAGCGTACCAGAGACCGGAGATATTATAATTCTCGCCTCTCACAACGCCTGTACCATCCCACTGGCCCTGTACGATATTTTGAGCATAAATCTTGCCAGCAACGTTCTCGGACTCACCTTCTAATTTGGCCTGACCATCAGCAACGATGTTCAAGGAAATGGATTGAGAATCAGCGAGGTTTACGGCTTCACCGTTGAGCGTATCCTTAACGGAATTGCAAAGTTTTTGCATATCGTCAGCTTTGAATCCGCCAACAATAGGAATGGAAAGATCTTTGCTGAAGATAGATTCACAGTTGATGAAGTTGAGGACATCGCCTT
Source organism: Myxococcota bacterium (assembly GCA_045599585.1). Lineage (GTDB taxonomy): Bacteria > Myxococcota_A > Bradymonadia > UBA4248 > UBA4248 > RGIG464. The sequence goes on from JAZRWH010000065.1 coordinate 18,498, forward strand.
CGGGGCCGTGAACGACAAATTTGTTCAAGATATCGTAAAGCAAATTGCCATACGAGAAGTTGAGTTTCATCTTCTTGAAAGCCAAGAGATCTTTGTCATTGACGAGTGAAGCTTCATCCCACACGCCTTTGACCATAGAAAGTTGGGAATCAAGTTCTACGCCAAAGACTTTGGGCGGAACGATACCCGTGTAAGTAAACTTGCCGCCGTAGGTCGATTTGCCAGCTTCTTTAGCAAGATCGACGGTACCCGTAAACTCGATAAACTGAACAGCATCGAAAACCGTACAGACGAGTTGTTCGACCGAAAGTTCATCCGTACCCAACGCAGAATCGACGAGAGACACCAAGGCTTTTTTAGCCGGTTCGCGTATTTTTTCAATGACCGGAATCTCATATCCCAAGATCTTTACTTTCCAATACTTCGCGAAGTAATGGAATTTACCGCAAACGCAGCTACAATCTTTATACCGTTTTCCTGATTCTTGTTCTTCCGACTGACACTTAGAATCGGTATCAGCGCAAGTACTTTTACAAATCATGTCAAGTCCATACCCATTTGGATTGCCACCGCATAAGATGGCAGCACAACTTTTTGCTGCATTGGTACCAGGACTTTCAATGAGGAGACGGTCAAAGAGGAAACTCACGAGCGTATCACCAACGGTTTTACCTTCGGAGCCGACATATTTTTGATAAGCATCGGTGACGACGCGCATATATTTAACAACAGGCGAGCAATTGTTTGCAGCTGCGTCGCATTCTTCTTCGTCTTTGCCTTTGGCAACGATCGCACCTAAGTCGAACACAGTTCGCGTTTGGTACTGAGGTGCAATTTCAACGGGAACGCCCGTAAGTTTAAGCGTGGCGTTGATCTCGTTCGTGCAAGAAGCATGGAATTCCTCACAATCTTCCGACTTATTAGAACCATCTTCACACTGTTCACGAAGCTCAGAGCATATTGAGGGCAACGATTTTTGAATCTTAAATGCCAAGTCTTCTTCGCAGGCATAACCAACCGTATTGCCGGAAGCATCGGTTGCAATGGCATAAACAAGCTGTTTTTCGCGCGGATCTTTAATTGAGAACGTATGCGCAGCTTGGTTGTCACTCGAATAACTTACCGTTTCAGACTGTTTGTCGTTACGATCTTTGGAAAGCTCATTAAATGCCTGCTGACGAGCTTTTTTATCAAGTTTCGGGAAGTTGCTATCGCAGTTATGTGCATCCGAAGAGGCAACATAATACTCAACGAGACTAATTCTAGAGTCGTCGAGATCAGCAGCTGAATCGACACCGACCTGAACATTCAATTTGTTCAACGGTGCATTATCGCCTTCTTCAATAATGCTGTTGTTGACGTGAACGATGACCGTTCGGTCTTCATACGTGCAATTATTCTTGCTATCGCATGTAAACGCATTCGGCGTTCTTGCCTCAACGACGAGTTTACCTGTGGAAGCGCCCGTGCTGAGTTTATTATCTACGACGCCTTTATCCGTATACTGTCGCATCATCGCAAGGGATGCGTTGGAGCTTTCGCTCTTACCTAGCGCCCACTTAACTTCAACATTATCTGCATTCAAAACATCGGTACCGTCATATTTTTTGACCGTTGCACGAAGTTTGACGCTCGAGTTGATCTCAGCTTCTCTCAGAGGATCGCCATCGATCGAGAAATACAAGCAACCGCGGACGCCTACCCCGAAATAAGGTTTACATTCCGTCGGGCAATCAGCTTCGTCATTGCTTTCGGCGCAAATGTTGCACTTATCTTTGATCTTATCTTCGTCAATCTGACAGAGACCTTTGGGAAGCTTAGGATCGAGCGTGTTAGGATCAACTTTATCGTGATCATCAGGATTAACAGGATCATCAGGGTCGTCTTTACCACCGATATCAATTTTATCGCCGGATTCATTTTCATATTTGCCACGGCATTCAGCTTCCGTCGAATAACCAACGTCAACCCCATTAACGATGCAAGTGTAGACACACTTCGTTCCCCACTGACGTATTGTGCCATCAGAATCCATATGATCGATGCCATCATACTCTTCCTCACATTTCTCAACTTTTTCCTCAATGACCGGAGGAACAATACCACCATTATTTCCGCCGAAATCCGCTACGCGCATCGAAAAAGTGAGGTGCTTATAGATGATGTTGCCTTTATCATCTGTTTTAGGTTTACCCGTTTTTTCGTCACGTTCTACAAAGTTCGGATGGTAAGCAATGGCAAAATACGTTGTATCATAGCCCGTGCCTGAATAAAATTCATTCTGAGCAATACCGTTATCGTCCGAAACGACATCGCTATATTTGAGTGTAGCGTTGTTGTTGACCGAAGGTCCTTTGACGAATTTCCAATAAACCTTCGTGTCTCTAAACGTCGTACCTGTGAGCTTGCCGTCCTTATCAACCTTATTAACTTTAGCTTTAAGATAAAGCGTTTCCACAACCATCGTCGTAAACGAAGGCGCGCCAACAGCCGTCAATTCGACCCAACCGACATTGGGATCCGTCGCAGGCATATCAGCGGGAGGTGTACTTTCGGCTTTTTCGAGATCGGCGATAGAGGGCGAATCACCTTTATTCGTAGGAATATCCACGCTGTAATTGACGCGAATACTCTGGAAGACAGGATGCGTATCATTGCCTTCTACGCGAAGCGGGTAAGAAATCGAGTGTGCTGTACCAGAGTTCATTGTTGCCGAAGCGAGGCCGTCAGAATCCGAAGCATTTTTAAGCTCAGTTTCGGATGTCGGCTTAACTGTGCCCGTTTTGGATGAACCACTCACGAGCTTGGCGTTATTCTGACTACCAAAAGCACGCGTTAACGTCCAAGTTACATCGGCATTAGGCACAACGACATCGTTATCGTCTCTATCATCGCCGTCGATAAAGACATATTTGATACCTGTTTCAACATTTTCGTCGATCTTCGTTTCGACAGGCGGACACGTGGACGTATATTTCTTGGTATTGTGATTCAGGCAAAGAAGTTTACGTTTAACGTATTTTGAGTTTTGGCAGGCTTCCGAATTGGGATTTTTAAGGCACTCTTTGACTTCATCCTGAATATTATCAACCGTACCACTACCATCATCTTTCGCAGCATTTTTGCATGCTTCGCTATCAGGATCTTTAAGGCATGCCTGAAGACCTTCAATGACATCCTCGAGTTGATCTACCGCCTTGCAGGCTGGGGTTGTGCACTCTTTTCCATCCTTATCCGCTTCTTCTTTGTCTTTTTCAGCCTGATCTTTAGCCGACTCGCAAAGTGCAGCTTTGGGGTTTTCGAGGCAAATCTGCGTGATGATATCTGCATACTCGTCATCGGTCGGCTTGCCGTCACTACCGCTGCCACCACCATTTTTGAAATCTTCAATAACGTGCGAGCAGCCTTCTGCCTTGGGATTTGCTGTACAGGGATCAGGAAGAATATCCGGTTTGCCATCGCCGTTGGTATCGATACCAGTGTACGCCGTCTCACAATTGTTGCCGTTATCGTCGCAAGTCGTCTCCGTCGTAATCGCGATTGTATCGATAACACCATCACCATCTGCATCTGTTAAAACAGGTGTCGTAGGATGTTTTTCTTCTTCAACCGTTTCACCATTCTGGTTCGTATTGGAACCGCATGAATCCGTCGGATCGATCAAAATTTTGGTCACAGCGCCCGTATCAGGATCCGTGCAGTACGGCGGCATCCAAAGCTGCCAATTGCCATTTGAGTCTTTTTGGAGCGTGCAAACAAACGTGCCATTGGCATCGGGAACATAGCAGTTTTCGGTAACAATTTTATTAAGATTGTTATCTTTAATATCTGTCTCAGGTAGTCCTGTCTTTGGATCGATAATGATGCCACCAGCAATTTCATCCAAAAGCTTCTGCGTCACTTCAGGACTAATTTCGGGATTGCCACTGGGACCTTTGCCCGTACCCGAATCGATCAGTTCAGCAGCATCGATGGTTTCTTTGGTCGAACCGTCAGGACACTTACCTTTTTCGTCGGGCTCCGAAACTTTTTTACCGTTCTTATCTTTGCAGACTTCAGCCGTAACATCCAGCTTCAAGCCTTCGTCGGGTTTGCCGTCACCATCAAGATCTGCGCCGACATCTTCTCCCTTCGTACCGAGCGTATTGGGCATAACAAACGTCTTAATGTCATACGTCACAGGCGAAGCAACTGCGTGATAGAAATTCAGGAAATACTCTGCATCGTAGTATTTGCCCGTGTTGACGGTCACAAAGAATCGACCTTTATCATCCGCGACACCGCAACCTTCAGCCGCCATGCCATCGTCACCCATCGCATAGCCAATCTTGCTGTCACCATCTTTGCCGCCGACAAAATTCCAACAGACCGCTTCGCCAGCGCCGGGAACAAATTTATCAGCATTCGCACCCGATGCACCTTCGGGGACAATATTCAGCTGAACGCCAAGTTGTTTCGTTTCGTCGACAAACAACTGCTGATTGCCATCCAAAATCGTCGTCATTTCTGCTTTGGCAGCAGTGGACGTCATATTTTCCGGCTGACTCAAATTGTTGACGACTTTTTCGCCCTCGTATTTGTCGTAATCTTCTTTTTGGGGCGGAGCTTTGACGTAAAGCTTAACCGTGCCGTATCCATCCGCATTCGCCGACCAGACGTTGATGTAATACATCGGCTTTTTGCTGTTGAAAATCGTACCACTCGAAACGCGGAATTTCGCTTTACCATCTGCATTCGGGTGAATCACAAGCTTCGACGAATACTCTTCGACAAGCGTACCATCTTTGCCGTCCGTAAACCCAAGCGACGCATTCGCATCTTTATCACCGCTTTCGAGCACGATGACCAATTGCGTCTTCGTCACAGGATCACGATGGGCTGTCGTATCCTTATCTTCAGGATCTTTGGTCACCTGGATTTCAAATTCCATGACCGAGTTAATAAACATCTCGGCATCTGTCGGCTGCACATCCAACAAAACCGGGCCGAGCGTTTCAACATACTCACCCATCAATGCTGACGACGGCTTCGATGCAGGGTTCGAGCTTAGACCAGAACCTTCTTCACCAAAAAGATTCGCCTCGTTGGCTGCATCTGATGCGTATGACGTGCCGCCAATATCCTTCGCCTCTACAGGTCTGCGCCCAGATAATTCCTCTGAGTTTGCGCATCCTGACGCAACAATCGCTGCCGCCAAACACACGAAATACGCTTTGTTCAAGCTTCGCATAAGTCCTCCTAAATCATTGTCCAAACATACGGACAGTTTAACCTATCTTCTAATTTTACTTAATCATCGCCAAACATTCAACATTTCAAACTTGCAGTCTTTCGTTTTTTAAGGCTAGTCTTCTCCGCCGCGATGCGGCGTCAATACGCCCAGCCGCGCTCGCTATTGTGCTGAGCCCCATTACACACCCTTTTTTCTTGCTGCACGCCGCGTATGCTTCGCACAAAGGCCTACATCAAAACGCTCAGCACAATACGCGGACGCATCCTCTGTATTAGCCCCACCACAACATGGGTCGAACTTTAAAAATTCGCATTTTGTTGCAGTATGACGCAAAATCTACGACCATAATACGACGCGTGTGCATCAGATGAATTTGCTGATGTACAAAAGCGCGTGTGCCTACTTCGCGTTCGTAAAGACTTAACAATAGCGTCTGCGCGCCGCGGCAACGAGGGGGTAGCGGCGTATCGCCAAAGCCCTAAAAAAGACGAAGCTCAGACAAAATTCGTGCGCTGATCTGCTACAATCTAAAAAATGTCGCTTTGCCTCAGCGAACGCGAGCGCAAAGCGGCGTGTGCAAAGGCGACGGCGATAGCCGCTCAGGGGGACACTTCCCCCACAAAGACAAAAACCGTCTCACAACATTATTTTTTGGGAGGATCCTATGCGTGTTCGTTCCGGAGGCTGTGTCGGCCACCAAAAAGTCAAACAATCAAACGAAGACTGTATCGCCATCGATCCCAACGGCAGTTTTTTTGTTCTAGCAGCCGGCATGGGTTCTGAAGAATCTGGCGCACTCGCTAGTCGAAAAGTCTGCGAAGCTATCGTCAAACATATTGTCCCCAGGCGCGACCAAATCGATGCAATGGCCTCAGACGCGCATCCCGACGCGCGCAAAATGCTCATGAATGCCCTTTGCGATGCACTCCAAGAAGCTGAACATGGCATTTTCCGTATCGCCGAATCCAATCCGGCCTACAAAGGACTCGCATCGACCTGCGATCTCGTCTACCTCTCAAACGGCACGGCTTACATCGCGCACATTGGCGATTCCCGCATTTATCTTCTGCGCGGCGATACGGGACGCCAACTCACCGTAGATCACAACGTCTACGAGTTTCTGCGTGCCCAGGGCAAGCGCGAAGACGAAATTGTCTACAATCCGTACCGAGAAAAGCTCGTGCGAGCGCTCGGAATGAGTAGCGGCGCTGATATTGATACGCTTCAGTTTGACCTTCGTCAGGGCGATCGCATCGTCATCTGCTCGTCTGGCCTCCACAAATTTTTACAGAACGCAACGCACCTCGCGCAACTCTATCGCTCTGTCGAACCGCAGCGTGCCTCCGAATTTTTGACGAATTTTGCTTACGAACACAACGGCGAGCAGTGCATTAGCAATATTTGTATAGAGATTTCAGATCCTGGCATGCGTCGTTCGTCCATAGAGACGGATAGCAAGATCACGGCACTCGAGCAAATTTGCTTTTTCCACGATCTTAGCTATCAAGAAATGCTGCAGGTTATGCCAATTACTTTTGAACGCGCGATTCCTCAAGGCACGGTCATCATCCACGAAGGTGACGAAGGTGACAAGCTCTATATTTTAATTGAAGGGACGTGTGAAGTTCGAAATAGCGGCGTCAAACTAGCAGTACTCGAAGCAGGCAGTTCGTTTGGCGAGCTGTCACTGGTTGACCGGCAACCGCGCAGCGCAACGGTTAGTGCGCTCGAACCGTGTCGCGTCCTGGTCATTCGTGCCTCAGATTTCGAAAAGCTGACGCTTTCAGGACCGTTAGCCGTCAAACTACTTTGGAACGTCGTACATGAGCTTTCGGAGCGACTACGTCGTTCGAGCGACACCATCCGAACGCAGGGCATTCAACTTCTCGAACTTGGCGAAACGCTCAACCGACTCAACAAACTGCGGAGCTAACCGAAGGGGCAGAAAATTTTGCAGGCTTAAGTGCTGTTATTTGACGAAACACCTACATTAGTATAAGAAGGTTTATTGAGGTTTACTGACGAATCGCCGTTTTTACAGCGAAAACCAAAGCAGTGACTTTATCGAAAACATTTTTTTGGACTTCAAACACATTTCTTTAACGCATTGCGTGCATTTTATGCGTTTTAGCGTATAATCTGCAAGCTCATGGATTGAGTATTAAGGACAAGGTCGTCCTCCCACATACATCGCAGTAATGCCATGAATTGCCAAAACAGGTAATTTGTGTTAAATGTAGGTGCGGAAGAATCTTATGCCAAGGAGATCTTGTTTTGGGCATGACAGACACAAACAATCGTTCGCATGTGAACACACTATCCAACCCCCTAGGAAGCGCGTCGATAGGCAAGCTTTCATCAGACCTGAATGGGGCCAGGAGTGGTCTTTCAGGCGCCGTGAGTCGGCCTAGCCAGATGAACAGACCAGGCGTTCCAGTACGTCCAAGTGTTGTAGGAATTGTCGCAGCCCAACCCCAAACGCCTGCTGCCCAAGCTGGTATTTCGCAGAGCACCCCGCCGGTGCCCGCATCCAATGCAATGACAAATCAACCCGTTAATTCAGTTCCATCTACATCTGCTTCATCGGCGCCAGTGCTTGGCAAAACAACAATGATTACCGACGAAGACCTTGAAAACGCAATGAACAGCGATCCTCACGATAATACAGATCCTTCTGCCCAAGCAGTTCCCCAAGAAGCAGCCGATGCAGCTGCCGACGTCAAAGGCTCAACCTTGCCCGTCGGCATGAAGATCGACGAACGCTATGAAATTACGGGCATCTTGGGTACCGGCGGTTTTGCAACAGTTTATAAAGCCCACCATCTCATGATTGACCGCGACGTCGCGCTCAAAGTCATGGATATCCAAAAAGGTGTCGACAAGAGCTACGAAGACCGCTTCTTCCGTGAAGCAAAAATCGCCGCTAAAATTCATCATAATAACGTCGTCCAAGTCTACGATTTCGGTTTCGTCTCCGAAACGCATCAGCCTTACATCGCCATGGAAATGCTCCGTGGCCATGACCTCGCACACGAACTCGCCAACCAGGGCCCCCTTAGCCCTCAGCGAGCTTTCGTCTTGTTCCGCCCTGTCCTCGATGCCCTCGCCGAAGGTCACCGTCTCGGTATCGTCCATAAAGACCTTAAGCCCGAAAACCTTTATCTCACCGATCCAGGTGGTCCCCACGAAATGATGAAGGTGCTCGACTTCGGTGTCGCTCGTATCGACTCTGGCGAAGTCGCCAAGTTGACTAGTGCTGGTCAGCTGCTCGGTACACCGCGCTACCTCGCACCTGAGTACATTAAATCTCAGACCGTTACCCCCGCAATCGACGTCTATCAGATGGCTCTCATCCTCAGCGAAGCCCTCACCGGCATCCCCGCTGTCAGTGGTGACCCGTTCCATGCCATGATGCTCCATTGCCAGGGCGATATTCGTATCACGGAGTTCCTCCTTGATGGCGAAATCGGCGAAGTCTACAAAAAAGCTATCTGCATCGACCACGAGATGCGTTACAAAAACTGCGAAGAATTCGCAAACGCTCTCGATTCCGTCGAAAATTATTTCCAAAGTGACGTCCCCCTTAAAGGCGGTGCACCCCAAAAAACGCCCGAACGTCGTATTTCTTCCAAAGTCGTCGGCATGCCCTCGCACATGACGGGTTCTATTGTGTCGCCTAATTCTGGCGAACTTTCAGGCCCGCAAGCCAGACCAAACAGCGGAAATACTAAGTTCGCTATCATCGCCATCTTTCTGCTCCTCGTCGTTATCGCCGTTGCCCTCGCCATCTTTATGTCTGGTGACAAAAAAGAAAAGACGGATGACGCTCAACCTACGACTCAAGCTGCAGCTGCTCCAGCAGTACCGAGTACACCTAAACAGGAATTCCTCAAGGTTAACTTCACTTCTGATCCCGAGGGCGCTAGCGTCAAGATGATCGGAACCGAACTCTGCAAAACGCCTTGCAATTACGATTTCCTCAAAGGTGAAACGAATATCGTTACCATCGAAAAAGATGGCTATAAAGCCGCTGAATTCACCATTAATAATTCCACTTATGGGCTTAAAAATGGAAAGTTTGATGCCAAACTCGAAAAAGCTGCTCAGCCTTCAATCGTCTTCACGTTCAACCTGACACCAAGCAACGTCGATGCGACAATTACGAACGGCATTGATGGTAACAACGCTTGTATCAAAGGGCAGTGCCAGTTCAAGTTCGATCCCAATTCGGATAAAGAAGTCAACATCTTGATTAAAGCCCCGGGCTACAAAGATTTCACGACTTCACTTACATCAAAATCCAAAACAACGATCGATGTAACACTTGAAAAACAACCTGTTGCTCCGCGTCAGCCTAAAAAGCCTAATACGCCTAGTACAACGACAACGACAACACCTCCCCCTGCTCAACCGGCTGCTCAACCCAAAAAAGAAGACAGCAAAAAACCCATTATGATCATCCGACCGGGACAATAATTGATCCCAATCTTAAAAGGCGCTCGAAAGAGCGCCTTTTTTCGTATAGACCGCTTCCAGCCCAACATAATCAAACAAGCGAAGGCGTATTGAGCGTTAGCGAAATAGCCGAAGCCAAAAGGCGTATTGAGCGTTAGCGAAATAGCCGAAGCCAAACAAACAACTAGGAAAAACAAAAAAAGCGCTCAACAGAGCGCCTTCGATAAAGATCAACTGGTCGTTGATCACGCCTGATTGAAGAGTTCTGCCATACGTGCACAATGCACTTCGGGCGTGTAGTTTTGGCGCGCAAAAGCTAAATTTTGAGCCCCCATGCGCTCACAACGATCAATATCAGAAGCAAGCTGCTGCAAAATGGCATCAAGCGCATCTGCATCCTGAGAAATCAGCGCATCAAGTTCCGAAATGTCCGGCTGCGTACCAATTTTTGCAGCATCACCGAACCAGAGCACGCCAGATTCATTGCCAACAAAGATATCGGGATTGCCGCCAATGGGCTTTGCCGCAATAGGAAGCGCGAAATGCATCGCCTCAAGAATCGTCAAAGGCTGACCTTCATAAAACGACGGCAAAACAAAGCAGTGCGCCTTTTTGTAATAGTCCATCTTTTCGTCGCCCGATACCGTCGTATGCCACGACACAATTTGTTCGAGCCCATGTTCAGCAATGTAAGCCTCGATGTCTGGCCCCTGACCTTCGATCTTGGGACCAACGATGTCAAAGTGCCAATTGTCACCGCGTTTTAAGGCGAACTCGGCGACTTTGAGCATCGTTTCGAAACCTTTCATGCGAAGCAAATTGCTCAAAAACAACACGTTGAAGGTCTCACCAGGAGCACGTCGTCCCCGTGAAAACGACATAGCCGACTGAACCACATCGGGCGCAACACCATTCGGTACGCTTTGAATGTGCTCAGAATCCGTAAGCCCCTCAAACATCGGTTTGAGACAATCAGAAAGCACGATGATTGTCTTCAATCCAGAAACGATCTTTTGTTCAAGCTTGCGCAGCGGCATAGGAAGACTGTCGAACGCAATACGGAAGCCACTGCCATGAACATGCACGACGGCGTTTTTGCGAAATAGGCGCGCAATCGTCAAGTAAACCATATCTCGCAAAATTGAACTACGCCCAAACCCCATCTGTAGGTAGACAATCAGCTCTTTTTCCCGAATGCAAAGCGCAAAAAGTTTGGCCGCAATCCCGCCAAGTTTAGCCACGCGCTTTACAAAATGATCGCCTCCAATCGATTCCGAAAGATTTAAGGCATAAATCTTAAATTCATTGGGATCGAGACCGTCCTTCAAAATTTGGGCTGCAAGACTCTGTCCCCCTATCGGCGGCGGAAACGCCGCGATCATCGCTATTTTGCGCATAATCTTATTTCGCCTTGTTCAGTAGTTCCTGAAGCTGTTTGCCGGCATGAAACGTCACGCTACGTCTGGCACCCACAGCCACCGTCTCGCCAGTTTTTGGATTGCGCCCAAGGCGAGGACGACTCTCTTTCATCGCAAACACGCCGAAACCGCGTATTTCAACGCGATCACCGCTCTGTAAATCCGTCGCGATAATATCAAATAAATTGTCTACGAGATTCTGAGCTATACTGGGAGCTAAGTTCTGATCTTCCGATAATTTTTTGATCAGTTCAGATTTGGTCATTCCTAATCCTCAAGCTTTAATGAGCGGGCATCAAGATTAAACGGATCGTATTGAAGCGCAAGCGCGAGTTTTTGACGCGCTTGATCCAGGTCGCCAGATGCTTTGCATTCGCGAGCCTGCTCAACAAGTTGACCGCACAATTCAATACCAGAGCTATTACGTTGTTTATAATCGGCTGTCCATTCGACGTATTTTGTCAACGACATACCGTTCAGCCGCCCCTCTTTGCGCGACACGGCCATATAAATATCACGCTTTTCATTGTGTTGAATAATTTGATACGCATCATTATATGTCTGATACGCTGCTTCAAGACGGTGGATCGTCTCTTGCGAGAGATTTGCGGGATATGTATCGGGGTGAAGACTGCGCACAAGTTCATTGTACACGCGGCGGATATCCTTGCGATCACATGTGGGCGTCAAACCAAACAGAGCAAAAAGATTGCCATTCAAAGCTTCGTGCTCGTTCTGAGAAAGTTCGATCTTAATATCTTCCTCAGAACGTTCTGATAATTTGGCAAATGGCGTACCTTGGGACTTGGCATCGATAGTTTCGCCAGCAGCATTAAGTGCACGAATACGTGGTGCCGCCGAAGCTGGTTTGGCAGCAGCTGCCGCTGCTCCCATCGAACTCGTGGCTGGACGCGCTGCCGCTGCCCCCATCGAACTCGTGGCTGGACGCGCTGAAGCAGTTCCCGCCAAAAAGAATGCTCGGAGCGGTTCAATGACATCAGGCGTAAACTGAACATTAAGGATGACGCCAGGACGCTGACCATACCCAGCTTCCATAGCCTCCGCCTTGCGAACCATCCGTTCAACCGTAGCTTTTAGGGTGATCTTCTGCGCGGTTTCACGTATCGCAAGCGTAAGCGAAACTTCAGTGCCTGCTCTCAGGGCTTCAAAAACTTCGACAAAAAGCACCTGACGCGCAAGCTGAGTCTTGTAAATCTCCATTGCTTGCTCGCGCGTCTGAAATATACGGCTCAGTTCTGCCATTTCCTATCTCCTAAGCTGGTGGGGAAACATTCCCTTAACCTCCCTTTTACCTTTTTTTAATGTATTCGTGCAGGAATAATGTAACTTTTGTGGTAGACACGCATACATTTGCCGCTTTCGGCCTACCGCACAGCCCTCATCAAGCCGTACGGTACGTTTGCTTTATATCTTTAGAGGATTCACCATGCAATCTACCTCATTATTTTTTCAACATAGCCGTACCCCTTCCCTCGACGACTTGTCCGAAAACGCCTGTCATGCTGCCTGGGAACAATTTTGTGCTTCACATGCCCCCGAAGAAGCCATCGATCTTAGTGTCAGCAATGCCACGCGCGTAGGCCTCCACGGCGTCGAACCATCTCCAGACAACGTCATGCAAGCGGTCCTTTCGGCCTATACCGCTTCCCCACAAGGTCTGCGCATCACACGAGATGCAATCGTTCACTACTACTCTGAATCTGGCGTATCGCCAGCCCCCGAGCGCATTCAACTTTTCGCCTCTACCAGCGAAGCCGTCGGCGTCCTCATCAAACTCGTCTGCCAGCCCGGCGACGAAGTTATTACCTTTACGCCTACCTATCCCCTACTGGATTGCTTGTGCTCCCTCGAATCGGTGTCGCTCACCGAAGTTTCTCTACAAGACTGCGCTGGTGAATGGGACATCGATTTTTGGGCGCTTGCACAGACGTGTTCCGAAAAAACGCGCGCCATCATCGTCGTCAGTCCCAATAACCCCACGGGACACTGCCTGCGTCGCGCTGAATTCGACGAACTCGTCGCGTTTTGTGCCACACGAGGACTACTCCTCATCGTTGACGAAGTATTCGCTGGCTACTGCGTCGTCAATGACGACGAACTCGTTTCACAACCCGCCGCATGTGCAGCCAAACAAGGCCTCGTCATCAGCCTCAGCGGTCTTTCAAAAGTTTGCGGCCTTCCGCAACACAAACTCGGTTGGGGCGTCTTCGGTGGCGATCCCGAACTCATCGACGAAGCCATGCAACGCCTCAGTTTTATTACCGACTCAACCCTCAGTGTCTCAGGCTGGGTACAACGCATCGCCCCCGAACTCCTCGCACGCCATAACGACTTTTCGGCACCCTGCATCGAACGCCTGCGCCAAAATATCGACGCGATACGCGCTATCGAACGCGCCGACGACACGCGTTGGACCCTCGGCCCCGTCCACGGTGGCTGGAGCATCTGCTTACGACTCCCAAACTGGGCTGGCTCTGACGAAGCCTACGCCGAAAAACTCGCCCAAATCGGCATTCGCGTCTTCCCTGGCTCCTTCTTCGGCTACCGCGACTCTAATCCTACCCTCGTCATCAGCCTCATTGTCGAACCCGAACGCTTCCGCATCGGCGTGACCCGCCTTGCCCAGGCACTCACGCAGTGGCTCGCTTAATCACTCGCCCCTTACGCAATCCGACTTCTCTCACCCTTCTTTTCTTTTTTGGGGAGGGGGAAGTCGGTAGATTATCGTTTCAAATGCATAAAAATGAAGAAGGACCGCATCAATCCGGTGTATGATGATTTTGCGTAACTACACATACGGAGGTTTGATGCGATCATTTGCTCATTTTACGTTAAACGAAAGGGA
>JAZRWH010000066.1:0-31792 GCA_045599585.1 Myxococcota bacterium
ATTGGAATAACAGAAGAATCTGTTCAACCAACGGCGGACTCCCCCCAATGGTCAAAAGGAAAATGTTCTATGCCGCTCAGGAAAGAGTGGCTTAATTCAAAACCTTGTTAAAAATGTGTCAACCATTTTTGACAATTTCAAAACTACACTTTGCATACAACAAAAGTGCAAATGATTTTTAACTATATCACTAAAAAACAATGCGCAAAAAATGAACTCTTTTTGACGCATTCGTTTAGCCGTATAGCGATGCCGAAAAGCAACAACGCATTCTAAACGTAGAGCATGCGCGAGTATTCACCGTTTTTTGTGATGTTGAAAAAAATATTGAATCTTTGACTAAAGATAAAATAAAATCTATATTTTTCAAACACTTATCGTTGTTTATGAACTGATGAGTTCTGCGTCAAAATCTAGAATCTGCTCATTTAAGGGAGGGGAAAGTCTTCCCCTGAGCGGCTATTTCCTTCGGAAATACGCCGCTACCCCTTCTTTTTAAGCGTTGTATTAGCATATAACAGTATAAGAATGAGGGGATCTTATACATAATATCCTTGATTCATTCGTTGAAATTACAACATGAATTTGTAACCATGAGTTTATAGTGTTGGCTTAACTTGCACTAACAAAAGCGACAGAACACCGTTAGAGTATTATTTTTGTACGAATGCATCGCAAAAAAGAACGGACGGCGTATCGGCTTGCCGATAGCCGGACGGCGTCGGCGTATTTGCCAGTGGCAAATAGCCGGCGCAACTTTAGTCATACTGGACGAGAATGCGATGGCCGCCGCTGGTGAGCGGGAGCAGGGTTAGTGAGCCGTTAACTGCTGTGTTCAGTGCTTTGGGGTCGATCGGATTTTGGTCGACTGTAATCGCGTGAATTGCACCGTAGAGCGTGCGCGTCGGCAATGAGAGCGTGAAATTGTCGCTAAGCGTGGGGAGTTCTGTGTGGATGTCGAGCAAACGCGTTTGATCATTAAATGTGGACTGCAGCTGCGCCTGTTTGCGCGTACTGTAATACTGCATGTAATTTTGAACTGTATAGAACCGCGTGCGCGTCGCGGCAGCCTGTTCAATGAGTTGAAGCCACGCGTCGATCGCTTGAAAATGCGGATGTTCGCGCATTGTATCGGCGGAAAAATTGAACACGAGGGGCTCGTGGTAGAGCTCTGCAGATTCTTTGAGGAGCTTGACTGCAATGGCCGGATCGATGGGCGTCGGCGTGTTGTCGCTGAGTAGCGTTGGAATTTCGTAAACCGGGAAGGGGAGACCGCCTCGATCTAAGGGAAGAAAAGGAAAGCCGGTGCCAAAGAGATAGCCATACATTCCATCCGCAGGGCCGTAGGTGAGGTCAATCTTGCAAAGCGCCTTCGTCAGGATGCGGAAAGATGTCGTATAGTCGGCTGCCCAGCTTTGCGCAGCTAAGCGGCACGTTGTGACATTGCGTTTCGCGCGGTTAGATATGATGTTGCGTTGTGATTCGGCGTTAAGTTCGGCACGAACTGGCGAAAAGAAACTCGGACCGATGTTGCGCCACAGTTTTCGTACGGGTGGGCGTACGATGAGCGTGCCTACCTCGCTGCCTGTTTCGGAAATGGTCGAGAGCCATTTGGAGGTCGTTTTGTCGGTTGATGCTAAAATGGTAGAAACTGCGGCACTTTGCTTTTCTTCTTGAAGAATATAATTTGCATCACCGATGGCGTCTGCATCGTGCGTTAATAAAAGCGCAGATCTTTCGGCATTGGGAAACGGCCAAAGTGTCGGTTGTGGCGAAAGACGCCAAATCGATGCAAAAACATGGCGTTTTAGTACATCAGCAAACGGGATCAGGTTTGTCTTTAATTTATCGTTGAGGACTAGGTGCGCAGGCGTGGCATGCGCCTCGTCTTCGTTGATCTCGATTTTAAAATTGTCCGATGGTCTTCCCTGCTGAAGTGCCGTGAGCGCTTCGCCCATATCAAAAGCGAGTATAAATACGTGACCGGCACCGTGTGGGCGGTGGTAGTGGGCGATGGCGCCATCTAATTCGAGCAAGAGATCTGAGCGGCCAAGCGCTTCGTTGTCGAGTGAATCGATACGAAGGACTTGCGTTTCGAGCGGAAAATTGAGGAGCGTGTCGCGAAGTGACGTGGGAAGCGGTGAATTCGGTGCATCAGTAAAACGTTTGATGGTCGAGTTGCTTTGGCTTTTTTGTCTGATCGAAGTGAGGGCCGCCCAAGCTGGCGTAGGCATTTCAATGAGGAGCGAAGCGCCTCGTGTAACTGCAGCTTCGATGGTTGCGATCTGCGTCTCGGTTAGGTCGACTGCTGCGCGTTTGGGTACGACGATGAGTCGTATGTCGGACAGAAGCTGTTCGTTGACATCATTGGGTAAGGCAATCGAAAAAGGCCCAATCTCCTGGGTTAGCGCATTATACCAGGCAAAGGAAAAATCAAGTGCATCAAAGGTGTCTGCCTGATTTGTTTGGGCTGGGAGCACGAGCAAGACTTCGCCGTGTCCCATTTGTGGGGGAAGTTGCGCTGTACCGCGTTCATCTGACGCACTCGTTTCGAAAGGGTGAGATGCGACAAATGCAAATGCGGCCACAATGATGAGCAGCACAATCAAGATGAAGTCGATTTTAAACCGAACGGTAAGGGCGGATTCGTTTCTCATTCGGATTACTCATAAACGACGTCAATGGCATTAAAGCCTTTGGGGGCAGGGACGAGGATGCGTTCAAACCCAAAAATGGAGACGGGTTTTGTTTCGAGCGTTTCGGAAAGCAATGCGTCTTCGCGAACGCGATGGACGCCGCGTCTGGCTTCAACAAAATGTTTTTGGCCAACTTTGGATGGAACGGAAAGCATCATGCCACTTTCTGGGGCAAGCGTTTCGAGACGCAGAACGAACGTTTTTTTGTGGTTGATCGTAATTGAGCCTGTTGTGGATTTGAGGTCAGCGTTGTACCTGGCGCGTGAAAATCGGAAGAAAGGCTGGATGCCCGTAACCCAGTGACCAGCATCGGATGCGGTGCGATATAGTTTTTTCCAAGCTTTAAAAGTTTCGAGGTCTGGGTTTTGGATAAAGAAGTTAGGCTCAAAAGTGACGCCAATGCATTGATGGTAGGCAGATTTGCTGAGTTCCAGTGCACTTTGAATGCGTTCAACGTCTTCGTCATTATTGATCTTTGGGTAAGCAATTGGAAATTCAAGAATATTGAAGATCTTACCGTTGGTGTCGAGGGGCATAAAAGGCATACCCGTCATAAAAGCGTACCCGGGGTGGTCGTCGGGAGCTTTGTAGGAGGCATCGGCGTTGAACTTAGCTGCCGCGAGTATTCTGAATCCGTGTGTGTATTGTTCAGTCCACAAACCAGCATCGGATTGTGATGTTAGAAGTGGGGTTTCGTCGCCTAACAGTGTTTTAAGTGCGGCAGTTTGTTCAGCAAAATTGAGTTTGCGCCATATAGGGGAGAAAGACAGGGGACCGAGCGGTTTTGCAGCAGACGATGTATTCGAGATGGCTAATCCGATTTCAGTTTTATACTGTTTGAGAGCATCGAGGCCTGTTTGGGTAAGAGCAGGTGGCGCTTTGACGAAAAGCGTAGAAGTTGCTTTGAAGGTTGCTTCGTACTCTGGCATCCAAACTGCGAGATCACCAATGCCTTGTTCGTGGTGGGTGACGATCATTGCCCCCATTTGGCCGTCAAAAAAGGGCCAAAAGCCTGTGACAGGGGTAACATTGTCGATCACACCATAGAATAAAAAGCGTTCCAAGAGGTCAGCGAGTGGCACTTCGTAGGACACGTTTTCTGGAGAGACAGATAGATCGGATGTTTCAATTTTGTTCGAATCGTAAAGATTTCGAATGTGAAAGTTGTCCAGAGGTCTTCCTTGCTGAAGCGAAGTGAGGAGCATTCCGTAATTAAAATCGACTGTGATCACGTGGCCTGTAGCATAATTTTTGGCGTAAATCACGGGCACGCCATCGATATAAAGATAATTATCTGCTTCTTCAAGCGGGCCAGCCGAACCGATAATTTGGGTTCGCGAAGAAAGATCAAGTGCAGAAAATGATTTTAATAAGGATTCGTCAAGACCAGTGGCAAACGTGATATTTTGCGCGCTTCGCAGACCGCCTTTTCCATCCGCAGAAGCGATTGTTCTTATGGCTCCTTCGGGCATTTCCAGGATGAGCGTACCACCTCGTTCAAGGAAACCACGCAGTTTAGGCGTCCAAGCGTCTATCGAAGCAGCCGAGCGTGTTAGAATGATACTTCTGTATTTGGTGAGATCGGCATCAGCGAAAGTCTCGGCGTCCATGATGTTGATGGGACCGATCTCCTGTTGCAGTGTATTGATCCAAGCCAGCGAAAAGTCCATTTGATCGAACTTATCTGGAGAATTCTTGAATTTATTGTAATCGACAACAATAAGGTAATCGCTGACAGCCTCAAGTTTAATGGTTGTTCCACTTACAGATTGCTCGTCAGATTGCCAGACGAAAGGATGTCTGCAAAACCATAAGAGAAGGAGGCAAAAAATGACGCTGCCCCATAAAATGAGGCGCGTTATACGGTCACGCCTTAGTCGCGCTTTTGTGGACACAGGCGACTCCTAAAGCGCGACACGTCCGCATCGACGGACCTTGCTTTGGACTTTGAGCTTATCTTCGGAAGGCAGGTTTGGATCACTTAAGAGCTGCTTGTAGATTGCGCATGCTTTGGTGCTATCGCCTGCGGCTTCTGCTTTTTCGGCCTGAGCCAGTTTTTTCTTAATGCTGCCAGAACCACTTGTAGAAGACTTCGTCGACTTGGACGAGGTTTTGGAAGATGTGGTTTTATTAGATTTAGTCTTAGTAGGCTCTTGGACTGTCTTGGGTTCAGTTGTTTTGGGTGCTGTTTCGGGCGCGGCCTGTTCCGTCTCTTTGGGATTCGTTTCGGTTGCTTGATTCGACGGCGTTTCTTCGGGAGCAACTTCTGGGGCGGCTTGCTTTTGAGTTTCTGTTTCGGCTTCTGCTGGTATTTCTTGCATTGAGTCGAATGCAGAATCTTTGACTATGCCAAAACTTGTTGTCCAAACGGCAGCTTTTGATGCGGCTTCTACAGCACTGTTCACGCGGAAGGTAATTTCCCAAGGTTTGAGTTCTGGGGCTGTTGCTTGGGGGGCTGGATTGACAATCTCCATTCCGGGGTCTCCGTGGACGACTGGTGCGAGGTCTGGTTTTTCGTGATTTGAGTTGCTGAACGATACGACAACGATTGAGATTAAGATTGCCAAAATGCACAAACTGGCAACGATGACAATGATCAGAATAAAGAGAGACTTTTTGTGCTTGATCTCTTCGGCGCGCGTAACGCCCATCGGTTCGTTGGGTGTGTAGGCGTTGTTTGGCTGATACTGAGGCGGCACAGCCTGTCTTGGGGCGATGCGAAGATCGGAGGGGGGGATCAGCGCTGGCGAACTCGCGGCGCCTGGATAATTAGAAACTGGGGATACGCGCGGAGGAGCGTTAGGATCTTTGATAACGGGGGAAAGGAGCGATACGAGGTCTGATTCTTCGTTATAAACGGGAATCTGAACGTTGGTTGCCCCTTCTTCTTCGTCATCCTCGTAAGCTCTCTGGTCGATGATCGTGCATTCATCCGAAGCGGGACCGCGATTTTCGTACACGAGGTCTTCTCGGTTGTTTTGCGCCGCCAAAGCAGCTGCCTTGGCCTCCATGTTGGAGTCGAAGATCGGCATGGCACAAAATGTTGCACCTTTGTTTACGATTTCGCCCGGCTCGGCTGCGATGACAATATTGTTGCGTTTCGCGTTAGGGCTATCGGCTTCTGTGATTGTCGGAAGTGCTTGAAGCAGGGCTTCTTGAACTTCTATGGCACTGGCATAGCGATTGGACAATTCGCGCTCGAGGCAGCGCATACAGATCGCTTCAAGCTGCGGGTCAACGTACGCGTCGAGGCGAACGCGCGAAGGCTGCATGAGCTCTGTTTGGAGGATTGATGCTGCCATATCGACCATGTTGGAACCCTGAAACGGCAGCTTGCTGGTCAGCATGAAGTACATGATGCTGCCTAGACTAAAGATGTCGGATGCCGGTGTAACTAGCTGACCGAGCACTTGTTCGGGGCTCATAAAGGCGGGCGTTCCGCAAATCGCGCCTTCGCGCGTTAAACCTTCGCCTGCATCATCGGTGATCTTCGCAATACCAAAATCGAGGACTTTGACAAGATCGGTACCGTCAGCCTGAGGAATAATCTTGATATTCGCAGGTTTGAGGTCTCGATGGATGATCTTTGCGTTATGTGCCGCGTCAAGTGCACGTGTCACTTGAATGAGAATGTTGGCGATACGATGCTGTGAAAATGGAAAATCGCGAACGATGATGTCTGAAAGATCTTCGCCTTCTAGGCATTCCATCGCAATATAAGGCGCA
Organism: Myxococcota bacterium; assembly: GCA_045599585.1. Taxonomy (GTDB): domain Bacteria; phylum Myxococcota_A; class Bradymonadia; order UBA4248; family UBA4248; genus RGIG464. The sequence continues at coordinate 6,423 of JAZRWH010000066.1, forward strand.
CCTAACGCCGTTTTGCCGTAGTGAAGAATACGAATGATGTTGGGATGCTGTACGCCGCTGGCTGCTTGGGCTTCGCGCTGAAAACGCGTTAGGACAACGCGATTGTCCAGATAATCGCGTTTGAGGATCTTGATGGCAACATAACAATCAAGTGCTCGGTGCCTCGCTTTATAGACGACACCCATACTTCCGTTACCAAGGATAGATTCAATGACAAACGTATTGTCTATCGTCGTACCAAGATAAGGATCTACATCCTGATTCACTGCTTCTGCGGTTACATTGACTCCGCAATGTTGGCAGTAAAGTGCATTGCCTGCAATCATATTGTTGCATTTGGGACAGCGCTTTGATGAATTCATTTCCCACCAGCTCAAATTCGTGCGTCACCATGACGCCAAATCAACTTTTCTACAACCTTGCGTGTTTTCTTGCAAGAATCTCGTGCATCGTTACGCTGCTCTCTTTTGTAACGCTAATGCCATCCGCATCCCTCTGGCGATATCCCTAAAGCGAAATTTTAAGTTCAACCAAAGCATTGAGTATCGCCTTTTCGAGAGGGTAGCGGCGTATTTGCAGCGCAAATAGCCGCTCAGGGGGAGACTTCCCCCTCCCCCAACCCCGCATAAAATGCAGATCAATTTATGGTGTGATTTGGAAATCTCGAATAACGGCCATATGTTGCATATTTTCTGCACCAGAGTCGTCTGCCAGCACAGGCGCCACAACCGACAACTCACCTAGGCTACTGTACACGCGCGAATCGAACACGTGGCCATGCTTGTACGCGTGTTCGTAAGGCGTTCCGGCTCCGATGACGACTGGCACTTCAAGCTCAAAAAGATCATCACTCGACAACACGTAGTCGTAGGGATTGGCTCGCTTGGCGTTTGTGTTAATATTCCCCTTTTGATCCATCGGCCACTTGGTGTCGTCGTTCGCATAGTTCACGTGCATGGGGAAGGCCGTTTCAAAGTTCGTCCGCACGACATTATGCGAAGCGGTGTTAAAATCACCGCCCAAAACGACATATTTGCCTTTGGAAACCTCCGAAATGCGCTTATCGAGGTTGACCATTTCGCTGATTTGTTTGTTCGTCTCGGTCGATAGATGGACGCTGATGGCCAAAAGATCCTTATCTCCAGGAATGTCAATGATTGCCCAGTTAAAGCCTCGATTGCTGATTTGCGGCGAAGACCACTGGCCTTTGTCGATGATCGGATAGCGCGAAATAATGCCGTTGGGAATGTCGCCGGTTCCTCGATAATAATCATAGCTGTTGCCAAAAGTGCTTCGGACAAAATTATCGATGGTATCGGTTTCCATGTTGAATTCCTGGATCATGACGATATCAGGTTTCATGGCTTGAAAGATGCGCTTGCCTTCCCCTAAATCGTAAGATTGGTCTTTGCCTGTCGTCGTATTGGCTGCCATCATGCGCAGTGTGACAGGGCCCGTTATTTCTTCATCTGTATCGTGTACAGTGACCAGAATGTTGGGGAGTTCAAAGCCGTTAAAACGACTGTCTTCGCTCGTTATGACGAATTTGACTTCGGCGATCTGATCTCCGTCGACAATTCCATCGGGAACTGCTCGGATGAAGAGTTTTTTCGCGCTGTTCCACGAAAGTTTTGTAAACACGATCGGGTCAGAGATGACTTTGACTTCACTGTCATCGAGGCTCACGAGCTGCACCGTGACGTCGGCGATGGGTGCTGTATCGGAAACAATCGTGAGATAGTCTGAAAGACCTGTTTCCCAAAGTTCAAATTTGGCTTGTTTGACCGGTACTTTGTTAACTTTGATCGTAAAGGAGGCCGGTTCGGCAGGCGCTTCATTGTCTTCGTTTGTAACGCTGATTTGAGCCACGACGAGGCCGTTGTAATCTTTGTCTGTTGAGGTGACCTGCGTTTGAACATGCCACGTCTGATCGCCGTCTTGCATGGAATCGTCTTCGCCAATAACTTCAATGGTTTGCACAGTATCCCAATTGTTTGGCGTAAATACAATTTTATTTGGAGAAATAGTGCCTTCGGAAGGATTGTCTGAAGTGAAGCTGATTGTGACATCTGCCTGGGGTTGGGTGTCAAGGACGATACTGAACGCGTCTTTGCCGCCAGATTCTGTTGTTCGCAGGCCAGAGAGCGGGACGATGCGCACACCAGCAGATCCCGGCGCTTTGCAGCCATTGGAGGCGTTGCAGGTTGGTTCGGCGAGGCAGGCTGGATAGTCGGAGCAATTAGGGGCAGGAGGGGCGCCACAAGCTGATTTGCGAACGCAATTGACCTTGAAGGTCGCTGTGAGATGATCCAACGCCGCATCAGCAGAATGCGTCACCGCCATAATTTGGGTACCTTGCTCAGAGACCGATGATGCAGCTTCATTGCACTGAATGCTGTACGTCAATAAAGTGGCGTTAGCGTCAAAAACGGAATCGTTCGTGGGTACGATCTTCAGGAGTCCTTCGACGTCGGGTTGAAGAACGAGCTGCACATCTTGAACCGTCGGAGGGGTGCTAAGGATCGCGTAAAGCGTATCGGAGGCTCCGCACATTTCGAGTTCGAGTTGGGTGTTACCATTTTGATCGACGAGATTCAGCAAACCGGTGGATGAGTCCTTTTGGGAATCTTCTGTGCAGCCTGAAAATCCAGCAAAGAGTGCTGAGATGAAGAGTAATTTCAAACACTTTGTACGATGCATCTTTAGACTCGACTCTGTGAAGTGGGGAGGAATGTAGAATGGATGGGATGGTTTTTTTTGGGGGGAAGTGTCCCCCTGAGCGTCTATTGCCGAAGGATAGCAATTTTTTTGTCGATTGTGCGTCTTAGCGTTTAGCCCTCGGGGGAGTATTTTTATCCTTCGGCAATACGCCGCTACCCCCTCGTGCTCAATACGCCGCTTATTTACTCAACGTGTTCATCAAATAGACGGCGTGGAATTGGGGCAAAAAAGAAATTCAATGGAACGAAGGCGCATCCTTGAGGCTACGGGGCTTTGGGCTCTGTAGTCGCTTGGATATCTTTTAAGAATTGTTCGTTATAAAACTCGATTTTAGCTTCACGCATGAGGTTATCGAGGCTCTGCAGCGTACCGGTGCGGCGACCAATGCCCAAGATGCGTGCGATGATGACATCTTTAACATCTTCGAATTTGGGCTTTTTCTCTTCCGTCCTTTTTTGGAAGAGAACGATATGGTGACCAAACTGAGTTTCTACAACGCCACTCAACGGAGATTTTTCGTTGAGTGCAAACGCAGCCTCCGCAAAGGGCTCGACCATGGCGTTGTATCCCAGGCTTTCTCCCATAAAATCTGGGATGGGGTATCTTGGGAACGTGAGATCTACGTTGAGATCGACGACAAACCCAGCACGAATCAAGCGTACAGCTTCGGCACTTAGGTCTTCATTCGAAAAGGCTTTGGCTTCGATCATACGTTGACGTGCGCTGTTAAGCGCTTCAATTCTTTGTTCAGCTGTCGTGTTGTTGCTTGGCTTAATAAGAATGTGGCTTGCTGTAACCAACGCAGGATGTCCTGTGTCGAAGGCATAAGCGTCGATGGCCTGTTGAATGAATTCTGGCGGGATTTGATCGGCTACAAACTTGTCTTCGATATTGTGCTTAAGCCATTTTTGGTCGAGGGCACGTCTTTCGGCCCATGCCGCTGCAGTTGTTGCTTTTTGAGGGTAACTCTCTCGAGCTTTTCGGCTCATGACCTGAATGGCATTGAAGTGTTGTCTTGCATCAGCTTCGTTCATCTCAGGATGTTTTGCGCGATAAAGCGTCCATTCGGCTTCGAGGCTCTCTGGTGATTCTTTGGGTAGTTCGCCTAAGGCCCGATCGAATTGCTTTTGTTGTTCCGCATTCTCCGTGCTGCTGCATGCGGAAAGGCTCAAAAAGAGGCCTAAAACCAACGTTAGGACGGTGGGTTTTTTTGCTCTATCAGATTTCATGGTCTTGAATTCTAAAAGTTATAATAAGAAATATGTTGGAGCTCTAAAATTTACGGGATATGCGGCGCTTTGCGTCCTTCTGCAGCGAGTGCAAGACGTGCGAAGCGGTATCCGATGCGAGCGCTCAATAGGCCGGCAACTCCTATCAGGCAAGCCATTTTATAGTTTTGATTGATTGCGCAGAAAGCGCACACGATCAATCCAAGAATGCCTACAATCACAAAGATGAGGCTCAAGAAGTCGTATTGTTGTGCGCGATTTTTCATAAAAGTCTAATCCACTACGTGTAGGATGCTTTCGAGGACGGTTGTGGCGTCCGTCTTTTCGTCGCGGTATTTGACGATGACCGGCGTATAAAGCGAGAGCCCGTGTGCGTTGCCAAACGCCGTCTTGACGCTTCGAGCGCCGCTGACGACAACAGCGTTGGGCGGTACACACAAAACGCCATTTTCTGCGCGTATGATGCATTCGTTGACAAGGTCAAAGATCGGGGTTGAGCGTGTCAGGATGGTTCCGGAGGCGATCACAGCGCCTTGTCCAACGCGCGTGCCTTCATAGATGCCGACATTGCCTCCGACAAAAGCGTCGTTTTCCACAATGACGGGTAGCGCTCCGACGGGCTCAAGCACACCACCGATCTGTGCGGCAGCCGAGATATGGCAACGTTTTCCGATCTGTGCACACGAACCGACGGTCGCATGCGAATCGATCATAGATCCTTCGTCCACTGAGGCGCCGATGTTAATGTAAGATGGCGGCATGACGGTCACGCCGCGGGCGATATAAGCGCCTCGTCTGATCGAAGAACCACCAGGGACGATGCGTATTCCCCGTTCAGGGAGGTTTTGTTGATTCGGCCAAAGATTATGTTTGTCGCAAAACTGAAAAATACTGTCTTCGCGTGCTTCGAGTCTGCCCAGTTTAAAGACGCGGAGGATGAGCTGTTTGACGCGTGGTTCGACTTGCCAATTGCCGTCTACGCTTCGTACGGCACATCGGAGTGTGCCCGCTTCGAGTGCCGACAAAAAGGTTTCGACAGCTTCACTTTGGGTATCTTGAGATTCGGCTGACATCGCTTGAATGAGCTGTTCAATGAATGCGTCGTTATTTACAGTGACTGAGTTCATAGTTTGACCTTGTGGTGTGAGGGGGCGCGCATCGTTGCATGTGAAGCAGTTCTACGCTGTGCGTATTTATCATAGCAGCCGTGAACATCAGAGGCAAAATGCGATTGGGCCGAAGGACTGTGATGGTGTTACTGCGGTGGGGCAAAAAAAGCCCGGTGTAGCAAACACACGGGCTTGAAAAACATGAAAACTAAGGTTGAGTGATACCGAAATCGTACTCATGAAGGGCAAATGCGATATTGATCGCATGGTCGGAGCAGCGTTCCAAATCGCTTGACATGTTTGTGAAAACAACGCCACCTAACGGGTCACATTTATCATTTAACAAGCGTTGAATATGATTATTAACGATTGTGCGCTGTTGTTCGTCGACTGCCTGTTCTTGGGCTTCTGCTTCGCCAAGTTTGTCGAAGGTCTCGTTCTCAAAGATATCGATGCAAAAGCGAATATGTTTGGTGACGGCATTGGCGATTTCGTGGAGTTCTTCGATCGCTTTGGGTGACAGTTGGGCTTTTTGTGTGCGTACCTGATTTTCGTATTCGATAATATTTTCGGCGTGATCCGAGATACGTTCGATATCGGCAACGGCGAGGGTCATTTGAGAAATGCGATTGCGTTCGTGTCCCGTCATATCCATGGTACGCATGCGGACGAGTCGATTCGTGATGGCATGTGTCAGATAATTTACCGTTTGTTCGTTTTCTTCGACCTTTTCGGAAAGTTTATCGTTGTGCATGAAGAAGCATTCCAAGGCTATCTCGAGGTTTTTGGCAGCGATATTGGCCATGCGAACGATTTCAAGCTGTGCTTGTTGAAGCGCGACAGCAGGCGCGAAATTGCCTTCGACTAGGTACAGAAGTTGTCGATCCTGTATGTTTTGAGTTTCTTCGGGGAGCTCGCGAATGACTTTTTTTGATAAGGCAACGATTTGGGGCGTAAACGGAAGAACAGCGAGTACCGCGATGATGGCAAATATCGTATGGGCGTTTGCAATCTGACGGCCTGGATCGTCGGGGGAAAGCCACTCGATAAAACTGAGAAACTGCGGAATAAGTGCGATGATTGTGAGTAGCAGGGTCGCACGAATAAGGTTGAAAATCAGATTGAGGGCTGCGGTACGCTTGCCGTTTCGATTTGTCGTAAGGGACGCCAAAATGTTTGGCGTAACCGAACCAATAGCCGCACCAATCGTGAGGTATACGGCCATTTCAAAGGAAATAATATGTTCGATCGCAAACGTCTGAAAAATAACGACGGACGAGGATGAACTCTGTAGCAGCGCTGTAAAAAGAACGCCAAATAGAACGGCAAGGGCAGGGTTCTCAAGCGTCGAAAGGAAATTAACAAATTCAGTGCTTTCGGAAAGCGGGGCAATGGCACCTTTGATGATGGAGATACCTAAGAACAACATACCAAATCCCATGATGATGGAACCGATATGTTTGACGATCGTCTTTTTGACGAACAGGTACATGATCGCACCGATAAACAGCACGAGAGGGGCGTAGTCGCTTAGATTGAATGCTGTGATCTGCGCCGTGATCGTCGTACCGATATTAGCCCCCATGATGACACCGATGGCCTGCAAGAGCGTCATGAGTCCAGAGTTGACGAAACTGATAACCATCATATCCGTTGCGGAAGAACTCTGAATGAGGACTGTGACAAGAACACCGACGATCACTGCGACTACGCGGTTACTCGTTGCGTGTTCAAGAATGGTTTTGAGCTGATCGCCAGCTGCATTTTTCAGCCCTGTTGACATGATGGTCATGCCGAAAAGGAACAGACCAACACCCCCCAGGAGGGAGAAAAATTGCACGAATGTCATGAGAATCTCCTGTTTAAACGGACACACACCGATGTCAATGACGTAGGCGCATCGTTGCCCTTTAGGCAAACAAGCGCCTTCTAGTCTGACAACGTTTTTTTTTAAATCAAAAACGTAGCCCACCCCTCGTTATTGAATTGTTTTCATGTGTTTTGCGGCATTTTGTTTTCGCGTTGCGCATCGCCGCAGGCGAAGAGGGGGTAGCGGTGTATTGGCGAAGGGGGGGGGCTTTTTGAGGTGATAAGCATCGGTGATGACGAAGAAGCCCCCATGCCGAAGCCAATAACCGCTCAGGGGGACACCTCCCCCCACAAAAAATTACAGGCTTTGCACTAGCGTGAGTCCGCAAGCAGGCGCGGTTTCTCCGGCATTGATGCGCTGGCGTGATTCGAGAATTCTTTGCATTTCTTGAGCGTCGCGCCCTAAGCCGAATTCGATGAGCGTGCCGACGATGATTCGAACCATCTGTTTAAGAAAGGCAGTGCCTTCGACGTCAATTTGAATGAGTCCTTCGGATTCACGGCCAAACGTTGGAACCACAAAAGGCACAGAATGGCGCGTAATCTCAATGCGCGTTAAGGTGCGTACGGGCGATTTAGCTTGACAGTCTATGGCTCGAAATGCAGAAAAATCATGTTCTCCGAGAAGATAATTCGCTGCAAGTTGCATATTTTGTGTATCTAGTTTGCGACTTGTCATGGCATGGCCTAAGAGACAAGGCGGCAAAAAACAACCTTCCCAGATCAGATAGCGGTAGTGTTTGCCTTTTTTGGCAAAGCGCGGGTGAAATCCAGGTTCAGCTTCATGCACTTCACGGACGTAAATTTCTCGTGGTGTGAGGGCATTGAGCGCCTGCTGCCATCGATTGGGGGCGTAGTCTTTGTCAGTGTCGAATGCCGCGACTTGCCATTCAGCATGTACGCCGGCATCCGTCCGACTTGCTGCTCGGACTTCGACGTGGCGTCCGCCGTGCATCTTGCTGACAGCATCTTCGAGGCTGCCTTGGATCGTGCATTGACCGTCCTGCCGCTGCCAGCCCGAAAAGGGCGTTCCGTCGTATGAAAGGATCAAGACTATGGATTTCATGGGCTCACTGTACAAAAAAGGCGTTTTAAGGCGCCTGAGTGCATAGAATGCAGGGGGCGATGCCTCAAAACGCCTTTTGAAATTGGACGGTTCGGTTATTCGAGAGGCTGATTGTGATCGTCGACGAGAATGACGGTCGGAACGTGCGATTCGGCCTCTTTTTCGTCAAACATTGCGAAGGTTGCGATGATGACTTTGTCGCCGACCTGAACGCGACGCGCAGCCGCACCATTCAGCGTGATTTCTCCCGGTTTGCCTAAGATGACGTACGTACTAAAGCGTTCGCCATTGGTGACGTTGTAAATGTCAACAGCTTCCCATTGGCGGATGTTGGCCTTAGCACAAAGTGCGGGATCAATCGAAATCGACCCCTGATAATTAAGATCCGCAGACGTAACAGTCGCGCGGTGAATTTTTGATTTGAGTAAATTGAGGAGCATTCTGTACTGCCCTTTATGTCATTTGCACTTATGAAAATGAGGAGGAAAATAGAAAATTCTCCTTCCAAAACGCGGCGGCGTTTTAGTCCTTTTCTAAGGCGTATGTAAAGCATGAGCATTCTGATATACTCGCGAAATGGGGGCTTTTTTGGACATAGAGAGAGTTTAGAATGAATTTATTGCCAGTCAGCACGACGAATGCGCAGAATAATGGGTACGCTGAAAAGACGCATCAACAAGAAGAAGCGCTATTAAAGGTTAAAGCAGAGGTATATTCGCACCGCCCCGAGCGCGCAATGGCGCGATTGATGCGGACGCATAAGATGTCAGCGTTGGCTCGCATCGAAGCCCTTTTGGATGCTGATACATGGCGTTTGTTTTTGGGTGATTTTGTTTGTTTACAAAGGGCACAGAAAGGCGAATCGGCTTATGCAGCAGGCGTGTTTTGCGTTTTAGGCACCGTTTCTGGTCGGCACGTGATGGTCATTGCGAACGACAATACGCAGAACGCAGGCGCATGGGTCGCAGGGGCCCCAGAAAAAATCGTTCGTGCTCAAAATACGGCGTATCAATTGGGATTGCCAATCTTGTGGCTCATCGAATGTCCTGGACTGTATTTGCCGTCACAGGATCTGACGTATGCCGGGGCAAACGGCGCAGGGGCTATTTTTGAACATCAAGTGCGTCACAATCGCGCGAGAAGGCCGCAATTGGCTGCAGTCTTTGGGGATTGTGTGGCTGGCGGGGGCTATTTGCCGATTTTCTGTGATCGCGTGATTATGACGGAACAGGCGACGATTTGCATCGGCGGCACGGCGTTGAACAAGTATTCTAAGGCAGGGCAGGGGCGTCTTGGCGGTCCCGAAATGCATGTTCACGGTTCGGGGTGCGCCGACGAACGCGTGCCTGGCGATGTCGAAGCTATCGCTCGATTGAGAGCGCTCGTTTCACTGCTGCCTACTTCGGGCAATGCTTTTTGTCGCGTCTCTGAGCCATTGGAGCCAGCCTTTCACACGGACACACTTTATGGCTTACTTCCCCCAGACAACAAAAAATCTTTTGACGTGCGTCACATCATTGCACGTCTCGTCGATGCTTCACTTGCAGAAGAAATTGAACCTGAGTTTGCACCAGGCATTTACGCATGTCGTGCGCTCGTTTCGGGATTGAAAACCGTATTGATTGCCAATCAACCCGCGCAGATGGGCTCTATCTTGTCGCGACAGAGTATCGAAAAAATGACGCGCATTGCCGCTGAGGCTCGGGCTTGTGGAACGCCTGTCGTATGGATTCAGGATGTTTCAGGCTTTGATATCGGCCCTGAAGCAGAACGCGAAGGACTTTTGCGCTACGGTACAAACCTTTTGCGGACGCTGACTCAGGAACCTGGCGAAATGCCGCACCTGACAATCTTGCTCCGAAAAGCAGCTGGTGCCGGCTACTATGCCATGAAAGGACGTCCCTTTTCCCCCTCTCTTCTTGTCGCAACGACACTCGCGCGTCTCGAAGTCATGTCGCCCGAAGTACTCGCTTCTACCATGTACGACTCGAAAATTGAGCGCGCTGCTGAGCGCCAGGTTGTGGATAATTCCAGTTCTGACTTATCCACAATTGTGGATAACCCCGAAGTCACTTTGCTAAAGGCGCAAAAAAAAGAACTTCTCGAACGCCAAATACGCGCATCTCTGCCCGAGTGCGCAGAAGAACGCGGCGATATCGACGCCGTCGTACAGCTCTCTGAATTGCGTAAACTCGTTACCTTTTTCGTTGAAGCCGCATGGCAGACACCTGCACCGCATTTTCCAAGATGAACATGCTCGAAGTACAAAATCTCTGTTGGAAAAACATTGTGCAGAATGTTTCTTTTAAGCTCCAACCAGGGGCATGGACGCACATCATCGGCCCCAACGGCGCAGGAAAATCGTCGCTCATTAAGCTCCTTGCTGGACTTGAACGCCCTGATTCTGGCGCTGTTTTGGTTGATAAAAAGTCCCTCAGTGACATTCAGTTTTATGCACGTGCACGCATCTTTGCTTATGTTCCGCAGCGCCTCGAAGCACTCCCCGAAATTACCGTTTTGCAGTTTGTCGAACAGAGTCTGTTCGCGCGCAAGCAACATGATCCCGAGCGTATTCGCGCTGCACTTGATTGCGTAGGCATTGCACCGCTTGCCTATCGCAGGTTGAGCGCTTTGTCGGGTGGGGAACGCCAGCGAGCTGTCGTTGCTGCTGCGATAGCCCAAGACACCCCTATTATTTTAATGGATGAACCGACTTCGGCGCTCGACGTTGCGCAAAAACAGCAACTCAATGCACTGTGTCGAAGTCTCGTCGATCATGGCAAAACGCTCGTGACTGTGACGCACGATCTCGAATCAGCTGCCTCCGCAGATTACACGTTGCTCATGGATCAAGGCAAACTCGTTTGGGATGGAGCTGCCTTTCCACCAGCAGAGGTGTTGAGTGCTGTTTATCATATGGATGCAGCTTACTTTTTGCATCTGGGCAACCAGCCTAAATATGCGGAAGTTACTGCAGATCCTTCTTGTGTGCATGAACTAATCAAAACGGAATCGTACAAGACAGTAAGAAAGCGCCATTATTATATATCTTTTGGGGTGATGGCATTAATTCTGTTGATATCGCCTTTTTGGGGATCATCCTTGATTGATCCGTTGGCTCTGACGTCTGTGGATGAAATGGTATTTTGGCAACTTCGCATACCGCGAGTGTTGTGGGGGGCGGTGAGTGGTACGACGCTGGCTTGTGTAGGTGCCATATTACAAGCGATGCTTCAGAATCCACTGGCGACGCCCTATACGCTGGGCTTAGCAAGCGGAGCGAGTTTTGGTGTTATGACGGCGATTTCATTCGGGGTGACAAGTTTATGGATCTTTCCGTCTTGTGCCATGGTGGGGGCTTGTGTCACGATGGCAGCCGTATTTGCTGTAACAGCTCGATTTGGTTTTAAAAATCCCGCGTATTGTTTGTTGGCAGGTGTTTCAGCTAGCTTGTTCTGTACGGCACTTTGTATGGTCATGCAGGCTATGGCTGAGCCTTTGACGGCTAACCAAATGATGCGCTGGCAGATGGGGGGACTCGATGTTGTCGGATACACTTCTACGGCCCTGTTTCCTGTGATTGCCTTGGCTCTTGTGGTGCTTTTTAAACTCTCGACATCGTTAAACCTGATTGCGGTGGATGCGTCAATCGCTCAGACACGCGGTGTAAGTGTGGCACGCGTGCGATCGGCTGCGCTTCTGTTTTCAAGCCTCGCAACAGCTTTAATTGTTTCGATATGCGGGCCGATTAGTTTTGTGGGCTTGCTCGTTCCCATGACGCTGCGACAACGGTTTGGTGCTGATTTGCGCGCTATTTTGCCGCTTTGTGCGAGTTTAGGCGCTTCGTTTATCTTAATCTCGGATATGATTGCTCGCGCGCTCGAAAGTGTGGCATCCATTCCCGTTGGCGTCGTCGTCTCGATTATTGGGGTGCCTGCCGTGATCTTTTTACTCAGGTTTCACCATAATCCTTAAGATTTGCTTTGGCGGCCGCTATCGGCTTCGCCGATACGCGTCGCGCTGTCGCCTATTTCCGCCGTTGGCGTTCAATACGGCGACATGAATTATGAATGTTGTGCGCTGATTGCCTGTGGCTTCGCTACGAGTGCGATTGCCTGACGACTAAGGTTTTATTTATGTCTGATCACTGCTGTCCCACAACATATTCTCATAGACTGTAACGAAATGCGCTCGTTACAGAATTTTATACTTTTCTAATTCTCATTCTGTCCTGTGGACGGCCCAAAGGGGCCGTCGTACCGCGGACGCGTACTTAACTTCGTCTTCACCATGCGCGCTCGCTCGCATGGTGAGCCCGCTGCTTGCCTTCGGTTTCGCGACGCGGGCGAATTAACAGTAATCTTAAGTTTTTTCATGCTTAGAAACGACTATATATCGATAAAACAAAATTACTGTATAATCATCCGAGTATTGTATGAATTTTTCGTGGCACAGCAGCAATTGTAACTATAATTACAATTATGACTATTATAATCATTTTATCCATTATAATAATTATATTTTTGCACAAACACAAGTTTTAAGTTTTTAATTATCATAACAGTGTATGTACACATGTAATTGAAAGAGCGCATGTTAGCTCGGCGTATTGAGTGCGAAGCACTCGAAGCCGAGCATGCAGGGCGTATGCGAAGCATAGCCCTGGCAAAGCGAGCGCGTATTGCACAGCAATAGCGCCGCAACCATAAAAACTAAGAGGATATGAAGGAGAAAAAAAGGCGCTCCCTAAGGAGCGCCCTAATTCAAGCGATTAAGCCTTGACGTAGTCTAAGCCGCAACCGCTGAAGAGGAGGTGCAATCCGTGGACAATCCACCAATCGTCGCCACCTGACCAGTTGCAGAGTCCTGGGATTTCGAATTTCCAGGTATAGACCCAGTCTTCGACGCCCAAGAAGGAGCCGGCCACTTTGTAGTGAATGTAAATCGTTCCGCTTTGGATGCATTTGCGGACGATACCTTTGAAGATGGAAAGCATGTCGCCGACCATATCAATGATATCACCGATGCATGAGAAGCCGAAACCGACGATTTTGAAGATACCCATCATGACGTCGCCAGCATTGCCATTGAGGAGCTCAGCGATTTCACCGATCTTGTCGCGTTGTTTACGGACGAAATCGATAACGGGCTGGAGGATTTCTTTCTTGGGCGAACCCAAGCCATTGACCCAATCATCGATGCGTTTGACGACTTCATCGAGGATGGAATTGTCATTCGCGGTTTTGAAGAAGTCGTAGATCGCGACGAGCCAATCGGGAAGAAGCGATTTAATGAAGGCTTCAGGATCGGAGATAATATGTTTGATGGCCTGGACGCCGCCCTTAATATCATTGAACCAGCCGATAACTTTAGAGATCGTAATTTTACCGGTGAGAACCATGATAAGAAGTGCGCCGAGGGCACCCCACGGACCGCCGATCATAGCGCCCGTAACGATAGTAGAGATGACATCGACGACCTGGCCGATTGCATCTGCAGCCTTTGCGATCTTCTGGATATCTTCGATCTGCGAGCCAAAGCCGGGGAGATCGTCGGCTTTTTTGCCATCGGTATTCTTGCCGATGGAATCTTTGCCGATTTCCTCTGCGGTAGGCATGGTAAGACCGGGTAGAGATTCAGACTCGCCGCCATCTGTGGTCTGACCACCGGAAGGAGCATCGTGCGAGGCACCGCCGCCACCGAGGTTATAGACCTGATCGGCACTTTCAACAGGCGCAGCGACATCAAGCGGCTGAGGCGATACATTGAGTTGAGGCGCAGGGCCGCCGTCGACCGTTTGCATACCATTTGCTTCTGACCACTTGAAGGTTTTGCCCCAAGAAGTATTGAAGAGTTCGCCGAAGGAGAAATTCCAGCTTGTGATTTTCTGATCGAGGACCTCGTCGCCGAAACACATAACATAGAAGGACGGAATGACGGAGAGATCGACCGCACCAGCGATCGTGAGACCGAGTCCGAGTTCACCGCCGAAGCCTTCTTCACCGCCCGTGATTTTACCTTCAACAGCGCCAGCCGCTGTAGCGGAGAGCGTTGCAGCGCCAGTGATCTTGAGACCAGCAGCGAAGAGGGCAGGCGAACCGACGCCGAAGCGGAGGAACGGAGCGACCGTACCCGTGAGGTTGACAGCGGTACCCGCATTAATTCCGAGTTCGAACTCGGGGATACCCTGCGGATGCATGATCGGGAAGTCTTTAATTTCGGCATGACCACTGACGGTAATCGGGTCGAGCGAAGCGCTAAGACCGAAGCCGACGCCAGCGGCGATATCGATAGGAACAAAAGCAACGACGGGGTTAGCGGAGACAGCAATCGACTGCTTCATATCGAGCAGCTGTTTGCCGGGCATGACCTCGACGTTCTCGACATCGATCGCACCATTGATGATAGGATTGTCCCAACCACCGTCTTTGAAGGTAACGCCAACGGTTGCGCGGCACCAATCCGTAATCTGGTATTCGAGCTCGCCATCGATCGTCGGAGCAGCATTGGGATTTTCGAAGGTATTGTAGGCAACGGTTGCTCTACCGTGGATTTTGTCCTGAAGCGCAGTGACGTCAAGGCTTCCCAAGAAGTTGAACTTATCGGGGGTTTCGCCTTCAGTCTTCTCCCACTCGAAGGTTTCGACATCGCCGGAGATTGTAACGCCTTCTGTTTCGTACTTAATACCCGCAGAACCCGAGATTTTCTTGAGTTCATTGTTTTCGATCGTAACAGCGGCTTCGAGGTGTGTGAGTCCAACGTTTGCGCCGAGCGGGAAGTAGTCCCCCGTGAGTCCAGCTTGACCGTGGAAGTATTCGACCATGCCACTTGCGACGTTGACACGACCATTTGCTTGAACGCGAATATCGTTGGCCGTTTGTCCGTCAGCAGAAACAGGACCTTTAACAAAGACGATCAACTCACCTTCGATATTGGAAACCTGACTGTTGGTGATTTCAGCCGCGCCATAGGAACCTGTAGCGAGTACGAAGAGAGGATTGTCTTCATTGGGAAGACCGATATCCTGGTGGAGACGAATATCACCGTGTCCATCGAGAGACTCTTCTTCCGTCTCAGTTTCAGCCTGATACGTACCTTCAATTGTGCCACCGAAGAAGTTGCTTCCATCGCGTTTGATCATGAAGCCGATCGAACCACTGAGTTTTTCGATTTCGTTTTCGTGAATATCGATAGAGAACGTTGTGGAGCCTGTCGGCTGTACCCAGAAGGACAACGCGTGTCCGCCTGTATCGCCACCGCTTTGCGTAGCGTCACCCTGTTTGCTCTTCGTAAGTTCTTTTTCACGAATAAGGTGAACTTCGACGTGGCCAGAGACTTTCTTCGTATTAAGGCAATCGAATTCGCCCTGACTCGTAAAGGTGAGGTACTCACCCTGATCGTCGCCGAGAGCGAGATTGACTTCACCAGAAACGCTTACAACGTCATTATTCTCAACGATGAGATCGACCTCAGACGACTCGAGGATAAGCGTGTCGCCCGTTTGTGCGGTATAGAGCACTTTTCTGTCGACCGTAACTTTACCGGAAGCCGAACGGAGGTTATTGGCCTGAACGTCGTAATCGAACGAAACGTCACCGTGAACGCGGAGCGGATCTTCACCTTCATTCATGCCAGCAGTCTGTTCAAGGAAGAGACCAGCCGAACCAGCGATTGTATTAACGGCGCCATTTTCAATGACGATATCGATACCGACGGCATTTGCATCCGCAGCACCGAGACCATATTCGAATTCTGTTGTCGTTTGTCCATCGCCTGTTGTGCTTGTATGCTGGAACGACCCGAGGATCGTACGATGAGCGCATGTCACATTGACCGTGCCATCGAAGCCGACGCCCTTTGTATAATTGAGGCCTTCGGTTGTAACATCAAACACAGCCTGTTCAGAAATGCCACTGCCCGTCGCAGCATCCGCCGCCTCAATCGTGCCTGAAGCAACGTTGTCACCTAAGCTAACAGCGATCTGGAGGCCGCCGCTGAAGTTACCTTCAACGATACCATCGTTATCAAACGACGCATCGAAGTTAGAGCCTTCTTTAGCCTCGACCGTAATTTTGTCGGAAACTTCAATGGTGCAACCGACAGTAGCTGAGATCTCTGCAGAATTGAGTGTTTTGCCGGCGATATCATAATCAAATGAACCGTGCCCGTTTGTAAGTTCAATCGCAGCACTTGCTTTTTTGGTTTCGAGGTTAGTGCTAGCTTCGAAGCCAACTTCGCCATTAAACGATTGTAGACCTTCATTGTTAACAACGAGGGTTGCATTTGTTTGACCTTCTTTGAGCGAAATACGAGCACCAGCGGACATACCGCCATCTTCACTGTATTTGCCTACTTCGAAATCGAGGTCATCGAGGAGTTCAAGCGTACCCGATCCATCAAACGTGCCATCACTGAAGGAATAGGTCATTTCGCCTGTCGCTTTGACATAGATACCGTTGGTAAATTTCTCATCCGCATCTTTCTTGAAGGAGACGCCAAAATTACCGAACACGGTATCGAGACTGTTGTTATCGAGGCTAATACCGAATTTAGAATCTTTGAGGAGTTTAACTTCGTAACTGTTGATAGCATCGATATCGAAGTCTTCCGTCGTGACGATTTTAATTTCACCGGAGAACTGGAGATCGGGCGTACCGAGACCTTCAAGCGTAATACCGGAACCATCGACCATAAATTTGAGGAGATTGTCATCAGATTTACTGAAGATGGACGTTTCACCAGTGACTTCGCCGCTAAGCGTTGCATTGGTGACGATATTATTCTCAATGCTGACTGTCGCCGCACCATCGGCAGTGATATCCGTATGTTTGCCGTTAGAATGTTCGATGGAGAATTCAACGGGTTCGGCGAGGGATGCCGAAGCCTCACCGACGGAAACAGCGAAAGACTCCGTATCGAGCGTAGCGTTATTGACACTGATATCAATGATAGCTCTACCCGATTTAATCTTATCACTGGGGAGTGTAAGCTGAGCATCGCCCGTATAGCTCAATTGTGTAATTGTGCTTTCATTGAAATCGACTTCAGCAGTGGCATCTTTATACAAAATGCCCGAAATGCCAGCACCTTCAGCATCACTAGAGCCAATCGTTACATTATCTTTAAGTGTACCGATCAAAGAGCCCGTAAGCGTCTCAGACGCAACTTTGTATTCAGCATCGCCTTTGATGATAAATCCGTATCCACTGGCAATCAGCTCTGTAGGCTCATGTTCGTAATCGATATTGAATCCGCCATGAACGGCATCAATACTGCTTTGAGCGAGGTCAATACCAAAATACGAATCTTTGAGGAGCTTGACTGTCTCTCCATTAGATTGTTTGAGCGTGGCGGCTTCAGAGGTTGTAACGATGTTAAGTTCACCGTTGATGGAAATATCAGACGAACCGAGACCTTCAAGTGTAAGTCCAGAACCATCTACAGTATACGCAATCGGATCAATACCAACGATTGTTGTTTCACCGCTGATATCGCCGTTCATCGTAGCTTTAGTGAGAACATTGTTTGCAGCGCTGATCGAAGCACTACCCTGGATGGTTGCTTCTGTATAGCGTCCGCCATCATGCTCAATACGAATCGTTACAGGATCCTGGAGTGCAGCCGTAGCTTCCTCGACCGAAACCGCAAAAGTCTGAACATCAAGTGATGCATTGCTTAAATCGATATTGAGAATAACGTCGTTCTTAACAATGCCAACCGCAGGCGCAACGACCTGAGACTTACCAGAGTAAGTAATGGTGTTAATTACATTGGCACTATAATCGACTTCAACGGTAGAATCTTTATAGAGCGTGCCAGAAATACCAGCCCCTGCGTCACCTTCGCTTGTTTTACCGATCTGAACATCATCCTTGAGTGTACCCTTGGTGCTGCCCGAAATAGCTTTTTCGGGAATGCTGTAAGTAATGGTACCATCAATGAGGAATCCAAAACCAGTACTGATGTACTCTGTGGGTTTATGCGAATAATCGAGTTTGAATTTACCCGTAACGCTATCCAACGAAGAATCGGCCAAAGCTACAGTAAAGTCAGACGTTTTCAGTAAAACGACTGTCTCTTCGCCCTCATCCATCAGCGTGACATCATTGTCTGTTATGATCGAGATGCTTCCGTCGAGTGAAAGATCGTTGGTACCGAGACCTTTGAGACCAAGTTCAGAGCCGTCGACCGTGTACATGATCAGTTTGTCAGCACCGAGAATCGTCGTTTCACCGTGCATATGACCATTCAGGCTGGCTTGCGTTACGATGTTGTTTTCCAGCGCAACTGAACCACCGGCACCCTGATCAATGGTAACTTCGGTGTATCGACCATCGTCACCATGATTGGCTCTTACGGTCAAGTCGGTCTTAAGATCGGCTTGTGCATTCGCAACACTAATCTCAAATGTTTGCGTATCAATGTTTGCATTGTCAAGCGTAACATCGATCACGGCAGGGCCGGAAGTCAGAACAGGACTATTGATCGTAACTTCGGTCAAACCGCTACAGCTAAGTGATTGGATCTCATTGGATTCAAAGGTAACATTAGCTGTTGCATCTTTACGAACGATCGCAGAGATGCTGGAACCGTCAGCTGTTGCAGGCGGCATAATACTAATATCTTCTTTAACCGTTGCCGTCACAGAACCAGAAATGGATCTGGACTTGACGTGGTACGTCGGATCCCCCTCCAGATGGAACTGATAACCAGTGGGTACAAGCGTCGTAGCTGCGTGCGAATAATCAAGTTTGAAATTACCCGTTAGGCTATCCAACGAAGAATCAGCCAAAGCGACGGTAAAGTCAGAGGTCTGCAACAGAACGATGGTCTCTTCACCTTCATCCAAAAGCGTAACATCATTGTCCGTTACAATGGTGAGGCTACCGTCCAGCGAAAGATCGTTGGTACCGAGACCTTTAAGGCCGAGTTCAGAGCCGTCGACCGTGTACATGATCAATTTATCAGCGCCAAGAATCGTCGTTTCGCCGTGCATATGACCATTCAGGCTGGCTTGCGTTACGATATTGTTGTCCAACGCAACGGATCCACTGGCACCCTGATCAATGGTAACTTCAGTGTATCGGCCATCATCACCGTGATTGGCTCTAACGGTCAGATTCGTCTTAAGGTCGGCCTGTGCATTGTTGACGCTTATCTCAAAGGTCTGAGCGTTAATGCTTGCATTGTCAAGCGTTACATCAATCACAGCAGGACCTGAAGTCAGAACAGGACTGTTAATCGTGACTTCGGTCAAACCACTACAGCTAAGTGATTTGAGATCACTCGATTCGAAGGTAACATCAGCCGTTGCATCTTTGCGAACAATCGCTGAAATACTAGAACCGTCAGCCGTTGCGGGCGGCATAATGCTAATATCTTCTTTGACCGTTGCAGAAACAGTGCCAGAAATCGTCTTAGCCTGAACGTCGTACGTCGGATCACCTTCAAGGTGAAGTTGGTAACCCGTGGGCACATTTGCCGTAGCTGCATGCGTGTAATCGAGATAGAACTGTCCCGTAAGTGTTTGAATGCCCTCTGAACCAACATCCACTGTGAACGATGAATCCTGAAGAAGATCTATCTTTTCGACGCTATCTTCTTTAAGGGTAACACTTTCGTTCGTCATCGTGATTGAGACGGAACCACTCAAACTGAGATCCTCAGACCCAAGGCCTTCAATGCCTACGCCGTCACCTGTAACGACGAAATCGATTTCTTTGTCAGAACCCAGAATCGTCGTTTTACCAGAGACATTTGCACCGAACTGAACATCCATAAGGATATTCTTATCAACAGTACAACCAGCTGTCGCACCACCACCAATGTCGATCTGCGTATATTTACCGCTACCTTCACCGTGTTCGACCTTAAGCTGAATATCATTTTCAAGCGTCGCCACTGCAGAACCACTGATCGTCGATTCTTCACCGAGATCAAGCGTCGCATTGGACACCTGTACATTTATAATTGCATCACCCGTTTGAAGCATCTTGCTCGCGACAACGAACTGAGAATCACCAGTGTATGTAAACTGCGTAATCTCACCGTCAGCAATCGTAAGACCTGCCGTATTGTTCTCATGGAGCGTAACCGTCACACTTCCATTTTCGCTTGCAGCTTTGGGTGAAATGACAAGCTCACTCGTCAGCGTACCCGTTACGTCGCCCTGCGCAATCGTTTCGGCACTGATGCCATACGTGACATCGCCTTCAAGATTGAGCGAATACGCACTGACATTGCCTTGCGCACCACGCGTATAGTCGAAGATAAAATGTGCCCCAACACTATCAACGCCCTCGTCACCGAAATCGACAGAGATCGAAGAGTTCTCGAGAAGCGTGAGCGTCTCTTCTTCGGTGTTCTTAAGCGCAACTGGCGATGTCGTTTCGATTGCCGCGGTACCAGCCAGATGAATATTGTCTGTACCCAAACCTTCAAGCGTAAGACCACTGCCGTTGATTTGGAAATCAATCGCTTTGTCTTGACCCAGAATCGTCGTTGAACCCGTAATGTCACCATTAAACGACAATCCCGTCACTTTATTATCCGCAACAGACACGTTAATGGCTGCGTTTTCACTCACATTGACAACCGTCGAACGGCCGCCAGCATGGTTGACTTCAAGCGAGAGACCATTGGTGAGCGTTGCTGCCGCATCGTTACAGCTAAACGTAAGCGTCTGAGGGTTAAAGGTCGCTGCATCAAGGTTAAGATTGATAAGCGTTTCACCATTGTTAATGCCAGGCGTAGGCACGGTCAAATCTGCGTTGGCATTCACGCTGATACTCGTGATCGCGTTGTTTTCCAACCCCAACGAACCGTTCGTCTGATCGCCTGAGTGAATCTCCGCTTTGAACTGCTTGCCTTCACCCTCACCCACAACAACTTCAACATCTTTGGTAAGCTCTGTTTGAGTCGTTCCACTGAGTGACGTTGACGTAAAGTCAAAGTTAATGCCACCACCAAGCTTAAAGCCATAACCTTTCGGTAGATGCGTCGACGGCGTTTCTTTTTCGAAGTTAAAGTTAAGGTTGCCACCAAGCTTGCTCAGAACATCCTGGTTAATACCAAAATCAAAGTTGGAACCTTCCAAAAGTTCTATTTTGTCAACTTTGGTTTCACCACCACCGCTCGAAGTTATTTCGGTAATACGCGTTGTGTTCGTCGTCTTGACATTCGCCGTCGTATCAATGCTAAGGTTACCGTTTTCGAGTCCTGTTGCACTAAAATCTGCAGCATCCGAATCAAATTCGACGTCATCGACCGTATTGAACACGCTCGTCGAACCGGTGATTGTTCCCGACACGTCGAAGCTCTTCAACTTGCTATCCGCAATGCCAACAGACATCTGACTGTCTGCCCCAATTTGGATCTTCGTTTTGCCGTTGTGAAGGTTCAGTTCAAAGCCATCCGTCGAGGTCACACTCGCGTTGTCAATACTAACCGTACCTTTATCGACATCTACGACAGCCTGCTCAAGCAAAACATCAAAGTTCGCCGTTCCGCCGGTAATTTTTTCATTCGAAATCGTCGTATTTGCTGCCGCATTGAGCGTAAGTTTTGAAAGCGCATTCGATGCAACCACTGCTTCAATGCTGCAGGAATCACCTTTGAGCGTAACCTGGGCACCCGATTCATTATTTTCAAACAACTGGAAGTCGCCCAACAGCGCACACGAAACGGTTCCGCTGAAGATTTTGCCTTTGCAGTCGTATGAAAAATCCGCAATCGTCGCATTGACATCAAGCGTCTTTTCTTTCAACTTCATGCTGGCATCGGCCTGAAGCGTACCGCTAACTTGCGTAGGCTCAGAATTCTCAAACGAGATCGTTAGGCTACTGTCGCCAACTTCCGTTGCTGCCGGGATATCCAGCGTAAATTTGCCCGAACCAACCGAAAGATCCGAACGAAGCGTCGCTGACGCCGTTCCCGTAAACAATCCCGAATTAATATCGTACGTGCAGTTTAAGAAGCTACCTTCAAATGCCAACGAAGAACTTTCGGACTCTGCACCACCGTTCGATGCAGCATCACCTCCACCTTCGCCTGCTCCGTTCGAAGACATTCCGTATTTGTAATCGCCATTAAACGAAATCGGATCAAGAACATTGTTCGTGATCGACAAATTCGCTGTTGAACCAGCGCATACAACCAACGGACTCGATGCATCAGGAATCTTGAAATCTGACGTAATCTCGATCGCTGCAGATCCACTCACAGCATCGCGCGTAAGCGTCATTTCTAACGTCGATGTCGCCATCAAAGTCTGAGCTTCTTCGCCGCCAGAATAAAGCTGAACTCCGCCGCTGCAGCTAAATACACCTTCGTCATAGCTTACGGCTAGACCACCTTCGTCACTCTTCAGATTCTTCGTCAGAAGCTCTACATGACCATCTGCAAACGTAATGCCTTCGACTGAATTAAATTCAATATCCATATTCGGAATGTTTGCCAGATCCTGAATCTTGAATCCACCTTCGCCAACACTCAGATTGCCTTCAAAACCACCCGAAGAATTAATCTCCAGTCGGTCTACATTGATCGCACCTTGCGCTGAACCAAGATTGATCTGCATATTCGCAGTGATATCCGCACCGCTAAATCCACCTTCTACAACACTCAACATGCCAGAGGCCGAACCGCTAAGAACCGAATTTTGTGCGGGAATCGCCAGTTCACCCGTCTCAATATTGAGCGTGCAGCTGTCGATCGAGTTGTTCGTGATCGTAACCGGGCCATCCGCCTTGAATTTGTCGTTCCATAAAGAAACATCAATATGGCACGATGCCGAAAATTGCTCGGTTTCTGAATACGATGCCGAATAAACCGTGCACAAAATCGTATCGGTCGTTCCTGGAATCGTAAACGGCACAAGATCTAAACTCTTATCAAGCGATGCCGAAAATTCATTGCCATCATAAGCTACGCTCAATGCAAGCGGTGCACTCGGGTCTGTCACAAAACCTAAACCCGTAATTTCAACATTGCCACTGGCATCCGTAACAGTCGTCCCGTCTGTGTTAAACGTCACAGACCCTGACATGTGAAGATTTGACGTCGGAATGACGCCTTCGTCGACGACACCCGATACGCCCTCTCCCGCTTCTCCTTCCAGTGACACCGTCGCGTTCACCTGCGTTCCGCTTCCGTCCAGCGTAATCGAACCACTCGCTGATCCGCCCACACGACCAAACATCTGCGTCGCACTGTCAAACGTTGCCGTCATCGAGCCGCCCTGGCCGCCCGTCGCAAAATTGAAGTTCACATCAATGTCTTCTAAACCGGGAATCTTGACCTTCGTCGCAACATCCGCATTGCCGCTGACTTCGTATTTGCCCTGTCTGTTCTTGCGAAACGTCAAACTCACATTCGACGATTCTAAGAAATCCGCATCCAACGACGCTGATAACGTCACATCACTCACACTCGTGCCACGCGCTGTCGCACTCATGTGAAGATTCTTCAAAAACGGTACCTGCAAATTGTTGCACGAAATCGTTCTGTCCGAATCACTCGTCGAAAGATCAACCGTGATGTTCCGGCCCATAAACGACAATTCGTACGTCGACTGCGACGGCGCCGTCGTGTCCGCTGCTAACAGCGACTTCTTCAGCGTCTGCTTGTGCTCCTGCGCTGACGCCTGCGATTTGCGCGCATTCTCCTGGACCGTCGAATGCAATCTTCGCACCTTCGATGCACCTAATACACCGTTCAGCTGCTTCATCACACGCGCATATGCATACGGCCTCTCCGAATACAAATTCGACAAGTCCTGCGCAATGTTCGAAGAATGCTTGAACTTCTCAAGCAATGCTCGATTCGAATCCTCTGTCACCTGATTCTGAATCTTGCCCGCTTGCTGTCCTAGCTGCTCCGACAAACTCTTCTTCTCAAGTTCTAAACCTGACATTTTTGTCCTCCTTCTTGGGGGATTGCCTAAATCGTGAGCACTATGCCCACAAATCAATACGATCTTGTGCAGACTCCTGCACATTTTACATTCTATCGCACTCGCCCAGAGAAGTAAATTCTTTTACCTATTATATGATCATTTTCCCCTTCACATCTCTAATAAGCTCAAATCACTCTTTAAAAACTTATCTAACTTAATGTTTTTTAAAACTTTTTTTGTGCATTTTTTACGGGCGGGAAGTCTCCCCCCGCGCGGCTATTCGCTTCGCAAATACGCCGCTCCCCCCTCGCCTGCGGCGCACAAATCGAATTTCCTTTGCTTTACAATCCCACTCTTTGCTATTTATTTGCTTTAAACGCGTCACTTAGCGCATACTTAATCGTACAATTTTACTTTATCTAGTTAAAATATAACACAAAGCATTAATTAAATAATTACTATGAACAACAAATCAACGATTCGCAAAACAATCTCTCAACACAAACGCGCAATGACCATTTCTGAAATCGAACAAAAAAGTTCTATCCTCACCCAACAATTCCTCAACTCCAAATACTATCGCTCTGCAGACGCTGTTTATGCCTACGTCGCTATCAACCAAGAAGTGCGTACACTCCCCCTCCTTTCACAGATTCTCAGCGACAAAAAACAACTCGCGCTCCCCAAAATCATCCACAATCAAATGCAGTTTGTCTGTATCGAGGACCTTCAACAGTTAACCCCAGGTTACGCAAACATCCCAGAACCCATCGCAGATACCCCCCGCGCTACCAACCCTCACGCCCTCGTTCTCACGCCTGGACTCGCTTTTGATCTCCAAGGCCACCGTATCGGTTACGGCGGCGGCTTCTATGACCGCTTTTTAGCAGCCGAACCCCATCACCCAACCCTCGCGCTCTGCTACGACTTCCAAATCCTTCCCCATATCGAGCCCGATCCCTTCGACATCACCGTCGATTGCGTTCTGTGGGCCTAAAACATATTTTCTGATTTAAAATTTGCTTATTTTACCCTCAAACACCCAACCCAAAACAAAAAATGAAATTCACAAACAAATCTAATTTAATTCAACGAATCCATTAACAGTGGTAATTTTATTAACCTTATACCGTGGTTTATTATTCTATTTTCCACACATTCCACAAAATGGTTACTGCTGCTCAGCTGAACTAAATAAAAAGCAATAAGCGCATGAACGCGAAGCGTTTGAAGCGCGAGACGTTCATCATGTTTTGGCGCATAAACTCCCGAGTGTTCACGCGGCTGGAAGCCCCCGACTTGAATAACCCTGCCCGTCGAAGCCGAAGGCAAGACGGGCGGGGTGAAGTGTCCCCCAAATCAAGGACAATTTGAAAACGAGGGGGCGACATCCCTCATTTGTTTTGATAAAATACTCGACCACTATTCCAGAGGATAAGGCAACGCTGAGGAGCGACCCGAGCGCTGGTATAGTAGTGAGG
>JAZRWH010000067.1:0-30976 GCA_045599585.1 Myxococcota bacterium
CTTCGTACATCATCGATTATATTGAAGAATGGTCTCAGAAGGGGCGTGCTTACATTAATGCATGTTCTCTACCCAGAGATCGCGTATAGTGTTCGTTAAATCGGGATTCCGAGTTTTTGCGAACTTTTTTGGACGCTAGCATACGCCCGGCTTTTTATTATACTTCCTTTTATTATACTTCCTTGTTTAATAATTATAAAATACATAACAAATATATTATGGTGTTTTAAACTCAAATCACTGCTGTCCCACGAAGTTTTCATAGAATACTCTGATAACTCTACAGTAGCTTTGTTTTATCGATATATAGTCGTTTCCAAGCCGAAGACAAGCAGCGGGCGCATGTGCAGCATGTCTGAACGAAGTGAGTTCTGCACGCGCGACAAAAGAGCGCGGGGATTCCAAAGGGGCGTCCGTAATACGACGCCCCTTTGGGCCGTCCGCAGGACAGAATGAGAATAAGAAAAGTATAAAATTCTGTAACGAGCGCATTTCGTTACAGTTAATGAAAATATTTTGTGCGACAGCAGTGAACTCAAATACAATCGCTCATTCATGAAATTTATCAATGCTTATTATGAACATGTTGGCAATAGCACAATTTCTAACAGCTTATATCATTCATAAACATTTGTCTCGCTCTCCCCTCATAAAACATCAGCAGAGTTTTCTACCACCGATTCATAGCATTCCTTAACATAATACAAAAGGAATGATTTTATTCTATTATGTTTATTAATCCAAAACAATATATCAATCCCCTATATTTGAACGATTTACTATGACAACAGATGCACTTCATGCATAACATAAACACTCCAGATCACAATTTGTCTTTTATACAAATATAAACATACTTCCGCAGATAAACAAGACGATAACTAAAACACATCCATAAATACGGACATTGGCTAAAAATACGCAAATCTTTGCGATACTTATTATTTCCTGCTTACAGTTCACACTTACGACATGATTGAAATTTTAACATGGATCATGCCTAGTTTTACAATTTTAGAAGCCCTCTCAAAGACTCGCTCTAACAACGCATTGTTTTATCTTTGTATAAATCATGTGTTTTACATCAGAAAGTTTTAAAGTTTTACATTTTTAAATCTTTCCTTCCCCCCCCCTCAACACACACAACCCTCGTCCATTTTCCGTCTTAACGCGTAAACTAAAACTTCAACGCAACTCTATTACGCAAAATTGAAACATCACAAATCACAGATATACGCTACTAGCCCTAGTCATTTCAGGCTCACTAAAATTCTCACCGAAAACAACGAAATGAACACACTGTCAATAATTGTATAATCTTCCCTACTCTATCCCCCCAAAAATTCCCCAAAGAACGCATAGCGCGGAAGCAACAACAAATGAACTACAATTTAGTCGCTACAGTTTGAGAACAATAGACACTTTTACCCATCATCCTCACTCCTTTCGAATACAACCGTTAGTCGTCGCCGCCCACAATGACCTGAGTCGTTTCTGCAAACTGCATCCAAAATTTATTAAAATAGCGCACGTTACTTGCCATCGCCACGCCTGCGGTCGACAAGCTTAAGTCCCTAAACTAAAATCGTGCTCACAAATCCGTCATTTCGATTTACAAGAATCACTGTCTAGAAATCGCGTGTGCACAAATGAAATTCAGTAAAACCGAAGTGATTTAATATACAACTGACCATCCTTCTGCCTATTTCGTCAGCCTTCGTAGATTCAGTTGCGAAATCATCCGCTGTAAAACAAAGCAAAAAAAACAGAAGCACATAGAATGTCGCCAAAACACTAAAACCTGCGACATACATATAATGCGCAATCCAACCAGCACATAAAAAGCAAAAAAAAAGCATTTTAAAGCGTCACGAAAAGCATCTCGATGGCACCACTGTATAGAGGAAAACAAGCCCTTTCTCCTCTACACAACTTTTTGAAAAAAGGAGATAGCTGATGTGTCGTGATTCATTAAATAATTACAGATGTCGTAGCCCGCCAAACAAAACCGTCTCCCGCCGAAATTGAATTTTGTTGACGAACAAAACTCAATACTCGGTGCAGTATGCTCAAACGAATTCCTGCGCACTTGCTCGCTATCCGTGCGCAGAGAATTTTTTGTGGCGTTTTTCGGTTTGACCACGAATTTTTTTGAGAGAGCTCTCAAAAAAAGCGCATACCCAAGCCAACGGGGGCGTCTGCCCGTTGGCAGGTGATGTGCTAGCAAACCGGCGGTGGTGGAGGCGGGGGCGGGGCCCAAAATTTGGGCCCGACCTGCAGCCAAAGCGAGGCAAGCGAGGGGGGCTCTCGCATTTCGTTGAAATACGTTAAAATGCGAGAGTGTAATCAAAGCAAGCGACCATACCAGCGTATAGAAAAGCAATCGTTAATGGACAAAACAGAGGTTCCCAAGGGGTGATATAAGCAAGCGCGCAGCGAAGCGAAAACTCGTCAAGTTTAGTCAGGAACATATCTATAGAAACGAAAGCAGGGGAAGAAAAACGAAAAAAGCCTCGCATAGCGAGGCTTTTTTAATCTAGAAATCAGCTAGCCAAAGAATTAGGCTTTGATTTCAACTTTGGCGCCAGCGGCTTCGATTTTCTTCTTGATGTCTTCAGCAGCATCTTTCTCGAGGCCTTCTTTGATGACGGAGGGAGCACCATCGACGAGGTCTTTGGCTTCTTTGAGGCCGAGGCCGGTGATTGCGCGGATTTCTTTGATGACGGCGATTTTGTTGGAGCCAACTTCAGCGAGAACAGCTTTGAACTCAGTGGGTTCTTCAGCAGCGGCTTCAGCAGCAGCAGCGACGACGACGGCACCACCGCAAGCGGCTTTAACGTCCCATTTTTCTTCGAGTTCTTTGACGAGGTTGTTGAGCTCGATGATGTTAAGACCTTCAAGGTAAGCGATTACTTCTTCTTTCGTAGCAGCCATTTTAAATTCTCCATTATGTCCAGGCAAGGACGTTTTTTTTTAAATTAATTACGCGATTGACACACAGAAGTGTGATCTAAGATTAAGCGGACTGGGATTCGTTTTCTTCGAGTTTCTCTGCGCGAGCCTTGATAACAGCGGCGAAGCGGGTCTGAGAAGCTTTGAAGAGGGAGAGAACTTCGGCGAGAAGTTCTTTGCGGCTTTTCGTTTTGGAGAGATCATCAATGCCTTTAGCATCGAGGACTTTACCCAAACCGAAACCGCCTTTGATTTCGAATTTAGGATTATCTTTTGCGAAAGCGACGCAAATTTTAGAAGCAGTTGCGATATCGTCTTTTTTAAGAGCGACAGCAACAGGCCCTTTGAGGAGGGCGACCATGGGCTCCAAGCTAGTGCCTTCGAGGGCGTGTTTGGCCAAGGTATTTTTGATGACCATGAACGTAACGCCTTCAGCACGGAACTTCGAGCGAACTTCGTTGATCGTGTTGACAGGTACACTGCTTGTATCGACAACGACCACCGATTCGATGCCATCGAAGAGCTGTTTATACTGCTCAATCGCGGCTGATTTTTCTACTCGATTCATAATGCCTCTGTAGGATGAACGAACTAATAAAAAGAATGAACGGATTCAATCATAGGAGATTGAGCGGAGGGTTCGTTAATCAGAGCATAGCTGCTGACCAATTTTACCGGCTCAGCTGGCGTTCTTTTGAACATTAAAGCAGCGCTGCCAACGTCTCCGACGGTTAGGATGGCCGTCCCAAAAAAGCGAGCACCTTTTTACAGGCACTCGCTAAACTAGTCAACTGTTTTTTTCCAGTACAAAAAATTATTTTGCAACGGAAACAGGATCGATCTTAACACCCGGGCTCATTGTGGAGCTAACCGTGACGCTGCGGATATACTGTCCTTTCGTCGACGCGGGGCGAAGTTTGTTAAGGAGCTCGAGAAGCGCATTGAAGTTCTCAGCGAGTGCTTCGGGAGCAAAGGATGCGCGACCCACAGGAGCGTGAACAATACCGGCTTTTTCAACACGGAATTCAACACGACCCGCTTTTGTTTCTTTGACGGCGCGAGCGACATCGGTGGTAACCGTTCCGACTTTGGGATTAGGCATCAAACCGCGCGGGCCAAGTACGCGACCGAGACGGCCTACTTTTCCCATCATATCAGGCGTTGCGATAACCTTATCGAACTCAAACCAACCGTCCTGGATCTTCTGGACGAGGTCATCCGCACCCACAAAATCGGCACCAGCTTCAAGAGCTTCTTTCTCTTTTTCGCCCTGAGCGAAAACGAGAACGCGAACTGTTTTACCGATTCCGTGAGGCAGTACAACCGCGCCGCGAACCATCTGATCCGCGTGACGCGGATCGACGCCCAAACGAACGGCAACATCAACGCTTGCATCGAACTTCGTCGTCGTCATATTTTTGACGAGCTGCATAGCTTCGATGATGTCGCTATAACGCTTCTGCCTGTCGACCAATTTGATCGACTCTACGTACTTCTTACCTCTTTTTGACATTGTTGTGTCGCTCCTTATTAATCGACAATATCAACGCCCATGCTGCGACACGTACCAGCGATTGTACGCATAGCTGCTTCGACATCATCTGTATTGAGATCGGGCAGTTTAATCTCAGCAATCTTACGAATCTGCGCACGCGTGATTTTGCCGACTTTTTCACGGTTAGGTACGCCAGAACCACCTTTCAAACCAAGTTCTTTCATAACGAGAACAGCGGCAGGAGGCGTCTTGATCACAAAGCTAAAGCTGCGATCAGCATACACAGTAATCACGACCGGCGTTAAGATTCCTTCACCGCCCTGAGTCTTCGCATTGAACTGCTTGCAGAAATCCATAATATTAACACCGTGCTGACCGAGAGCCGGACCAACAGGAGGTGCAGGATTTGCTTTGCCTGCAGGGCACTGCAATTTGACATAACCTACAATTTTCTTGGCCATTGTCTTCTTCCAATCTTTAACTATGCGTTGACCCGCTCAACCTGCGAAAAATCAAGATCGACAGGCACAACGCGACCCAATATACTTACGTTTACGCTAACTCGACGTTTTTCTTTATCAATCGACTCAACGCTACCCGTAAAATTAACAAACGGTCCATCAAGAACACGTACTGTACACTTCAAATCCAACGTGTCACAAACATCTGCTTTTTCAACATTGATGTTCATCTTACGTTTAATTTCTTCGACTTCTCTATCGCTCATCGCAGGTATCGAAGCGAGCATTTCTTCACTCGTTTGAACAGCTCCACCACGAAGCGGCGGACGGCCTACAAAGCCAACGATTTGCGACGTCTCGTTTACAAGATGATACGTCGCTTCGTTCAATTCTAACTGAACCAGCATATAGCCAGGGAAGAATTTGCGTTTTCTTGTCTTTGTGCGGCCACTCGTTGCATGAGGATCTACAGTTGTTTCCGTCGGAACGAGAACTTCGCCAAACTGATCCTTGAGCGGTGAATTTTTAATGCTTTGCGTAAGAGCATCATACGCTCTTTTTTCGCCGCCGGACAATGTATTGACGATATACCACTTCATCCCCTTTTTCTCCTGAGCTAAGTTTAAGTATTACCTTTACCCACACATAACCAGCAAAACGGTGCTTAATTAATACCTAAAATGATATTCGTCAACCATTTTGCGACCAAGTCAAAACAAAAAAGTATCAACGCAACAATGCAGCTCGTTGCAATGACAACTTTCATTGCGTACTTAGTTTCATCCCACGTAGGCCACGTGACTTTTTTCATTTCGTAGGCAATATTCAGTGCCCACGTATATACTTTTGCACTTTTCCAAAGGGCAACGGCCACCACAACCGCTAAGACAAGACCGCTTACGGTGCTGATTCTTACAAGATCACCCAACAATTCAGGGTCTTTTGTATGTGAAAGCCCAAGGCCTAATTTAACGATATTGCTGAACAACCATGCCATGAGCATTGCAGCAAATATAAAAGCGAGGTTAACGTAACGTTTAACTTCATCCATAGTTGCAATTATCCCATTTGAGAAAAGAAAAGCCTTTTGTCGATGAGGACAAAAGGCTTTTAAGACAGGGGTGGAAGGATTCGAACCCTCGGCCCACGGCTTTGGAGGCCGTTGCTCTACCAACTGAGCTACGCCCCTACAGCCTCTGGCCTAAACCAGAGGCTAAGGCTTAATTACTTGTCAAGGATCTGGGAAACGACGCCAGCGCCGACCGTTTTACCACCTTCACGGATGGAGAAACGGAGACCTTCGTCCATAGCGATCGGGGTGATGAGGTCAACTTTGATGTCGACGTGATCGCCAGGCATAACCATTTCGATGTCTTTGAGGGTAACAACGCCCGTTACGTCCGTTGTACGGAAGTAGAACTGGGGACGATAGCCGTTACGGAAGAATGTGTGACGACCACCTTCTTCTTTGGAGAGGATGTAAACCTGACCAACGAAGGATTTGTGAGGTGTAACCGAACCGGGTTTGGCAAGAACCTGACCACGTTCGATTTCGTCTTTCTTCGTACCACGGAGGAGGCAGCCAACGTTGTCGCCAGCTTCACCATATTCAAGCTGTTTACGGAACATTTCGACGCCCGTAACAACCGTTTTGTCAATGCTGTCTTTGAGACCAACGATATCAACAGCATCGTTGACGCGGATCTGACCAGCTTCAACACGACCCGTAGCAACCGTGCCACGACCAGAGATCGAGAAGACGTCTTCAACAGGCATGAGGAAGGCTTTGTCAACAGGACGTTCCGGTGTAGGAATGTACGTGTCAACAGCTTCCATGAGACGATCGATGGATTTTGTACCGAGGTCGCTTTCAACGCCTTCGAGAGCCTGAAGAGCAGAACCAGTAATAATCGGGGTGTCATCACCGGGGAAGTCATAGCTGCTGAGGAGTTCACGAACTTCCATTTCGACGAGGTCGAGAAGTTCAGCGTCATCAACGAGGTCAGCTTTGTTGAGGTAAACGATGATGTAAGGAACACCTACCTGACGAGCGAGAAGGATGTGTTCACGGGTCTGGGGCATCGGGCCATCAGCAGCGCTAACGACGAGGATTGCACCGTCCATCTGAGCAGCACCGGTGATCATGTTCTTGATGTAGTCAGCGTGTCCCGGGCAGTCGACGTGAGCATAGTGACGGTTGGGCGTCTGATATTCAACGTGAGCCGTAGCAATTGTAATACCACGCTCTTTCTCTTCAGGAGCTTTATCGATTTCATCGAATTTCATAACCGTGATGCTGGGATCATATTTCGCCAGAACGGTCGTGATGGCAGCCGTCAACGTCGTCTTACCGTGATCGACGTGACCGATCGTACCAATGTTTACGTGCGGTTTGGTTCTCTTAAATACTTCCTTGGCCATATCAGCCGCCTCCATGAATCCGTGTATACATACACGTGTGCCCTGAATTTTAAGGCACGTATAGACAAAAAAAATCAACCATCCCACTCGGGAGCAGGATGGTTAATACCCAAGCTTGTGACCGGAATCGAACCGGTGACCTCTTCCTTACCAAGGAAGCACTCTACCTGCTGAGCTACACAAGCACAAAGCGTAAGCGGGCGACGGGGTTCGAACCCGCGACCCATAGCTTGGAAGGCTATTGCTCTACCAACTGAGCTACACCCGCATACTCAAGCTTAATGGAGAGGGCTGGATTCGAACCAACGAACGCGTTGCGAACGGATTTACAGTCCGCCCCTGTTGACCACTTAGGTACCTCTCCAAATTGAATTAGCGAACGCTAATTTCAAAGATCTACAAACTTTTAACATCATGGGCGAAATGGAGAGGGCTGGATTCGAACCAACGAACGCGTTGCGAACGGATTTACAGTCCGCCCCTGTTGACCACTTAGGTACCTCTCCATATCATTTTCACCTGCTGATGAAGGGACTTGAACCCCCAACCCCCTGATTACAAATCAGGTGCTCTACCGATTGAGCCACATCAGCGCAGATGCGCTTCGTTTGTCAAAGCGTCCCAGGCTCTCATTTCTCAGTGCCTCGGAACGAGTGCGGCTTATACGCGCCTTACCAACTTCCGTCAACACATTTTTTATCTCCGTTCACTTTTTCTTTTTATCCTCCCTCCCCCTCCCTTATTCCTCTGGCTCATTTAACTGCTTTGCCTTGTCTCACACTGTTTTTCAGTGCTCTTACCCAACCCTTACCTCACGCTATCCTCTTTTCCATTTACCACCTACGTTCATCTTTCTTTTCGCCGAAGGCGAAGAGAGGGTAGACGCGTATCGCCGTCTAAAAATGGTTTCTTGGTCGATAAATTTGCAGCGAAGACTCCCCTTCTACCTACAAACCATCTCTCCTTGAATCATTCTCCATTTTTACAGGCGATAGCGGCTCAGGGGGAGACCTCCCCCTCCGAGCAAATTCTAAAATAGTTTTTAATCCGTTTAATCGATGCGAAAAAAACTCAAAATGCACCGATTTGATTGCATTGCGCGTCTTTGCGACGCGCAACATGCCCTAGTGTTGGGTAGCTTCGAAACGCTGACGCACGGTGAAGCAGAAATCATCAAGGACCGAATCGGGAATCGGATCGCCATTGAAAGAAAGGCTGAGAGACGGGAGACCTTCACGTTCAGCGATATGATAAAATTGGCTTTCGGCAATTTTGCTCGGCATGCACTCGAGTGGACCGACGCTGACAGCACCTTGTATTTCGCCGTGGAGGAAGGCGTTGAGCGGCGTACCGATCGTGAGGATTTCTTCGCCGACAAGGTCTTTGCGCAAGTAACCTTTGGCAGCTTCGAGAATATCCGTAACTTTATGACGTTCACCCCACCCCATGATGTTGGCCATGCGTTTGTAAATGGCTTTGTACATATAGCGTGTAAATTCAGACGTAATGTGTTCCATGATTGAATCGGCAGTCTGAAGAATTTCACGGTTAATGATATCGTCGTATTCCATCCATTCCGTGAAGTGAGAGAAGACGACACGGAGGCCGCGAGACTCAAGGGCATCGATGATGAAATCGTTGCAGAAAGCGTCGTTACGGACGTAGATTTCGCCAGTGACACAGACGGTCGGCACTTTTTTATCGGTCTTGATGGCTGCAAATTCGCGGGCTGCTTCTTCGACGATCTTTGTCATCCCAAAGAAACGCTGTGTAATGTACTCGACAAAGACACTTGCACCCCATGCCTCACGGTGTTGATAGTTTTCGAGAAGCGTAACGAGTTTTTTCAGTGCGCGTTTATAGATCGCATTAGCCGCACCTTTTTCAGATTCGACGGGACGAACGTCGTAGAGGGCCATCATGATCGTATCGATTGCAAAGAATGCCGTATAGATTGCGATGACCGTATCGAGCGGCGTACCTGCTGTATAATCCGTATCGGTGAGCGACCAGACTTTGACGCGGTTGTCGAGACCAAGACGTTTGAGGACAATCTTGTCAAGAAGGTTGTAGCAACCAAGTCGGCAGGGGCCATTTGAGCGCGGCATAAAGAAGATGAATTTTTCATCTTTGGGTGCTTTTTGAACGTGCTGCAATAGAGAACCAAGCGTGACAAGTGCCGGGAAACATTCTTTGCCGGATGTATAGCGGCGACCAATGAGCATGGCGTCGCGATCTGGCGTTGGGAGTGCAATGCACTTGACGCCTACACTGCGGAAACCTGCAGCGAGTATCTGAGCATCGTCGTTAAGCGGCGGAATGAGAATCGTCGCATTGAGACGTTTGGCAGCCATAAGGGGAACGTTTTGATTTTCGAGGTCGTGGAGATTTTGCGGTTTACGTGCAGGCGCTCCCGACTCGAATTCGCGCACACAGTGAAGGAATGCTTCGATGCGCGTTTTAGTGCCAGCATCGCCCGAGTGTCCGTCAGTTTCGATGATGGCATACGGTTTGCCATACATGATAAATTGGAAGAAATGCAGGTTGAAGCTGTCCGGGCCACACGAATAGTTAGAACACCAAATGGCGTAAGTGCGCGGCGTTTTGCGAACTTGCGTTGCCGCGCGAAGGTTAATTTGTCCGTAGCTCCAATAGGTGTTGGTGTAAAGCGGCTCAGAGGGATCAACAGGATAACAGTCAACAGGGATCGGCATGGCACCCTGCGTACGAAGTAGAGCAGGTACGTTGCTATTGAGAGCGTTGTTGTGAATCGTGTAGTTGCGGCCGAGAACGACAACGGCGGGAATGTCATTTGCAGCAGCAAAACTGAGAGCGTTCGAGCCAATCTGCGCAAGTTGTGATTCGAAATCAGCGTAGTCTTTTTGAGCCGTTTTGAAGGCTTCTTTGAAATTTTTAGCGCCGAGATTTTGTGCGAAGGTCTTACAGGATTCAAAGAAGGCCTTGCTTTCGACATTTTTGGGCTCAAGATCGATGACGGGCGACAGCAGACGTTCAGGGGCAATGTTGAGGTCGTGTTTGAAGAGATCGGCACAAGACTGCACAACGGGGCAAATCGCTGCGTAAGACTCATTGGATGTAAATTTGCCGCTACGCATCATGGGAAGGAAGAGGTAGTCAGCATTAGAAGCATTCATACGCGAAGCAATGCCGTGGAAATGCTGCATTGGTGCGCAGAACTGAACATTGCTTTCGTCGAGACCGCGTTTGAGATCGGCCAGCCCCTCGCTCTTAAAGACAACGAGATCGTATCCCAAATGGTAAAGCAGTGAAGCAAAGAAAACGAAGAAGGTTTTGTTTTGGAATTCTTCGGAGATGGCAACGGTTTTGCGACCTTTTGCAGGAAGCGAAGCGATAAAACTGTCGACGAGTGCTTCGCGTTCGCGGAAGGGATCAGGAGCACGATCAGGAAGTTTTTTGACAGTCGTACCACGATCCCACAAGGAGCACGCACCGCCCCAAGTAAACGCGAGTTTTTGGTTATTGATCGAAACGAGAATCTTCTCGATTTTGCAGTGATTTCCGTTTCCTCCGCAGCCTTTGTTGGAGCCGCAGGGGAATGTCTGACGGCTGAGCAGTTCGGCTCCGAGGAAAATCGAAAGATCAGCAGGTGTATTTATCTCGGCAGAGAGATATTTACGCGCGAGTCGAGCAATACCGAAAGCACCTATGGTGCCGGGATTAGGCGGCACAACGACGTTAGCGTGTGTTTGGCGAACGACGGCGCAAGCGAGTGCATCGCTGGCGAAGGGCATACCTTGGCAGAAAACGACGTTACCGACGCTACGATTACCTTTGACGCGATAAAAATAATTGAGGACGACGGAATCGTAAATACCGGCCAAGATGGAAGGCGTTTCAATGCCGGCTGCGACAGCTTCTTCAATGACTTGGGTCATAAAAACGGAGCAGTGCTGGCCAAGGCTAACGCCAGTGGGAGCATTGAGTGCAGCATCCGAAAGTTTTTGGAGTGAATCGATGTCGCGGAATTTTTTACCCTGTTCCTCGATAAACGAGCCCGTACCAGCAGAACAAGCTTCGTTCA
This sequence comes from Myxococcota bacterium, assembly GCA_045599585.1. Lineage (GTDB taxonomy): Bacteria > Myxococcota_A > Bradymonadia > UBA4248 > UBA4248 > RGIG464. The sequence continues at coordinate 11,393 of JAZRWH010000067.1, forward strand.
TAGCACAGTCAACGATTTTGGCATCACTTAGGCGAATGTATTTCGCATCCTGGCCGCCGATCTCAAAGATCGTATCGACGCGCGGGTCGATTGCACGAGCACCTTCGGCGTGTGCGGCAATCTCATTCATTATATATACGCGTTCAGAGCCAAAACACGATGCGAGCATAGAACCTACAATTTCTCGCCCCGATCCAGTGACGCCAAAGCCAACGACACTCGCTAAAGATAGGCCTGCGTCAACAAAATCCTGTACAAGTTGTTTGGCCGCGTTGACGGGATTACCGTTTGTACGCATGTAACCTTCCCAAACGACGTCGGAAAGGGCGTTGTCATTGCTGTTGGTCGTAATTGCAACGGCCTTTGAGCCCGTAGAACCGATGTCGAAACCAAGACACACGTTGGTCTGTTCGGAAAGCTGTTGAATTGGCGTAAGCGGAAGACGCTTGACCATGGGAAGAAATTCGGAGAGTGGTGAGATTCGGTCGAATTTCGATGCTTTTGCAGCGCGGATAACGGGTGTGCCAGGTTCGGGGAGCGGATCAGCGCCATGTTCAACGGCGTGGCAAGCACAACCCAACGCTTCAATATAATGCTTTGAAAGCTCTGTTGCGGGGATCATCGTGAGACCGCGTTTTTCACAGAATCTTTCAAAGTGGCGACGAATGCGTTCGGATTTCGTGACACCACCTGCCAATACGAGCGTTTTCGGGCACATTGAGGTTTTGATGAGCGCTTCGACGTTTTCGCAAATGGCATCGTAGACGCCAGCGAGGATTTTTTGTTTAGGTTCACCACGGTTCGCGAGGTGAGTCATATCCGTTTTGAGGATGACGGGGCAACGCCCGGAGAGAACACAGGCCTGATCAACGTCGTCGCACTGTTCATCTGCTTGCGCTAAATCCATGTCAAAGCGTTCGACGAGTTGTCGGAGAAAGTTGCCTGTACCTTGTGAACAACGGGCATTTTCACGAAATATGTCAGCGCCATTGCCGCGTTTTTCGAGAACAGAAAATCCGTTGCAGCCAATGGTGACGAATGTAAGTTGTTGGCTACCAAATTCGTGTTCGAGGCCGCGCGTTTGGACGGCTCGTTTGGGATAATGTCGGATCGTCATGTGGTTCGCAAAGCGACCACACACGGCGATTTGAGTGACGCCGGCTTCTTTGAGTTGCGCAAAGACTTGGTCAAGACATTCGGCCATGCATTTGTGATGTTCTAACGTAGCACTTGAGATGACTGTGAGATCTGGTGCGTTAATGATAACGTATTTTATAGTTTCTGCGCCGACATCAATACCGGCATAGCGTGAGTTCATGGGTACCTCAAAAACACAAAAATAGGCGGCAAATGCCGCCATTGAATCAAGAAAAAGCCAAAAAAAAGGCGATGTATTAACGAATAAACTGTGTGAATTATTCGAAAAAGCCTACGAAATAATCACAAATTTAGGACAAACGGTGGATCGTATTGATTTTGTTGTGTCATTTTGAGGGGGGAAGTCTCCCCCTGCGCGGCTATTGTCTTCGACAATACGCCGCTACCCTCTCTTGCCGTCGGCGTCAAAAGCCCTTACGCTCAACTTCATTCACACAAGGATAAGGTTTTGCTTGTATCCGAGTTAAAACGCCGGCGAACACGATACACATGCGAGCCGTATGCGTGCAGCCGCCCATGGCGGCGTATGCATAGGCTCGCAACGCGGCCGTATCGATAGATAGGCCGCGTAACAAGGCGTACGCAGAAGCCGAGTTCACCCGCAAAACACAGACGTATACGCCTCAAGCGGCTTAAGTATTTGCGTGAATTGAGCGCAAAATATCCTCAAAAACGGGGAGATACGTTCTAAACCAGCTTTCGGGAGCTTCAGCAAAGAAGACAATTTTTTCTTGCGTTTGAGTTGGGATCAGTGCCGCCAAAATCATGGCACGTTCACCGCCAACACGGCCGACCAAGACGACACGCGAAGCAATTGAACCATCGGAGAGCGCAAAGTCGGATTGTTCCTGAAGTTCAAATGTCGAATGGAAGCGTTTTTCGAGTTCAGACGCGAGCGATTCAAGGGCTACAGAGCGGTAAACGGCGCCCACGACATTGGTAAACTGAGGATCTGTAAAAGCGATGCCACTTTGAGAACCGGCATGAGAAGACCAAGCCGTTGGGAGTTTGAGAGACAGCCCATCTTTAGCGAGATTTGTGTCTGTGTAAGTCGTCTGGGCGAGTTTTTGAATAATCCAGTGGGTTTCCTCAGGAACATTAGCAGAGGATTCACCGACGACCAAGAAGAGGGAAGCGCATACCGCGAGTAAGCAAGGGAATTTCATAGGCATTAAGGTACAAAAAAGCCCTCGGCGAGCGAGGGCTTAAAGATCAAGAAAACGGATGTAGACTAGAGTTTTTCTTCGGTACTAATGGCATGAAGTTTACCGATCAAACCGTCCGTTGTTTTTTCGATGTCACCGAGAATGGCTATAATCTGCACCATACGTTTACGATAACGGTCGAGGGCATTCGGGCTAGCTTTGTAAAGTTTATCGCGGCTCAGGAGGAGGATTTCATCTGCAAAAGCGATGACTTCTTTACCCGATTTATCCTGAAGGACGTACATGAGGCGATTAGGAACGATGAGTCCTTCGGCAACAGGCGAGCTTGCGAAAGCGCGGTTTGCTTTAAGTTCTTTCTCAGAAGGCGCTTTGAAATTGCGGGAATCATCCGCGAGACCATCCGCTTTCAACTGAGCGAAGATTTTATGAGCCTGCTCATCATCTGTAATAGCGCGTTTAACCTGATAGACCTGATCTGACGAGAGTGCGAGCGCCGTACGTCCTGTTTTTTCGTAAGACGTCTTTACGTCTGGCGTAGACCAGATATCGACCATTGACGTAAGTTTATTTGCGTCGACTTTGATCGCGTAAACGATATTTTTGTCTGTGGCGCTATTCTGACCGAGAAGGGCGTTAATTTCGTCCATATCGAGCTTAGTCTGTTCGATGTGGCTCGTGATAAGACGATCGAGAGCAAGCGTTGCAGCAGCATAACCACGAATATCGCTCAACGGGTTCTGCAGCGAGTTACTTGCCATCGTAATTGCTGTTGCAGGGACGTCAGCACTCACGTCAACGAGGAAGTTGCTACGATCGTACTTTTCGAAGACATCTTCAAAGAAAGATTTGTTGTACTCGAGTACGCCTGCACCCAACGATTCGGAGCGCTGTTTGAAGATCTGAGCATACGTCTGGAAATTGTCAACCTTAGGACGAATAACGCTTTCGACTTTGACAGCAACATCAATTCGATCATTAACATTGCCACGATCGTTCAGAATACCACTCCAGAGGTAGCCAATAAGCGTACCAAAAATGAGGGCAATGATGATGACGGCAAAAACCATGATGTCTTTCTTACGGTCTTTCGAATACTTCGAACCGAGAGACTTATCGATCGCCGTACCATCGAAGTCGAACATCTTTTCGCGCTGCTTGTTTTCTTCTTCGATGATGATTTCCTGTTTTTGAGCCTGCTTAAAGCTGTTGCCGCCGAAGCCGCCGAAGCCGCCACCGCCAAAACCACCAGCTTTTGGTGCACCAAAACCACCCTTATTCCCAAATTTATTGGAGTTCAACGCTTCCTCCTGATCCGTTTTTTGTATTTTTACAAAAACGACGATGATAATAAACAGAATCTCTGTCAGCCATGAACGGCGACAAAAACCGCTGTTATTCTACTCCATTCCAACGATTTACGTCAAGTGGCAACAATAATACACAACATTTGTCTGTATTCAATGCGCCCTCCCCCTTTCAACAAAAAAGGCTCCGTAAGGAGCCCTTCCGCTGTGTCGCTAAACACAGCACTTTTTATAAAAATTTGCCTAAATCGCCACTGATCGATGACGCCACTTCATTCGTGCTGCTGATCAACGCCTTGATTTGGTCTGTTCGCTGTTTGTAACGTTCGAGAGCATTCAACGATTTACCAAACAAAAGTTGACGATCTACCAAAACAATCTCGTCTGCAAAGACTAAGTGAGAGGCGCCTCGACGATCCAAAATGTCATACATAATGCGGTTCGGTAATACTTTGCCTTCGAGCGCTTTTTCTTCCGCCTTATTCGCTGGTTTGTAGTCACGATCCGAGTGCTGCATATTTCCCCAGCTGTTATCGCTCGCATACGCGTTGTACGACGACACTAAATCTGTATCATCAGTAATCGCTTCGCGAAGCGTGAAAATACCATCTACACCATTCGCAAATTGTTCACGTGGCGCATCTAAAGCAAGATAATAAGCGGCTCCCGAATTGAAACGCATCGCGTATACCGTGTCCGACGCATTCTGCTTCTCGATAAGGGCCTGGATCTCTTCTTCGTCTGCTGTCGTCTCGTTGCGGTGAATACTTAACAACTGAACTAAAAGCATCGTATTCGCAGAATACTCTCGAAGATTCTTAACCGGATTCGCTCGCGGATCGTCGTTCAACAAAATAACTTCTGCTGACACCTCACTCGACATGTCGAGCATGTAGTCGATCTTCTGAAGCTTCGCCATCGCTGAGTCAAATTCTGATTTCTCATACGTTGAACCCGCAAACTTATCAAACATCTTCGAGAATTCTTCGAAGTTCTTTAGCTTGTTGTCATACTGACGCTGAACTGTCTGAGCAATCGTCGATTTACGCTTCTCATCGTTCTTGCTCTGAGCAATGCCTCCGTAAACCATACCAACAATAAATCCTATGATCGCAGCTACCGCTATCGCAGCTACTGCCATCATAACTTTACTGTTGCTCGTCTTTTGGCCCGTCCACTGTAACTGTCGAAGCTCTTCTTCATCGACTTCTGTTGCAGGCGGTTCGTAGTTGTAATCATCTGGCTCCGGCTCATACTCTATGATGACTTCCGGCTCAGCCTTCGGTTTCAGCTCTTTATCTTTACTAAGACTGACCTTATTATCCATGCTCGAAGAATTCAACTCGCCCTCCTGAGCTCTCTAAACACGCTTCTATGATCGAATGCGTGACAATCATTAATCAACTTACAAGGATGCTCTGCGCCAAAAGTTGACGCTAAAAAACCAGACTTGTCTTACTCTATTTCCACGTTTAACGTCAAGACTAACCACGGACATTCATCCTAATCTGCCCTATTTCGTTTGACATCCCACCCTTTTCGGCTTTTATGTCTACAGCACGCTATGCCGACGCGCGTCACTCGCTTACGCTCTCGTTCTATTCCATCATTTATATATATCCTCACTTCGATCGCCCCCCCGGCGCTCCCTTCACAATCTGCTCGGTTTTATGAAAAATATTCCTATTCTCGCACTCCTCCTCCTCATCTTCCCCGCTTCCGCTATCGCTCAGTCCCCAGACAATACCGAAACCACAATTCAGCTCAATCAACCCTACGTCTCCAAAGATCTCGGTTCTGTCACCTTCCCCTTCATGTGGAATATCACCGAAGCTAAAAATCGCCTCGTAGCAACCGAAAATTCAGAGATCGATCCCGGCGTCATTACGCTCGATACCTTTAAATATCCGCAAGATCTCAAAGCCGATGCCGTCGCAACAAATATCCTCCAAAGCGTCGCGCAAACCCTCTCCGCAGAGCTCCCCACAAACAGCATTCAACAGCAAAGCCTCTGTCCCGAAACGCCAGGCGCTAAAAAATGCAAAAATCCCATTCAACAGTTCTCGGCTTCAATCTCGGGATCCGAAAATGGCATCCCCAGAAGCTGCGCACTCGAACTCTACCTCAGCCAGGCCGCTCATACTGTCATTGCACTCTCCTTCTGCGCGCCCGAAGACAAACTTTACACGCCTTCCAAAGAACAAACGCTCAAAGATGTCTTCTTAAAAATGGAGTAGTCCGACGCCACGCCGCATTCACATAAGCTAAAGTTGTTTCTTTTATATTCTGTACCCAAACATCTTTTTGGCTTCTCATCTCATGGGGGGAAGTCTCCCCCTGAGCGGCTATCACCTCGCAAAAGGTCAATCAACGTCTACCGTCTAACGATATTCACTAGACTTCCAAGCCTCCCCCGTTCGGCAATAAACACAAACGTTTAGCCCTACCATTGATGCACTGACAAAGCGCATCCCCCACACTTTGCTGCGGTGATACGCCGCTACCCCCTCTTGCCGTCGGCAACTACGCTTTGAACAAACAAATTTATTTCTAAACTAACACGCATCTTGCAAATTATTTAACATGAAACTCTGTTATTTTGCATTTTCTGCATTTTATTTTCTTGCGGCAGCTTGTTCTCCCGCCAACCCAACCCCAACACTACAAAAAACGACTGAACCTCAACCTGAACCACGCCCCTCTGCTCCCGATGAAATTCGCGATCATCGCATCGAAATCACAATCCATCATCCCGGCGCTGTCCAAAAAAATATCTTTTTTACGCTCAAAGATTTCGGCGACACTTGGCAATTTGAAGACGGCAAAACAGCTGATCCTGATGCAGTCAAGGCACTCCAACACGCTGCATCACAAAATCTCATCGAATCCGACACCTTTTACGGATGTAGAAGCGTTCCTCAAGGCAGACAACTTCGCTTGCGCTTCAAATACGACGACCAAGATTTCAACATTTTTTCTTCGTCTAATTGCTCAGATTTCGCGCCTTTCAACGTCTCGATGAATGGCAAATCTTACGTTCAGCTCTCTGGCGAACTCGGAAAAGCAATCGATACGCTACTTTCCGACTATTCAACTTTTACGTCTCAAACGACACATATCAAACCAGGATTCATCGATTTTACAAAACCGCTCACCGATAATGTTGAAGATATCCAGTCCACGCCCCAAACATCGTTGATCGACCACTACAAAGCGCTCTTCATCAACGACAAAACCGTTTCCGATCTTCTGGCATCACGCAAACTTCAGCAGGAAACACCTGAACTTGAACCGACCCTCGAACTCGGCTGCAATCAGTCTAAATCCCCCGATTGTACGTCCATCATTGGCCGTGCAACCATCCCACTTACAACAAAAACATATTACGCGATTTCACTTACGCTCACGGACGACAAATTCGATGCCGTCTTCCCCCCGTCCTTCGAACCTGCGCTTCGAGCCTTCGAACAACCGGCTGTCCGAGCCTTCCTCGAAAATGCCCCTGCCCCCATTGCACTTTCATGGAATACCTCCAACACATGTCCTGTCCAAGATGCACTTGCCCCTTGGTTCAAAAAAGAAGAAACGGACAAACGCTGCGATACCTGGACATTTACAAGCGCCGACAAAGTTCAAACGATCATCTATTATTCTCGTCTCGATGCAACCTGGATCGCCGATAAATCCGAGACACATGCCTCGGCCCTCAAACCGCTTACCACGTTAAAATCACTTCCCAAACCAACAAAAACCTTCATTGCAGCACTCAACAAACCTGCCAAGCATCCCCGAAATATCTTCCTTGACGGCAACTCCTCAATCTACGTCTTCGAAAGCAAATCTGGCAAAACGACTTGTACGCAGTGCCCCGAAATCAAATAGACTGATTCATAATGAACCAAATAGGCTACCGTACATTTTTAGACAGTCATTCATACAAAACTGAGTTAAGACTCAACATCCCACAACAAACATGTGCTCAGCCAGTCTTAACTCAGTTTTCGCAACGGCTACCATCCGTGACAGTAATTTTTTGAATAACAGCCTCTTTTTCGGTCAACTTCGAGATGACCTCATGCTCCATGCATTGACCAAAAACAGCATACATACCGTTAAACTCAGGGAGATCACGTTGCAAAATAGCAAACCGCGTTGACGCCTGGTTGGGATGTGGCTGAATCATGACGAGACTGCCTGCTTTGGGTAAGTGTTCTGAGCAACGTTCATCTGATATGACAAAATTCGTCCCCTCAGGACGCGCACCTGCAGAAGCAAACTTACCTTTTTCACGAATGTCAAAAGTCAGGCCGTTGTAAAAAGGCTCTGCATGCGGCGTACCTGCTTTGTCAGTCCACGCGGGTACACCGCGAGCGAGTCCTTTAAAATTCAAAACCGTTAGTGGGTGATCATCAATGAACAGATCACAGCAGACAGAGCCTTCTGAAGTCTCTATCACGGCATGAATATCGTGTGGTTCAGCATAAATCCGATACTTTATCTTGTCTGTTTTGGGGACTTCTTCAGCGATGATTTCGGCTGATTCTTCACCGGATGGCGAAGAAATTGCGTCATCGCTCTGCGCCTCTTGGTCATCCGACGCCAAAGCCTGAGGCATCACAAACCAAACGAAACAAAGGCTAAGAAAGATAAATTGCAAACGGTAGTTATTCATGAAAACACAGGGCGAGCTTAATTAATTCTACCCCTCTCAAGGAGGTGGAGATAGTTTAATCGAAGTCAAGAAAAGAACAAAAAAAGCCGCTCGAAAGAGCGGCTTTTTTTGTTCGATCTGAAAACGATTAACGTTTCGAGAACTGGAAGCGAGCACGGGCTGCGGCCATACCGTATTTCTTGCGTTCTTTGGCGCGAGAATCACGGGTCAGGAAGCCAGCGTGTTTAAGGGCGGAACGGAGTTTACCGTCGTAGTTGCAAAGAGCACGGGCAATACCGTGACGAACTGCGCCAGCCTGACCAGATTTACCACCACCGTTGACATTAACGATGATATCGAAATTTTCGGCCATTTCGACGAGTTCAAGAGGCTGACGAAGAACCATGCGAAGCGTCGCACGATCAAAATAGGTATCGATAGCCTGTTTGTTTACCGTAATCGTGCCTTTGCCAGGACGAAGATAGACACGCGCGACGGAGCTCTTGCGGCGTCCCGTAGCTAACCATTGTACACTAATCATTCTTTTTCTCCTTGGGACTACAGGGAACGCGTCTCGGGCTGCTGAGCTGCATGAGGATGCTCGCTGCCACGATAGATTTTCAGTTTGCTGAGCATGTCACGGCCGAGGCTGTTTTTGGGAAGCATACCCTTGACAGCTGCCTTGAAGACTTCTTCAGGATTCGTTGACATGAGTTTGCCGGCTGTCGTCTCTTTGACACCACCTACATAACCCGTGTGATAGATGTATTTCTTGTCAGACAATTTCTTGCCCGTGAGAACCATCTTCTCAACATTGACGACAATAACAAATTCGCCTGTATCAACATGCGGTGTGTAGGTAGGACGATGTTTGCCGCGAAGAATGCTCGCAACTTCCGCCGCCGCACGACCCAAATGCTGACCTTCCAGATCGATCAGGTACCAGCCCTGTTTTACTTCACCGGGCTTTGCGCTGTATGTTTTCATGAAATCACCTTCAAACTGTCCTTACGGACGCAAAAGAAAAACACATCCTCTCGGATGCGCACGGTTGTGAATAATCTGTAAGTAATCGAGATTAACCGCTTCTCTCGACGCTGCTAATCTCCGCGCGCCTTGGGCTCGTTGGCGCTTGCCAATGGTCTTACCCCTCCATCGGCGGCAAGGCTTTTAGGCCAATATCGTTCTTTTGACAAGTCTATTTGTGACGATAAACCGTTTTTTCGTCCCTATTTCTCGAGATTTGCCCAATTTTCCCCTACTCTTTGACTACATAACATTATATAGAGCCTCATCGTTCGGCGACGCTCGGCGCTTCAAGCCCTATTCCGCTCTTTCCGATGACGCCTGCCCTGTCTCTGTCTTCTGATTTGCCTTATTGGAGGCCCTATGCGTAAACATCTCGTCTTTATACTCTCCGCTTTCGCTGCATGTATGGCTCTCTCTGCCTGCGACGATGACAACAAAAAAGATTCCTCTAGTGCTGACGAATGCGATCCCGCTACCTACGCCGCTCAATGCGATAAGACGGATAATATGACGCAGTACTATTGTAGCTCCGACAAAAAAATCAACAAACGTTCCTGCCCTAACGGCTGCAACAAAGAAACCGGTATGTGCGTCGACGTCAGCGAAAATAACTGCCGCGCTGGTACTACAATCGTTTGGAAATGCTCAGAAGATGGCAAGACTAGCTCTGGTTGCCGCAATAATGCCGAAGCAACCGATACGTGCAATTACGGATGCAATCCTTCAACTGGACGATGCAACCCCGAACCTTGCACGGAAAACACCTATCGCTGTAACGACAACAATCTTCAAAAATGCGTTTCCCAAACTTGGACAACCGAACAAGAATGCGGCAACCTCTCTTGCAATGACAGTACACGCACCTGCGAAGCTAAAACTAACCCCAGTGGATGCACGAACAATACCTACCGCTGCAACGACAACGATCTCGAATTCTGCGAGAATAACACTTGGACACTCAAACAAGCCTGTGGCGACCTATTATGCGACGAATTCCTCGAAGAATGCTTCGACGAAAATGAAAAGGTATGCACTGTCCACTGCGACTACAACGATCTTACCCTCATCACCTGCGACGAAGATAACAACGAGATTTACACAGAATGTACTGTCGGCTGTGTAAACGCCGAATGTATCGACAATTCCTGTGCCGCCAATACCCCGTCTTCCTGCCGTACCACAAAAGAACGTCGCATCTGCGAAAATGGTCATTACACCACTAAACCCTGCGAAGATGGTACCCTCTGCGTCGACGGCGAATGTGTTCAGACAACATCCGTTGACGATTGCAACTGGTCTGGAAGCATCTGCTCCGACGACAATCGCTCCGTAAAAACCTGTGCCAACGGCAAAGCTTCGACCACAAAATGCGATGATGGCTATACGTGCGGCGCTGCGGCTGCCTGTGAAAAATCCTATACTGGCGACAAAATCACCTCGAATGCAAAATGTGATAGCTCCAAGTTCATTCCTTTCTGTGGCGCCGTCGAAGGTAGTACCTATGAGATCAACACCATAGAATGTATCAACGACGTCATCACGACCAAAGGTTGCGCTGAAAACCGCGTTTGCGAAGTCGGTTACGCTGACAATACCGTTTCCTGTCGACCCAAATCGGCTGTCGAAAGATTAAAGCTCGGCGAAAAATGCAGCAATGACGACAAATTTGCGAAAACAGCTATTTGCATTGATGGCAATATTCCTGCTGCTTGCGATAGTAGTACGGGCGTCCTTACAGCCGTTGAATCCTACAAAGGCGGTTGCAAAAAATACGGCATGATCTGCTCATTGACCGACGTTGAAAACGCTCCCGATGTCTATACCGCAAGCTGCTTTGACCCATGCGACGCAGAAGGTATCATCCAACACGCATGCATTAGCGCTGGAGACATCGTCTATCAAGTCGATCAACGATGCTCTGACCTCGGAGACGGACAACTCGGATACGTCGATATCGAAGGCACTTTTAATCCGTGCGATATGGAATGTTCTGCAGGCAAATGCGTCGATTACACCGCTGAAATTCCCAACGCCGGCAAAAGCTGCGACCTGCTTCCCAATCATTCCTCCTATTGCCTCAATTCCTCCCTTCTCGTCGAGTGTGCAGAATATACGGATGCTAACGATCAGGAAGTATCTCTGATCGCTGGCGAAAAGTGTTACACTTACGAAACCTGTACAACCCACGATGACGTCGCCAAATGCCGTCAAAACTGCAAACCCGGTGACCCCAATCGCTCCGTTTGCCAGTCGTTCCTCCTCAATGAATATTCAGCGCCAACTGTCTGCACAAATGTCAACGGCACTTACGTCTATGTCGAAAGCAACATCAGCGAATGGACAAACTGCAAAAATGGTTGTCAGGACGGCAAATGCCTCTAATCTGCTAAATCACAATCCCTTATGTCTCAAATCTGGTCTATCAGCCTGACTGCGTCGAGCGTCGGAGCGTGTGCTCTGGCACTCAACGCAGATTTTCGTGCGCACCACGAACAACTCGAAACAGACGCAACTATCCCGTTTGCTTGTTCAGCGCAGTCTCTTTTTTCAGCCCTGGAACGATGCTTTCAGTTTTTGGCTCAAGATGGCGAACTACCGCTCCTAATTTGCCTCTGCAGCTGCACAACAGCCTGCATTGTCGATAAATACGGCTGCCCTTTAACGCCTATCTACAGCGAACTACCGCTGACAATTCCGCGTCGCGACGTGCCCTCTATCTTTGTTGATGATCCCGCGTTGTTTGCAACCTATCGCACGAGTTTGCTACGACGGCTTCAGCAATCTTCACCGCTTCTTGGCCAGACATCGGCAGTCGGTCTTTCGACTGCCGCAGCACTCGTCATTCGTGCCCTCACTGGCGCCCATCTTGATGTGCACACGCCACTCGGTACACTCGAATCCTACCCTTGGACCAGCCATGAAGCAGAACGGCTCATGCTTTTCAAGGCTTTAGGCGTTTCTGAACCGCTTAGTTGCAGACGAGCTCGCGCTGGAAGCATTATTGCGACCATTTCTAAAGACGAGATTATTCACGAATACGCAGCACCAATCACCAAGTGGTGCACAAAACTATCAGGCATTCCTGTCATGCACATGGGTTCCGTGGCAGCAGCATCCGCCTACGCCAGCGCTGCCAACCCGCTCAGTTGGGCTTGTACACTCGGTTGGACAGCCTCTGCACAATGGACAGCATCCAAATCTGCTTTTTCGGCATACGAAATACTCGTACAAGACAAACCGGCTACGAACTCAGACCCCCCAACGATCCAAACGCATCAGCCAAAAGTAGACGAGCGAGGGGGTAGCGGCGTATTTGCCGATAGGCAAATAGACGCTCAGGGGGAGACTTCCCCCTCACAAATCAAAAAACACCCCCCTTACGATCGTCCTTCTGAAGCAACGCAAGACGCGTCCCAACACACAGATCAGAAGGACAAGCCTGCGCCAACCGAACGCACGCGCGACGATTGGACGCACATGCTCATACAAAAGCTCGAGACACAAACAGAGCCAGGAGCTCGCAGAAATGATGCCTGTGCCATCATTCAAACCCCATCCTATCAAACGTGTATCCTTCAAAATGCGCTGAAGACCCTTCAAAATGCCTTTGATCATCATGCCGATGATGCGCCATGGTTCGCCGAAGACATGCTCGCGCGCGCGCCCGTTGGAAGCCAGGGGCTACATTTTCTGCCTCTTAAAACAGACATTGCTCTTTTCGGCCTGACAAATGCTCACACAGAAGCACACATCGTTCGCGCCGCCTTCGAATCTCAGGCCTACGCCATTCAACGATGGCGCCGGCAGACAGAAATACGCGGACTCGGCCCCATACGAGCCATCTTCTCTGCCCCTTGGGATCTCTCATGTGCCCAGATTCTCTGCGACATTCTCGGCGAACCCATCATCGTTATCGACGCTCACGAAGCTGAACATGCCGCCCTCGGAGCTGCTGTTGCCGCAGCTCGTGACTACGAAATCCTGCCCAAATCGGCATCGCCTCACCTTACAGCTTGGCAGCTTGAACCTGACACGCGCGTAGCATCCGTCTACGACACCCACGCACGCATCCACGCTGCCCTTCTTGAACCATTGGATTAACCAAATATGCAGTTTATTGACGTCGTCGCCGCGCTGATCATTCGCAAAGGCAAATTCTTCGCCGCTCAACGAAGCGCACTCAAATCTCACCCTGGACAATGGGAATTTCCCGGCGGCAAAATTGAGCCCGGCGAAACGCCCGAAGCCGCCCTCGCGCGTGAACTCTACGAAGAGCTTGGCATCACCTCATATCCAGCAAATTTCGTCACACTCCGCGAAACACACGATCCGGATCGCACCATTCGCGTGCACCTCTATCGTGTCTGGATGGACAGCGACTCTTTCAATCCCACGGAACACCAAGCTCTGGGCTGGTTTTCGCCAGACGAAGCCGAAACGCTTGATCTTACCGAGGCCGACCGAAACTTTCTGCCTGCTGTCCGACAAGCCATAGCCGATACGCCCTCCGTATTCTCTGCGCTCCCAGAAGATTTTGACCACCTACCCACACGCGCCGGTGGCAAACATATCTTTCGTGCCATCCAACGTACGCGCTCCTACATCGATGGTCACCCAGACCTCGGTCACAAAGTGCTACACCTGCTCGACACCGCATTTGATACACGTGCCATTTCAATCGTCGAAAAATGGTGTGCTTCTGACGGAACAACCCGAATTATTTACGAACTTACCGATGGGCTCCGCATCGACACCGTTCACATGCCCCGCGATGTCAAATCCCCACGCGTCTCGCTCTGCCTCTCCTCCCAAGTCGGATGCGCGATGAATTGCGCCTTTTGCGCCACAGCCACGCTCGGACTCAAACGAAATCTGACGGCTTCCGAAATCGTTCAACAAGTCCTTTGGGCCGTTCAAGAACTCGGCCCGGAGCGCTCCTGTTCAATCAACCTCGTCTTTATGGGCATGGGCGAAGCCCTCATGAACGATGACAACGTCCTTCGCGCCATCGAAGTCCTCGCCTGCATCGACGGGCTCAACATCGCTCCCGTCCGTATGACCCTCTCGACTTCTGGCCTGCTCGATAAACTCCCCAAACTCAAAGAAGCTACCGTCAGACCCAACATCGCTGTCAGCATCAACGCCACGACCGACGAAGTGCGAACGCGCCTCATGCCCATAACACGCCGCTTTTCGCTCGCACAAATCCATGATGCCCTCAAAGATTGGCCCTACCGCACGCACGAAAAAGTCCTCCTCGAATATGTCCTGCTCAAAGACATCAATGATTCCGATGACGACGCGCGCAGATTGGCTCAATTTGCACGAGACCTACCGCATAATATTAACATCATTCCCTACAATCCAACGCCAAGGATCGCTTTAGAAGCCCCTTCTAAGGATAAAATTCAAAATTTTATCAAAATTATGCAGGATGAAGGATGTCTCGTCACACTCCGTGAGGCACGCGGTGTCAATGTTGGCGGTGCCTGCGGTCAGTTACTCGCAAAACAAATGCATTCATAATTGCCACATTTGTTTAAAAAATGGGGGGAAGTCTCCCCCTGAGCGGCTATCTCCTTCGGAGATACGCCGCTACCCCCTCGTGGCCTGCGGCGCATCATTCAATTTATTTTGCTTCACTTCGATGTATTCACAGAACGTCGCTTACTGCAACGACCTGAACATCCTAAAAACAGGTCACTAGATGTCTTTAATAAGACTGGAACACAGACATCTTGTAGATTATTCATTGTATTATCTACGACGCGGCTGTGGAGCTCCTTTAGGGGGAACAGCAGCTCCCATTCGGCCCCGAGGCTGCGGCACCCCTCCCCGCTGTTGGCTCGCAGCTCGAGGTACACTACACCCGCGGCTTGCAGCAACATTATCGACAACGGGCGCTTGCTGTTGATATTGTTGTCTCACATGTGCTTGAGGCACACCCTCTGGCTCAACATAACGCACAGTCTTGCCCCCCGTTTTGGAAGTCAAACAGCTCACCAAAAGCTGCGAGCAGCAAACAAATACGGCAAATTTGATCATCATTAAAAAGTGAACAGACCACTGCACTTTCATGGTGATAGCGCAATAAATACCGAATTCTATCATAATAACGAGCGCGGCAGTCATGCAAGCACACGGAATTCGAAATAATACGCCAAATCCGCAGACAACGACGATGGCATAACAAATGACCGTGCTGAGTGTAAATCCTGATTGCACGATTGTCTGATAGCTATTCGCATCGCCAAAGGATCCCAAAAACCCCAAAAACATACAGATGCCGCCGCCTAGTATGCAGCCTAGAATCGTTACGGCCAAACTGCCCTTCGACGCCTTTTTATAATCTTCTCTAAGCATATTTCTATCTCTTCATCAGAGCCAACTCTGTAACCCAAATGCACTTCGGCCAAAGCTGCCTGCCGCCCTAAAAGGCATGACTTCTATAGCCCGGCCGACTTTGCAGCAGACAATATATCGAAAAAATAGTTTTCAGTCTCTACAAATAACGTTTAATAATAAAAACCTTTGATGCTTACAGAAAAAGATTGTCCATGAATACTCTCATCCATCTGATCCTCAGAGCATGCAGCAGTTTTGGGATACATATAATTGAAATAAGGTCTACTATCTTGGGCAGAGCCATTAAGATAATAATACAAACGTATCATACTATATTTGCCATTGCATTCCGAAAACACGCTAAACGTTGTATTTTCACGAATACTGATAAGTATATCATCATAATACATATTTTCAGAAATCGTCGTTCGATTATAATCAATAATTTCTGCAATCAACTGCTCGCCTGAACTGGCAATTTTTAATGTTAACACGCCGCTTTCTATATCTATCGTATCACCAAGACTATTCTTAGACTTGATCGAGCCACTGTAATGATTACTGTCGGGACACAAACGATCACTATCACTCAAAATGGCAACATCTTCGTTGGCCCAAATGCCGTTCGAAGACAGGTTTGACTTAACGTTTATACAATCCTTGTCTTTTTCGGCTTCGATTGTATAAACAATAACATTAGAAAATCGATTAGGATCTGCATGATTAATCGACTGCATTGTCCCATAAGTAAACAGCATTCTATAAACACCATTATTTATAGAAGTAGTTTCTAAATATTGAAGCGTTCGATCATCATCATACGGCGTTTGACTTCTCTCGTCATAATCGATCTTCCAGTTTCCTTTATCTGAGATCCAACTACCTGCAAGTGAAGCCATCGGAGCTAGTGCATCAAGAGTACACTCGTCAAAATTGATTTTATGGACTGAGTTCACTTTTTCGAATACTTTCTTGTCTTTGGTCAGAGTACGATACCGTCCCCAATAGCTCGAAAGAGACCAATTGTAATACTGATCATGCTCTGTTCCACACACAGGACAAACGGCAGGTGCTCCGTCTGGCTCAATTTTAAAGACCGAAAACCAATTTCCTGACTTATCAGCAAAAGGAAGCGTCGTTCCCTCCGAATCGACATGATGAACGAGATACTCACTGTCCGATAATTTTTCTACAATCTGCACGACCACAAAAGCGCCATCTTCAAAATGAAGCAAAATGCTCGTAGGCGAAATCTCCATAGAGGCATTTTTGAAATCCGAAGCAGAGGCATAATATTTACCCTGAATTGCGAGATCTGGAGTCAAAGTTGCAACGATGGGTTGTGGCATGACGACTTCATTAGACGAAGCATGCGCCGTGTAAGAAATAATATAATGCTCTGTCGGAGATTCAGCATAATCTGAAAAAGAAAAAGTACAACTTTCGCAATCACATTTTACACGATAGTATTGGCTATATCCTTCATGTTCTTCAGAATAGACCCAAAGTAGCTTATCGCCCATAATCTGGGCAATTTCGTTATTTTTTATCAAGACAGGCGTTCCATTGTATTCAGCAAACGCGAAATAATCTTTACCCGCAGCCCAAGTCTTTGAGCTGCCAACTTCAAGTTCTGTACAGGTATCGTTTTCTCCTCCAGTCTCTATTTTATGATCTAACTCGTTCTGATCACTGACTTGCTCGGAGCATCCCGAAACGAATAACAAACCCAATAAAAGAGTCATTTTTTTCATATTTACGAACACCATGAAATCATCTATTTGTTGATTTATATAAATTAGCTATTTAACGTCCAATGAACTATTATTTGGTCCTCCCCCGTTCGCGCAATACAAACGTAATGCACGCCCTCTATTTACACTGTTAAGCGCTAAATAACAAAACAGTTTTAAGTTCATTGTCACCCGATAATATTTTTTTATTAATCACAACAAATAAAATGCGATCGTTGTAGAAGTTTATGCTTTTTCTCATCTTTATGCTGTCCTGCGGACAGCCGGGCTGCTTATCGCGTACGGCTCTTTGAAATCCACGCGCGTGCAGAACTCATTGTCCTTCGGACATGCTGCACGCACATTTATATTATATACTACTTATACCAAAAAAAAACAATAATTCCAAATTCAAGGTACCCTCCCCCGCCGCCACCGCCGCCGGTTTTCACGCGCACAAAACTCGCTCAGGCGCAGCACGCCTTCGAATTCTTTGCGCATTTTTTGAGTCATTTGCACTCAAAAAATCGTGAAGAAAACCGAAAAACTCCACAAATTTCTGCATTTGACGGGAATCACATGCAGAAAATCGAGTTATCATCAAGGTATCATCTAACTCGTCAGCTAAATCATGCCCGATGTGAAAACATTAGCCTAGGGTGAACCTCTAATCGTCTCGTTACAAAATCGACCTGTCATCTTAGTTATCCTCCTCGTGCGAACAAATTAAAGCATATAGAAGAACACCCTGTTCTTCTCTCTACAGTTATGCCGTCGAGGGACGATTTCGTGACAATTTTTTTACTTTTTTAATCTGGCCTCGCTCAAATACGTATCATTCATGCATGTATACGTTACCCCATTTATGCGATAGCATTTCAAATTAAAACCCACACCTGCAATTATCAAACTTTTTGAATTTTTAAATTCTATTATCACTGCTGTCCCACAACATATTCTCATTAACTGTAACGAAATGCGCTCGTTACAGAATTTTATACTTTTCTTATTCTCATTCTGTCCTGCGGACGCCCCTTTGGAATCCCCGTGCGTGCAGAACTCACTTCGTTCAAATGAGCTGCACGCGCGAACTTGACTTCGTCTTCAACATGCGCGCCCGCTCGTCTGGTGCGCCCGCTGCTTGCCTTCGGCTTCGCGACGCAGGCGATTTAACAGTAATCTTAAGTCTTTTTCATGCTTAGAAACGACTATATATCAATAAAACAAAGCTACTGTAGAGTTATCAGAGTATTCTGTGAAAACTTCGTGGGACAGGAGTGATAAAATTATACCAACATACAATTATAAGAAATTATGCCTGTCCCACAAACATATTTTCATTAACAGCAACGAAATGCACTCGCTATCGTTTTATACTTTTTTCATTCTGTCCTGCGGACGCCTCTTTGGAATCCCCATGCTCTTTTATCGCGCGTGCAATCACACCATCAAGCAATCCAATCGATATCTTTATTTTTTAATATTTATATTAAGAATATTACACACACCATATCTTAAGGCTACTTGTCAGGCCCAAATTCTTGGGCCCCTCCCCCGCCACCACCGCCGTCAGCTTGCATGGGCACCCCCTGAACAAGGGCAGAACGTGCCCTTGTCAGACTGCCCAAAACTTTTAAGACCGAGTGAGACATCTTAAAAGTATGTGGTAAAGCCGACCATGCCACAAAATTCCGTCGAATGCGGGAGCTCTCTCGGGAATTGCAGGAATAAGCACTCTGAAGCAAGTGAACTCGTCAGTTTTTGCCAGCGCTCAGGTGCGAAACGCGTGATCTAAACGGTGAAGCTCGAGCAGATTGTGAGACATGAAGCAGCGAAAACACGAGAGGGCCTCCTTATCAGAACAAGTTTATGAGAGGGACACCTTGTTCCTCTCAGTACAGTAGTGCCATCGAGATTGCTTTCGTTACGTTTTTAGTATCTTTTTTTTACAGATCAGCTGTTTAGGCATAGAGAAGTCAAATACGGCTATCGTTTCGTTATACTGATGCACGTAAAAATTGACTATAAAACAATGTAAAGCGGAGGGGGTAGCGGCGTATTGAAGTGTCCCCCAAATCAAGGACAATTTGAAAACGAGGGGGCGACATCCCTCATTTGTTTTGATAAAATACTCGACCACTATTCCAGAGGATAAGGCAACGCTGAGGAGCGACCCGAGCGCTGGTATAGTAGTGAGG
>JAZRWH010000068.1:0-22291 GCA_045599585.1 Myxococcota bacterium
CGGGTCGCTCCTCAGCGTTGCCTTATCCTCTGGAATAGTGGTCGAGTATTTTATCAAAACAAATGAGGGATGTCGCCCCCTCGTTTTCAAATTGTCCTTGATTTGGGGGACACTTCAGACCTGCCGCCGGGCAGACGCCCCCGACAGCTTCGCCTGAGTCATTTTTTGATAAGCTCCATCAAAAAACTTCGTGGCCAAACCGAAAAACGCCACAAAAATCCTCTGTGCCAAGAAAGCGAGCAGTGACACAGGAATTTTGCTTGAACATACTGCGTCTTAAAACACATGTGTTCGTCAACGACATGCGATTAAGGCGGGATAGAAACGCTATGGGTGGACCTCGACTAAAACATAGAACACACACGGACAGCATTTGATGACCTCTTCTCAAAAAATCTGATATGAGGAGAACCCCCTGTTTTCCTCATTACAGTATTGCCATCGAAAAGCGTTTCGTTACGTTTTTTTTGCTATTTTATGTGATGTCATGTTCCGATCAAGATCGTATGTTCGTTGTGTTCCCCTATATCGTAGGTAACGTCTGTTAATGTGGTGCGAAGGCATGGGGCGGATGCGGGGAGTTTCGGACGGATGACCATTGGGGCAACGGCAGGATTCATGTTGAATAGAGAATGAATTCTCGTTTCACTGAATGGGGGGGATGTATAAACATCATTGCGTCTATAAAAGATTGTTGTAAGCGTGTTATTCAAAACGTGATTTTTTAATTCGTTGAAAATTTGTATTGTAATAAAAAGTATGATATGTGAACAATAAATGGTCGATTTGTATCGACTTAGTAAGTATAATTGTATAGGTGCATAGATGAAATTAGAACTATTTGTCTTTTTCGCATTATTAAATTTTGTATTATTTTATGGAAATTTCTGTTTAGCAGCTGAAGAAGATTTTGGCGTGAGTTTGTCTGTGGGGGCAGATAAAAAATTAATCAGCGTCTTAAATATTGGGATGGACGCCGAAGTTCGCAGCAATCACAATTCTGAAGATCTTGAGCGTCTGGCGATTGGCGGCGTTGTAGGCTATAAGCCGATCGATTATTTTAAAATAGAATTAGGCTATACCTTTATTGATCAGTTTGAGCCAGAAGCCGAAAAGAATGAGGTGTGCATTAGTTCGTATTGGGCTCCGAAACATGAATTAGAAGCAACAGTATTGGGTATGCTTCCAATCGATTTTATAGAGTTGTCTCTGCGTTTTCGATATGAATATACGTGGCATCACGAAGTGAAAGCTGATCAATGGAGGAAAAATACGCCTAAAGAAACGATCATTGCTAAAGCTCATAAAACAGAGCATGTTTTGCGTTCTCGGCTTCAGCTTTCTGCAAAAATACCAGATACTATGTTTTCACTTTACGGCTCTTTTGATGTATATCATAATTTGGCAGACGTTTTTAAGTTTATTAACATACGTTATCTGCTCGGGATAAATTATACTTTTATTAAACAGCATACGCCTGGTGTTTATGTAAGAGTTGATTCGACACAAGGAAGCCCTAACAACTATTTACTTGGGTTTAAATACAAGTATGCTTTTTAAGTATTGGTAAATATCAGGAAGACTTCGTCTTCGATGCAGCTATTCATATAAGTTGGAAAATCAGGCTATTCGCTCGAATATCTTTGATCACATGAATATGTGATCGTTTGTAATCATAAAAAAAGCCATTGTTAAATCGCTTTTACTGTTGAAATAGCAGGGATGGGCGCCGCAGGCTTGAGGGGGTAGCGGCGTATTTGCTTGCAAATAGCCGCTCAGGGGGATGCTTCCCCCGATAACGGTAAATGAAAGTGCAGATTTGGAGTCAATTGGTTTTAGGTAATTAAAATGTCCGCTAAATCTAATGTTATTCAAACCGATGAATATGCGGTATGGCTGGTACCTGCATCAAGCAATAAATTTAGAAAAGGAAATGAGGTCGTATTGTTGCCTGAGGGATGGGAGTATGTGCCCAAGGGTGATGCCGCTTTGACGCGTCGGATTAAGGCTTCGGGCAACTACTGGGTCGTCATGACACATTACAAACAAAAGCCGACGACTGCAGGACTATGTGCGCCACAAAGCGTCGTTGCTGCAATTCGACGCAAACTTGAAGACGAACGTGCTGATCCTGGGTATGTTCAAAAGCTTGAAAAGGGGAGAGCCTATCGTGCAAAAAAAGAACTTGCCTATCAGGGTGATTTTAAGCAAGCAATTTTGGCATTTATTCAATTTCACCCGCGTTGGGCAGAGCTTGCAGATAGATTGGCCGAGGCCGTGACACAACATTCGACGCCCGTTGGAAGTGGTACGGTGGCTCGAACGGAAATGATTCCTATCGAACAGCGGGCTGAAGCGGCGGTGATTGCGTGGATGCGTCATCAAACGACTGCTTATGATAAAATGTACATTCCGCGCGTTGCCGGACAACGACGTGAAGTCAGACATAAACTAGCAGAAGTATCTAGGTCTGTGCTTGCTAAATATCATTCTGGCTGCGATGTGGATCTTTCTCTTTGTCCGCTTGCTCAAGCGTTAGACTTCATGCAGAATGTAAAAAAAGTGTAAAAACATTCGTGTGAAGTGCTCTTAATTTATACGGCGAATTTCATAAATTTCGCCGTATAAAATCGAATTGAGATATATCTATAAAACTAGGGCATTAGGTTAAGCATCGATATACAAAGAAGAAGTGAGCGATCGATCCCAGGACAATAAAGACGTGAAAGATTTCGTGACATCCAAACCGAGGATTATGTCGTCCTGGCCATTTAAGCGCGTATAGCACGCCTCCGATCGTATAAAGCAAGCCGCCCCCCAAACACCAAGCGACGGGGGCAAATCCTGCGTTCTGCCACATGAAGGGCAATGCAACGATCGAAATCCAGCCCAAAATAATATATATTGACGCTGTAAGTTTGCGCGGGCAGTTGATCCATGTAAAGGCCATGATTGTGCCAGCAATGGCAAGCGTCCAGATTGTAGCAAGTAGTCCGTAGCCAAGTGCTCCTTGAAGGAGCGTGAGGCAGAGGGGGGTATAGGTACCTGCAATCAGCAGGTATACGGCTGTATGATCCGTTTTGCGAAGAAGAATGCGTTTGTCGACTGTGGTATGAATGGCGTGATAGAGTGTGCTACAGAGGTACAACACAATCATGGATACGCTATAAACGATAAAACCACCAATTCGAAGGGCGTCGTGATCCGGAATGACTTTGATCAGTAAAAAGACCGTTCCGAGGATGGCCAAGGCGATACCAATACCATGGGTAATGGCAGACCAAGGTCGAAGTCCGTCAAATGGATTGCGTCCAGCTTCAAAGGGACGTTTTGAGTTTCCATCGAAAACATTTTGATTGATTGCATTATCCATAAGCAACCTCGTGCGCGTTGTGCTTATATCGATTTAAACGTTTTCTGGGCGTGAGTCACAAAGATGGCTTAAAAGCGAATATGGGCAAGCGGATTGATGGGAGCAGATTTGATAAGAAGGACAACTGCACCGAGAACAGCGTGTGCCATGCCAATGCTACGTGAGATGAAGACGGGCGTGTGCGTACTTTCGCGGTAAGCATTGGGCTGATTGCTGAGATGAGTATCGAATTTAACGCGTGTCTTTTCCATATCTGTGCTCCTAATAAGCGAAGGTCTTTAAACGCTGTCAGCTCGTTGCTGACATTTTGGCTTTTAACATACGGTTGTCATCGAAATGTCACGGAGTCGGTGAAAGTTTGCGACTCGCTCTGCGTCTTCTCAAGGGTATGATCATTTTGTTTTGTGGGCTGTCTATTTCATACGACAGCCCTCTGGCGCTATGGCGTAGCCATACGCGCCAGAAAATAATATAATTATTTAAAGGATTATACTTGTATATATTGATGAATGGAAAATTGGATAAATATATAAATAGAATAATATTGAAAAATGTGCTGTGTAAATTGTAATTTGATATGCTCGTATTGTAGATATAATTTATACTAGCGCGGGTGTATGGAATGTAATGATGAAAGAAAATGCGCTGCGTATTGATGCAGATGGCAGATGAAATTATATTTATTAGGCCACGTGTAGCGCAAGCAAGATTGCGTCAATAGCAGCGCACCGAAGCCGTATGCGCTGTAGGCGCATAGGCGAAGGTCAAAATGGCAAAAATAGACCAATTTATCACAATGCATTCTCATAAATATGAGCGAAATATGCTATAAGTATCAAGGTGGCGCATTCGAACAAGCGCCTTTAGGAGTTCTAAGATGGGTAGAGAATATCCGGTGTTTATCGTAACACCAAAAGCAGAAAAGAGTTTGCGCGCGGGTCATCCGTGGGTGTTTGGCGAAGAAGTGACGGAAGTCCGAGGCTCGTATGAGCAGGGGCAGATTGTCGATGTCAAAAGTGGGAAAGGCGCGTATTTAGGAAGCGGTATTGTTAATGATACAAGTAAAATCCGTGTTCGCGTCATTTCGAACAATGCGAATGATCGTTTTGATCGGGCGTTTTGGGCCCGTCGTGTGCAATATGCCATTGAATATCGTAAACATGTGATGGGGGCAGATTTTCGATACTGCCGTTTAATTTTTGGAGAAAGTGATCAGTTTCCGGGGCTTGTCGTTGATCGTTTTGACGATGTACTTTCGATTCAGACGATGAGCTTGGGCATGGAGCAGCGCAAAGCGATGATTTTTGAGCTTATCGTTGAAACGTTGCGCGGTATGGGTGAAACGATTAACGCAATCTACGAACGCTGTGATGTAGCAACAAGAGAAAAAGAAGGCTTGGCGCAGTACAAGGCTTTTTACGAAATGGACGGTTTGCGGACGGATCTTTCGGGGCACGTCGATATCATCGAGAATGGTATTACATTTGATGTAAATTACATTGATGGACAAAAAACGGGATATTTTCTCGATCAAAAGTATAATCGACGCGCAGTGATGCAGCTTGCGCACGGTCGACGCGTTTTGGACTGTTTTACGCATACGGGATCTTTTGCACTTCACGCGGCGGCCGGCGGCGCTGCATCCGTGACTGCAGTCGATATTTCAGCGCTAGCGATTGATCAGGCTAAAGAAAATGCAAGACGCAACCAACTTGACGGCAAGATGTCCTTTGTCGTGGCAGATGTGTTTAAGTATCTCGATGAAAAAGTGGAGGCTAAATCGCGAGAATTTGATTTTATTATTCTCGATCCGCCGGCGTTTACCAAGAGTAATGCTACGGCGCGAAATGCTTATTTTGGCTATAAAGACATTAATTTTAAGGCCATGCGCATGCTTCCACGAGGGGGGTATCTTGCAACGTGTTCTTGTTCGCATTTTATGCTCGACGAAATGTTCCGCAAGATGGTTCTCGAAGCTGCAAATGAAGCGGGGGTTCAGCTTAGACAGATCGAAGGGCGTCAACAATGTGCGGATCATCCCATCCTTATGCAGGTGCCCGAAACAAATTATCTTAAGTTTTATCTCTACCAGGTAGTGTAGTCATCTTTGATCAAATTTGTATAAATAATACAAATTTCTGTCCTCAATAAATTGTCAATATCGACTGAAAATTGAGTCAGTGTGAGGGTTGATATGAAATGTAGATTCAGTGTGTGGGTAAGCTTGTTGGCGATGCTATGTCTCAATGCTTGTGATGACAGCAGCGATTCGAATAAAACTGAAACGCCGGCAGTCAAGCCAGATCCTGGTGAACCTGGTCATGGTAATGGAACTGGGAATAACGATCCAGTCACGACTGAGCCCGAAGATCCAGGAACGGTGACTCCAGATCCGGGCGGCCAGACTGAAAAGCCAGATCCCGTGAAACCTGTATGTGGCAATGGTATCCGAGAGGCGGGTGAGCAGTGCGATGGCAATGATCACGTGCCTGTATCGTGTGAGGCGTACGATCAGTTTTTAGATTGGGAAGAAGGCGGCAAGCCTGCTTGCAATGATGACTGTACCTATTCACAGGGGTCATGCGTAGAAGCCTACTGTGGCAACGGCATTTTGTCGGGCAATGAAGTTTGTGACGGCAGTTGGGGGGTTCCTGAAACCTGTGAAGCGTTTAATCCTAACAAAAAATGGGCGCCCGGTGGATCTCCTGCGTGTAACAACGATTGTAGTGATTTTACAGCGGGTACTTGCAAGCTTATCGATGAACATGAAATTACATTTATGAATTGGAATGTTCAGGTTGACTATCCAACGTGGGGCGGTCATCCCGTCGACGACCGTGCTAAATTATTATACGATACTATGATGAGTTGGAAATCTGTTCCAGACATCTTTGCTATCATTGAGGTTAGCCCTAATTGGCACCGTCCTGATATTGCAGAGTATTTTGAACGCATGGGATATGTTTGGGCTGACGTTGATCTAGAAAAAAAATGGTATGACTGGAAAGACGGCTTTACCTGCGGTGAAAATAACGAAAATGTCTACACTGATACAACGGAGAATGAGCTCCGCAGGCAGGATCATGGTGCGAGCTGCGTATTCTTTACGGATCTTTTGTATCAGAAAGACAAATTTGATCTTCTCGAAGCAACGTATATTCCGCTTTTCCCGCCGACGGACTGGGATGGGCTTCCTGAAAATTGTATGCTTCACATTCGCGGTGATTTTTGTAGCACGTACGAACCGGATGGCGTGTACTACGGCAACAAAACTATATCCTTTGCAGCCGTTTTGCGAGAGAAGACAACGGGGCAGGTCTTTATTGCCGTATCTAATCACTGGAATCCGAATAACGGAACGACACAAGATATGCCTCCGGCATCGATATTCGGACCTGTTGCAGAAAATGAGCGTGTTCGTGTCTACGGCGCCAAAAAAGCAGCTGCTTTCGTAAAGGAACTTCAAGCTAAATATGAAGGTTCGTATGTCATTTTTGGTGGCGATTTTAATACCGTTGATTTTAGTATTCTGACAGAATCTCCTTCGATCAAGCTTATATTTGGTTCGACGATTGAATCCATTCTCAAAGGCTTAAACAGCTTTATGGTTGGACCTTACGAAGCTGATCAACTCGAAAAAGGGTTTATGGGGTCACATGCTGAATTTGCAAAAGCTTCTGGGCTTTTGGATGCTCGTACCCAGGCCAAGACTAATCTTACGGACTTTGTAGACAATCCGACAGCCATTGAGGATATCGTTGAAAAATATACGACGATGTTTAGCTTTACGCCGATTATCGATTACACGTTCTATTCACCAGAGCTTATATTAAAGAAGTACGAAGTGCCGAGCGGTTCTCAGTATCCTTTGATTTCGGATCATGCACCGGTTAAGACAACGTACGTCTATGAAATGCCAAGCAAATAAAAGTATTTCATGACTTTTTTAAGCATCTCATATCTTATGAGATGCTTTTTTTATTTAATGATATTGCTGTCCCACAACATATTCTCATTAACTATAACGAAATGCGCTCGTTACAGAATTTTATACAAATAGGTTGGCGTTAGGCTGGGGCGTTGCGGGGCAAAAGCCCCGCAGAGGGGGTAGCTGCGTATCCTGCGGCAATTGAACAATCAAGATAATAGCACAAGATTACAAACGCCCCTGCACAGAAAAGCCAAATCATTGCGTAAGAGGACGTAACAGCAATTTGTTATGAGCCGGATATGTGTTGGTGGGGGGCGTTTTATAAAAAGAGATCTGAGCCGCTGGAAAGCAGCTCAGGGGGAGACATCCCCCCACGAGAGTAAAGCGAACTAAGCGCAATTAGTTTGTTTTGATTTGGATACCGAGGCTTTTGCGGAGGGCGATATAGTTTTCGCTGAGCGCCCAAACCAAGAGTGAACCGAGGCGTTCCTGAGAATTTCGCTCGCTGATAGGACGCGATTCTTCTTCGAGGGAAGGTCTGACCACGCGAGGATCGTCGCAGAAGAGGAGGGCGATGCGGTTTGCGAAGTCTTCGACGGATTCACAGAACAATCTGATATTGAGTTTTTGACCGCGTTCGCTGATGCGCATAACGGCATTGGTAAGTTGCTTACGTTCGTCGTCTTCGAGGCCGCGTTCAATGGCTTTGGCAATCTTGAGCTGATCAGCATTGAGATTGATATTAAGCTGCGGGCAAGCGACTTTGAAAGCAGTGTAGATGCAGTACTCGATGACGCGTCTTCCGCGCTGGAGGAGGTAGAACTCTGGGCGCATGAGGAAAAGGGCTTTGGTTGTCGCAAAAGCGATTTCTTGCTCAGAGCGTCCACTGAGAAGGTTCTGGTTGACGAGGAACGAACGATCTTCGAGGTAGGCGTTGCAAATGCCGTTTTCTTTGGACCAGCGATAGACGTGGGGAATTTCGGCGAAATTGAGGGCAACGCGTGCATTCTGGAGAGAACGCGTGAAGAGGGTTGGGGCGTTCGTGTCGATTTTTGCATCTTTGGGACGAATGCCGTAGGTATCGATATCGTTGGTAAAGAGGGGATAAAGCGTCGGAGCGATCAAGCGGAGAATGAGGCAAAGCGTACCGTCGAGGGTATTCGGACGGAGGAGCTTCCATTCTTCATCGGTGAAGGCGCGTGTGATAGAGGGCGTTTCATCGGGCTGATAGTTGGCGACGATTGTTTTTCCTTCTTCGTTGATGAGGTCGAGCGCGGCCAAGGCTCTGTAGATGCAGAGTGCTTCATCAAATTTTTTGAGCTTGAGGTAGCATTCTGCCATTTGGGCAACGACTTCAGTATGATCAGGCGCGAGACGAAGAACTTCGCGGTTTTCGAAAATTGCTTTTTCGAGGGTATCTTCACTTTGCGCATAGAGGCGTGCAAGGATCGCATGGAATTTGGGGTTATCCGGGAAGAGATCACTTGCTTTTTGGTACGCACGCGCAGCGCCGGGGACGTCGTTGAGCTGCTTGAGTCGGAGGTCGCCGAGGCTTTTGCAGAGGATGCCAAGGAATTTAACATCGGGCGGGTTAACTGCATCCTGACGTTCGATCATGCGTTCGTAATTCGCTTCGATCGCGGTAAAGTCTTTTTGATTGAGGAGTACGGTGAGGAGGCTCTGGAAAACGCCGACGGAACTTGGTACGAGGTCGAGTATTTCGTTGTAGGCTGCAATAGCGCGTTTGTTGTCTTTGAGGTTATCTTTAAAGATGGCAGCGCGTTTCGTAAGGTACTGAACTTTTTCGTCGGTATCTTCGGAGGCAGCAACGAGAGCTTCAGAGGCCGAAAGGGCACGTTCCCAATCTTCGCGATGTTCTGCGATCGTAAGGATGCGTTGGAGGGCTTCAGTGCTATTGCTGCATTCGAGAAGCGCTTCTTCGTAGGTTTCGAGAGCGGTTTGTTCGTCTTTTTTGACGTTGAGGTAATCGTCACCGATAGAGACGAGGATTGCGGCACGTGATTTAGGACTCGTCATAGAGTCGAGTAATTTTTCACGCGATTTAATCAGGGCGTCTTCGTCGCCGGATTCTTGGCTAATGGAGATGATAGCATTGATAATGTCCATTTCGCCGGGACGAGCTTCAAGCGCTTTTTCGTAGTATTCGCGGGCCTTCGCGAGGTCACCGCTGATGCGTCGTGCTTCAGCGAGTGCTTTAAAGATACGCATAACGAGCGTATTTTTGAGGGCATCGCGGTGGAATATAAGAAGCTCGAGCAGAAGTTGGGTGTTCATCTGCGAGGGTTCTTTGGTTAATTCAGCTTCGACGCGTTTGGTAAGTGTTTTGAGGTCGCGTTTATCGTAGTTATAAGCCTGCTCAAAAGCGAGCAAAGCCTCGTCGTCCTTTTGTTTTTCTTCGTACATGACGCCGAGGGTACGGTAAATAAAAAGGTTATCGGCTGCACTACGGCTTTTGTCATCCTCGCGGAGCAGGGGTACGAGGAGTGTCTGCAATTTGTCGAGATTGCCAGCCTCAAGAGCGATCTGGGATAAACGCTGTACCTCAGAGAATGAAATGGATTCGTTTGCCTGCATCTGATCTTCTCCCTAAAACAATAATGCGGCGTGTTTTAATGGCTAAAATTCACGCTCACGAAAAATCGTATTTCTTTTTAAGGGATAAAGCGTCTTACGTAAAGGCAAAAAGGGCAGAAGATAAGCTTGTGAGCGCGAAAAAAAAGCCCGGCCAATGAGACCGGGCTTAGCTTAAGCGATAGATGTACGAAGGTGGGGATTATTTGCAGTTACCAACGTATTCTTTAACTTTATTGTTACAAGCAGAATCACCGCCTTTCTTTTGAGCCTTTTTACCGTACTCACAAACTTTCACGTAATCTTTCTTCATTTTTGCTTTAACTGCGAGGGCACAAAGGTCGTCGAGGCTCATACCACTATCGGAAGGTGCAGGGGCTGCAACGGGAGCTTCTGGTGCAGGCTTAGAAGAGTGAGAACTCGAGCCAGTTCTGCTAGGTGCAGCAGGTCTGTTCGCATTTTTCTTTTCGGCGATAGCTGCCGCAAGTTTATCGTAGCTATCTGTTTTGGTGAGGCCTGTGCTCTTCATTTCTGCAAGTTCGCTTTCTGCAGATTTGATATCGTTGGCATCAAGCGCGTCCATGGCTTTGCCGTACATGTAATCGGCAAGACATTCTTTGGCTCTTTCTTCTGCGCGGTTGGTTTGGAGTGAACGGCCTGCGTATGTATTCGGATCAACCGTTTGATCTTTGATCATATTAAGGGCTTCGCGGCAATGCGCACCGCCGGCACTGATATCGTTAAGAATCGTGTCAAGGTCGCTCGCTGCGTTTCGTTCTTTGCGAATTTTTTCGAGCTGAGAATCTATGTTCGAATTGGTTGAATCGAGTTTGCGCGCTTCGTTGCAACTTTGTTCCGCTTGATCAAACTCGCCACTGGTCGTTTGGGCTTGGCACTGCATGAACAAAGACATGGATTTCATTTTATTCATATCTTCTTCATTCTGTTTCGTGTTTGAATCACTGGCCTGACCATTCGCATTGTTGTTCGTGTTCTGCATGAACATGATTGTACCAAGAACTGCAGCAGCAACGATCGCGATGACCAGAGCAACCAAGAGGATTTTGTTCGATTTGGGCTCAGGCGCTGAACCAATATTGAAGTACCAAAGTTCGCCTGGTGCGCAGAAACGGGTAACGACGAGACCGAAAGAAATGAACTCACCGCTGGAAAGTTCGTACGGTTGTGCACCAATGTCTTTGCCGTTAACTTTTGTGCCGTTAGAAGAACTTTTGTTGATGATTTCAAAGAGTCCACGCGCATTTCTGCGGATTTCGGCATGCGTACCACTGACACTGGTATGGTTGAGGCAGATGTCGTTGTCTGCATTTCGACCAATTTTGCAGATCGTTTTGATAATGGGATGTTCGTGACCTGCGAAGTTGGAAGAAATAACAACGAGGCGTGGCTGCTGGTCTACGGGAAGCGGACATGCTTCACCTTTGGCGGCTGCTTCTGCGGCTTGTTCGGCCGGTGTCATGGCCGGTTTGCTTTCGTCTTGAACATAGAGACGATAGTCACCGATTTTGATTTCATCACCGAGTTCGATATGGGTTGCGCCATCGATTTTTTTACCGTTGACTTTCATGCCATAACGAGCAGCTACGGGCTCGACAAACAGACCCTCATCATTTTGGTAAATACGGGCGTGTTCGCGGGAAACGTTTCTCTCTTTGAGACGAATAACATTGCCAGCCTTACGGCCAATGGTTATTTCACCGCTTTCCGGGGTGATCTGCGCTTGTTTTGATTTGCCCTCAGAGTCTTCAATTAAAAGTCTCAGCATTCGTTTGATTCCTGTCTGTTAATCTACCGCCATGGATCGGCGTACGGGAAACTTTCGTATCCTCAGGTGTTGGCCTTCGGAATACAGTCAAGTTCATGTTTATACACCTAGAACCATGTTTTGCAAATAAATATGCTTTCTTTAAGTGTGCATATCTTCACAAAATGCTTGTAGACCACACAAAATGCGCGTCATGCCGATGGTTGTTCGTTGCGCGTCATGCCCCCTGTCCTTTCATGATATGAGCTGTACGACGATGTGTTTGGCACTTTGCCTTTCATGCCTCGTTAGAAACATCGCCCCTATTATTGCCCCTATTATTATGGATATAGTTAATGAACCCCGCCGTTCCCTCAGCAAGAACACAGATGAAATAGAACAACTTTGATGGATCTATGTTCGGGTGACTTCGGACTGGACATCGGCGTGGCTTTTAAGCTTTACGACGTGGACAAAATTCGCTATTGAAATCTACTACGCTCGTGTGCTGCAATGCGCACGGCTTGGAGAACGTTGCTCTAAGGTTTTTTGTTGTTGTCCTTGGGCAGCTTTAGGTAATGGTAATGAGAGAGTAAAAGTCCATGAACCTTAAAATTTATGACACAGCGCGGCGCGAAAAGGTTAATTTCGTGCCTCTAGAAGATGGTAAAATATCAATCTATGTTTGCGGTTTGACGGTGTATGACTTGCCTCATATCGGTCATGCTCGTACTTTTGTCGTTTTCGACGTCTTCCGTAAGATGCTGCGAAAACTCGGTAATGCGGTTAAACTTGTTCGTAACCACACTGACATTGACGACAAAATTATTCGTCGCTCAAAAGAAGAAGGGTGTACGCCTGAAGCTTTGGCTGATCGAATGATCGAAGGTCTTCACCGCGATATGGCTTTGATCGATGTCGAACAGGCTGATATTGAGCCTCGCGTTACTCAACATATTCCTGATATCATCCAATTTATCCAGAAGTTGTTTGACAACGGTCATGCTTACTGCGCCGGTGGAGACGTCTACTTTGATGTTTCCTCCTTTAAAGATTACGGTAAGTTCTCGAACAAAAATCTCGACGAACTGCTCGAAGGCGTGCGCATCGATGTCAATGACGTCAAACGCAATGCCGCTGACTTCGCGCTCTGGAAAGGTACGTCAGACAGAAATGAACCAGGTTGGGATTCTCCCTGGGGTTACGGACGTCCGGGGTGGCACATCGAATGTTCATGCATGAGTACGAAGTATCTCTCGCCGTCTTTTGATATTCACGGTGGTGGCCGTGACTTGATCTTCCCGCATCACGAAAACGAAGTCGCTCAGGCCAAAGGCGCTCAGGAAGGCGATTTCGCTCGCCATTGGATGCACGTCGGTATGGTCGAGATCAATGGCGAAAAAATGAGTCACTCGCTCAAAAATTTCTGGACGATCCGTGACATCGCTCAACAAGTTCATGCTGAGGCGCTCCGCTATTTCTTCCTTACGACCCACTACAGACACAGCATCAATTTCTCGCAAGATACGATCGGTGAAGCCACGGATCGCCTGACAAGCTTTTATCGTACGCTTCAGGCCGCTGACGAGATCATTGGCGTTGCTCTTAATAAAGACAATTCCCTCGCTTCTAGCGGCGTTGCTGCAGAGTCCGTCGCTCGTTATGTCGACGCTCTTACTGACGATCTCAATACGCCTAAAGCACTCGCTGAACTTAACGACGTTCAAACGCGCGCGAATGCGATCATTGATGCTCGCGGCAAAAAGAAACCCGAACAGATCCGTGACCTCATCGCTTTCCGCGATGCGATTAAAGATATGGGGGCTTACGTCGGGCTCTTTGTCCGTGAACCCTCTGTCGCGCTCAGTGAGCTCCGTGACCTCGCTGTCAAACGCCTCAATCTCGATGTCGCTGAGATCGAACGACTCATTGAGGCGCGACGCGTCGCGCGTGCTGAGAAAAACTGGGCCGCTTCTGATGAAATTCGTGAAAAACTTACCGCAATGGGCGTGCAAATTCTTGATAAGCCTGAAGGCACTGTCTGGCAGGTATAACCTAAGTGTGCACAGCCTTCGGGACTGTGCCGCATTCTAAGGAGTCAAAAAATGCGTATTCTCTACAAAGCAATTGCAAGTGTTACTATGGTCGCGCTCTCGACTGCAGCTGCGATCGGAATCAGAAAAATCATGGCTGCGCGAAAAGCGCGAAAAGCAGCAGACGATCTCGTTAAAGCAAACGCAAATGACCCGGATCTCCAAGATCCTGAGTATGTGAAAAACGCTGCTGACGACAATGCTAAAGACCAATCAGCTGAAGATTAGTTAAAACAATTTACCCTTGTGTTTTTAGTGCTATCGTAAACACTTAAGAAAGAGGCGCTTTTGCCTCTTTCTTTATTGGATGGGAGGCTGTGCGCCATGGCAGAGCAAAGAGTGACGGGAGCTGAGCTTGACCGGTTATTTTCGCAGGTTTTCTGTTATGCACAGAACGGTGCGAAACATCGCTTTTGTTTTATCGTGGACGTGCCTCGAACATCCGCTGAAGATACGACCGAATGGCGCGAAAGAAGATCGCTCGCGCGTGCTTGGGCCAATGAATTGTCTAAAACAAACGGGCACACGTGCTGTTTGTTTGCTTATGAAAATGTCGGTCGATCTAATGCTGATCTCATTCGTCCGACGTATGAAATTCCTTTAGATGTCGATATTCCTGATGTTTCTTCGGAATTAAAAACGGTTTGTTGTCATCCTGTGCCGTTTGATTCGGTTTATGGCGTAGGCGAATATTGGATTGCCTTGACACAATATTCGGCAACAGCACCACTTAAAATGGCTGCCATTCGTTACGGTTTTAAAGCGGCGACAATGCCTGGGTTTTCGCTTGCGATGCTGCCTGCACTGTTTGTCGATATTGATGTCGTGCATGAGCGCGTGACGCGTTTAGCGCGTGCGTTGACGCGGGCTGATTCTGCGCGCCTCGTCTTTGAAGTGTGGGGGTGCAGGTACGAATTAACGATCGATCTAAGACGACGCATGGGCTTTGTCTCTTCGGGTCGTTTTATGAATGCAGGACAGGCCGGCAATCTTCCCTCGGGTGAAGCGTATATCGTGCCTTATGAGGGCGAAAAACACGACGTCGTTTCTCAGACTAACGGCATCTTGCCTTTGCAACGCGGTAGTGAAGTCGCGCTCTGTGAAGTCAGTGAGAATCGCGTTGTTTGTATTGAGGGCGATCACGCGTGGGGAGAAGACCTGCGCGCCTTTATTTCGGCAGATCCTGCACGCGCTAATATTGCGGAGCTCGGGTTAGGCGTGTTGGGCGACTTCGGTGTCGAAGCTGTCGGAAGCGTCCTGCTCGATGAAAAATTGGCTACACATATTGCTTTAGGGCGCTCAGAGCATTTGGGGGGCGTCACGTCTCCATCCGACTTTTTGGCTCCCGAAAATGTTTGCCATATCGATTATGTATTCCATCGCTCTCTACAGCCTGATGTGCATATGAAACTTGGCGAATTGCGCGGCCCTTGGGGAAAATTCGTCTTTGTTGAAAATGATAAATATATCTATGATAATTTGATGAATGATTAGGTTGAATTTGAATATAATTCAAATTTTCATCTAAATTGTCATTTGATATTTGACGGCTTTGAGGGATTTTTTGAGGGGGAAGTCTCCCCCTGAGCAGCTATTTCCTTGGCAAAAGGCGTTTTTTTCATGGATGTTGTGTCCAGAAGTGTCCATAGGATTGTTTGTTAGACTTTTGTCACCAAGTCTTTGCCTTTTGCCCGTCAATACGCTGCTACCCCCTCGTGCTGCGGACGCTAAAACGGTTATATTTTAGTAAAAATGCAGTTTTTTAGGCCAAAGGGTTTGATTTTTGTTGGCAGTGCATTTATTTGCTGTAAGCTGAAATTTTTGTTTTTCGGCGGGCGTTGCGGGGCTGCCGCCCCGCAGAGAGGGTCGCGGCGAATCGGAATCATCTGCATACTTAAATTTACAATTTTTGTATCAATATATGAATTTTAATTAAGAAACAGTCTATAGTACCGATCGACGCGCAGGGGGACACCTCCCCCTTGCAAAACATAAAAATCAAAGAATTAATTCTGTACCGAATGAACTTTTTCGGTCATTTCTTTTGGAGATAAAAAGGATGAAATTAAGAAAAATCCTTGCATTAGCATGTGTTTTAGGCGCTGCGCATATTACAGCATGCTCAGAAGATGATAGTGTCAGCACAGGTGCGAGTGGCAGTGGCGTTTGCGGTGACGGCAGTTGGAACAAAGGTGAAGACTGCGATGACGGCAACACGGTTTCGGGCGATGGCTGCTCGGAAACGTGCCAAGTTGAAATCGGCTACGTCTGTCCCAGCGGCAAAAACTGTCGCCTCTCTGATCCTAGCGAGACTTGCGGCAACGGAATTGTCGACGAGGACGAGGCTTGCGACGATGGAAACACGGTTTCGGGCGATGGTTGCTTAGGCAACTGTATGAGCGTTGAAACTGGTTGGGTTTGCAAAGAAGCAGGCAAAAAATGCGAAAAAGCTGCTTATTGCGGTAACGGAAAGGTCGATCCTGGCGAAGAATGCGACGATGCTAATAAAAAATCAGGCGATGGCTGCTCAATCATCTGTACCGTTGAAGCTGGATGGAAATGTCCGAACAATGTTTGTGTTGAAGAAGACGACGTAGAGGACAGCTTTTGCGGCGATGGTATCCTCGACGAGGGTGAAGACTGCGATGACCATAACACTGTTTCGGGCGATGGTTGTTCATCCACTTGTACAGTCGAATCGGGGTGGATTTGCAATGCGACCGGGTGTTCTGAAATCGTTCAGGAAGGTTATTGCGGCGACGGTGAAGTGAATAACGGCGAAGAATGTGATGATGGTGAAGCATTCAGCGGTGACGGTTGTTCGTCAGACTGCAAGGTTGAACCTAATTATCACTGTATCAACGACGGCGGCTTTAGCGTTTGCTCACTCGGCGTTTGTGGCGACGGTTATGTAGACACAGGGCTTGGTGAAGAATGCGATGATCCAAGCGCTAGCGTTTCGTATGCTAAAGACCCCGGTGCGTGCACCTCGGATTGCAAAGCGGCTCCTTATTGCGGCGACGGCAACATCGACACTTATGTTGGTGCGGATGGCGGCGTCTATAAAGAAGAATGCGATGACGGTGAACTGAATGGAACGAGCGATAAAGGCTGTTCCGAAAGCTGTCTTCTCAACTCGTACTGCGGCGATGGCAAAGTTGACCGAAGTGCTGGCGAAATTTGTGATGAAGGCAAAGATAACGGAAAGGCTTGTCTTGACTGTAAACAAGTCAAAACAGGATGGCGTTGTTCTGCCTTGGGCGCAAACGAAGGTGGCACAGGCTGTATGGAGATCACATGCGGCAACGGCCGTCAGGATATCGGCGAACAGTGCGACGAAGGCGGTTATGTCAATTCGGCTGGTTGCGTAAACTGCCAGGTCAGCGCAGGTTACAAATGTAACGGATTCGGCAACGGTTCTTGTACGCCCATCAATTATGGTGACGGCAAGATCGATACAGGTATCAAGTATGTTGCTGTTCTTGATAAAAATGGCAACATCACCATGCAAGCTGAAAAAGTCGATTATGAGCAGTGCGATGACGGCAATCGCAAAAATGGCGACGGCTGCGATTCTATTGGTCAGATCGAAGCGGGTTACAAATGCTCAGGTCAGCCTTCGGTATGCACGACGGTATGTGGCGACGGTTTAAAATTGGGCGCAGAAGAATGTGATGACGGCAATACCAAGGCTGGCGATGGTTGTTCGCCTGCCTGCGTCGTTGAATATGGCTTTGCTTGCTCCGAAACTTCTGGCAAATCCAAGTGTTCTACGGGTAAATGCGGTGATGGAAAAGTACAAAAAGGTGAACAGTGCGATGACGGCAACACCAAAGCCGGTGATGGTTGCTCTGCATCTTGTACGGTAGAACCGATGTACGAATGCCCGGTTAAGGGTGGAAAATGTATCAAACGTGGTTGCGGTGACAAAAAAATCACGCCGACAGCAGGGTATAACAACGCAGAACTCTGTGACGGCGTCACGGGTTGCGGCTCAGATTGCCGTCCTGCTGCTGGATATGCTTGTAATGCAGCGGGCACCAAATGTACGTCAGGTACCTGCGGTGACGGTATCGTCCAGACGGGTGAGCAGTGTGACGATGGTAACCTCGGCGGCGGCGATGGTTGTTCTCCGGATTGCAAAATTGAAGCATACTTTGTTTGTGACAATACAGATCCTGGACAGCTTTCTGATTGTCATGCCCAGTGCGGCGATGGCGTTACAATGTGGATGCTCGCTGGCAACAAAGCTGAGGAATGCGACGATGGCAATACCCTCGACGGCGACGGTTGTTCCTCTACCTGCAAAAAAGAACCTGGTTTCAGCTGCACGCTTTATACCAAAACGCCCAACACGGTTTCTTTGCCCGTTACGTACCGCGACTTCCGTGGCCGCGATACCTATAATACCTCGGGCGGAAGTGGTTACCAGACAACGGCCTGGATCAATTCGCTAGGTGCCACATGCAAACGTAACATTCAAAGCGATACGACGTTAGCTGGTTGGCTGTTTTCTCAGTCGAAAGCTACGGCTAACAATGCTTCTTATTTTGACAATGGCGTAAGCTACCTCAAAGCCAACGCAGGTCATCCCGACTTCCAAGGCTTCAGCGGCAACGTTTGTCAGGGTATTGCTGCTAAAACACTCGGTGCAGACGGCAAACCCAAGTACAGTGGCAAATCGCTTGATGCGAAGTGCACGATCGACAATAACAGCGGCAAATCCAACTCTTTCGGCGCTATCAGCGCGACTTCTTCGTATCGAAACTATACCATCGGTCGTCACATTCTCTGCGGCGATTCGTTTGAAACGTGGTTCCGCGATACGGCCATGAGCAACAAAGTTGAGGGAACGCTTCTCCTCGCGAAACAATCAGACGGCGTTTACGTCTTCGACTCGGATAATCCGCCTTCTGCTGCAAAAACGGTCGCGGGTTTGAATTATATCCCTGGGTATTTCTCGCCGATTGACAACATGGGCTTTAAAGATACACGCCCGAATACAAGTGCCTCACCTATTGGCTGTTCGGCTGCGAGCTCGACAGCAGTCAGCAACCCCAAAGCCTGTACGCCGCGTAAAGTTAATGGCAACTTCACAACCGAAATTCATACTTACTTCCAGTATAAAGGTGGTGAAAGCTTGACGTTCTCTGGCGACGATGACGTTTGGATTTATATTAATAACCAACTCTTCGTTGACCTCGGTGGTCTCCACTCGCGTCAGGAAATGACCAATACACTTGCAAAAGATACCTGTACTTACAAAGATAACATCACGGGTACGACCAAGACCCAAAAATGTGACAAAACCTTCAACCTTTACGAAGGTGGTATCTATGACATTCACATGTTCCAGGCCGAACGTGAGTACACGGGGTCGAACTTCAAGCTCACGCTTGATGGTTTCTTGAATACCGGCGTTACCTCCTGTGCTTCTGTCTGTGGTGACGGTATCGTTGCTGCTGATGAAGAATGCGATTTCGGTTCGCCCACCACTGGCTCTTACGCCGAATTCATGGGTTGCGTTAATTGCAAGAGAACAAACAATGTCGCAGCTGCTTGCGGTAACGGTAAACTTGATCAAGGCGAACAGTGCGATACAGGTTATCTCTGCAAAAACAGCGCTTATACTTCTTACTGCAACAAGATCGGAACCAAATACACAGCAGACAGCGAGTGTAACGAAAAAACGTGTAAATATGCTGATGGCAGTGTTTGTGGTAACGGCAAAAAAGAAGGTCGCGAGCAGTGCGATGATGGCAATACCAAGTCGAACGACGGATGCTCAGCAACTTGTCTCATCGAAAAATGCGGTGATGGCATCGTTAACGGCAATGAAGAATGTGATGATGGCAACACGGTCGACAATGACTACTGCAGCAGCAAGTGCACGTTGCCTTCCTGCGGCGACGGTCTTGTGACGGCTGATGAGCTCTGTGACGATGGTCCGAACAACGGTAAATACGGTTACTGCATGGTCGGTTGCCAGGGTTATGCTCCTTACTGTGGTGACGGTACGGTCCAGAAGGCCGAAGGCGAAGAATGCGACCTCGGTTCGGGTAATAACGATACCGCTTACAATGGCTGCAAGAAGAATTGCAAACTTGGCTTCCACTGCGGTGACGGTATCGTCTCAAGCGGATTTGAAGATTGCGATCCGTGCGAAGGCAAAGGTCCCGGTTGCGATATGAACGCATCGGCGACCTGTACGCCGAATTGCACGTTGCGTTCAATCCTCTAATTTATAATATCTAAACACTAGGGCGCTCAATCATGAGCGCCCTTTTTTTGTATAAATTCTAATCATAAATTCGTCTTCAACATGCGCGCCCGCTCGTCTGGTGTGCCGCTGCTTGCCTTCGGCTTCGCGACGCAGGCGATTTAACAGTAATCTTAAATCTTTTTCATGCTTAGAAACGACTATATATCGATAAAACAAAGCTACTGTAGAGTTATCAGAGTATTCTAGAAAAATTTCGTGGGACAGCAGTGGTTTCTGTTATATTGATTGTGTTCGGGTACTGCCCAAATTACAAATTGTAAAATGTGTAAGATTGAGAGGGGGTAGCGGCGTATCTGTGCACAAATGTCATAGATTTGTTCAAAGGGTGACTTTTTGAATGTGTTATGCATTGCAGAATGTTTTGGGGCACAGATAGCCGCTCAGGGGGAGACTTCCCCCTTCTTTCAAAAAATGAATAAAACATTCAGTAAGTAAAAAGAGCGTATTTGAGAATTTACGCATAAAAAGGCATTTTGAACGCTAAAATGCCCTATATCTTTGATTTTTTCGGTATTTTGCGGAATAACACCAAAGGTTTTTAAGTGGCATGCCTTCGGGGATGTGCATGGAGGATATATGGCAAAATACCTGGTTAAGACGTCATTTTTTGTGGCCGAAATCGAAAAAGATGAAGAGCTCATTCAGCTAGCACAAGTCGAAACGATCCAAAAAGACACCAAGATAAAAGTGCAGCCGGACGGCGACTGGATGATGGCCAAGGAATTGCCAATTCTTATGAAGGTTTGGGGGCTTCAACCAGCCCCGAGTATCCCAGCGATTGCGGCGATTAAAGGTGCGGACGCGATTAAAACGACGATGCATGGGATCGCACCTGTTGCAAGACACAGTGCAAAAAAAGCATCTCCTGTCGTAAACTTCTCGGGACCAGATGTTCCTCCTCCGCCTCCCAAAAACAGTCCCCAGCCGCCAAGACTAGAAACGGTCGTGGATTTTGTGCCTCGATTTAACATTGTTCAAACGGATGATACAGAAGATTTCACGGCTCGTCAGTCGAATGATGTGGTTTTGGAGGCAAGTGCTGCTATAAAAAACGGAAATGTGCAAACGACATTGCCTACTGTGGCTGGCAGTGAGCCGACGCAAGTTACATCTGATTACGGTCAACTGTTTGAAAATCTTGGAAAACCAGCTGAACAAGGGGAAAAATTGCCCGAAATTGACACGAGTTGGGTTGAGGAACTCGTTGTGGGCGGTGAAGAAACAGTGGCTATGGTTAAAAATCCATTTTTTATGGATGATAGTGCTGCGTTTGTTAATAATAA
This sequence comes from Myxococcota bacterium, assembly GCA_045599585.1. Classification (GTDB taxonomy): domain Bacteria; phylum Myxococcota_A; class Bradymonadia; order UBA4248; family UBA4248; genus RGIG464. The sequence continues at coordinate 21,321 of JAZRWH010000068.1, forward strand.
ACAAGCAAGTATTTCTCCAAGTGCTGAGCCTTCAAATGCCGTTGCTTTGGATAACCTTGAAGACGACTTTGAGGATGAGGACATTTCAACCTCAAATTTAATAAAAAGTGTAGAGAACTTACGTCAGACAAATCGGATTCGCATTAAAAAGAATGCCCATATCGCGAAAGTAGATCTGGAAGTCGAAGAAGCCAAAACGTCGATGCATGATGCATTGAATGAGGTTGATGAAGAAGATAGTACGAATGATTTGGATGTTCGAAATATTCGGAATATGGCGCTTGAAACGGCTCGCACGAAACCTATCATGTTGAGGGACGTTGAGGAAGCTATTGAAGAAGATCAGACATGCGAACGCGGGGCGCTAAATGCTGTTAAATTGGAAGCGCTCGTTAAAGAGGTCATTCGCAAAGACGAAGCCGAATATAATAATAATGGTGCACCGAACCCAAAAGTTAGGGATCCTAATATTGCGAATGCAGAGCGTTTAAAGGCTTACGCAGAAGCACAAGCTGAAGCCGAGGCTCAGCTTAAAGCAGATCGCCTGGAAGCTGAGCGTCTCGAAGCTCAGCAGCGAGAAGCGGCTCGTCTTGAAGAAGAACGTCTCGAAGCTGAGCAAGCTCGTCTCGAAGCTGAACGTGCTGAACAAGCCCGTCTCGAAGCTGAACGTGCTGAACAAGCCCGTCTCGAAGCTGAACGTGCCGAACAAGCCCGCCTCGAAGCTGAACGTGCCGAACAAGCTCGTCTCGAAGCTGAACGTGCCGAGCAAGCTCGTCTCGAAGCTGAACGTGCCGAGCAAGCTCGTCTCGAAGCTGAACGTGCCGAACAAGCCCGCCTCGAAGCTGAACGTGCTGAGCAAGCCCGTCTCGAAGCTGAACGTGCTGAACAAGCCCGTCTCGAAGCTGAACGTGCTGAACAAGCCCGTCTCGAAGAAGTCGGATCGTAGCCATGTCGTTCTGTGAGCCAAGGAG
>JAZRWH010000069.1:0-89480 GCA_045599585.1 Myxococcota bacterium
TTCGTACATCATCGATTATATTGAAGAATGGTCTCAGAAGGGGCGTGCTTACATTAATGCATGTTCTCTACCCAGAGATCGCGTATAGTGTTCGTTAAATCGGGATTCCGAGTTTTTGCGAACTTTTTTGGACGCTAGCGAGCGTGCGTCGAAATAAGACAAAAATACCATAGCCGGGACAGAAATGTCATATTGATTGTTCTGCGTGTGCCCATTAGAATGTCCAGCGTAGATTTGAGAGAATGAATTTCTCTTTTGTGTAAAAGAAAATTGAGGTAAGCAAATGTACAAAAAAGTATTGTTGTCTCTTGTTGCATCTTCTCTTTTGAGCATGGGATGTTCTAATGAACATGATTGCATGAACCATACAGCAACTGAAAATGGCGGCGTTGATCAGGAATTCGTTAAGCGCGTCGATATGAACGAAAAAGCGCTGACGAGTGCAGATTTAGTTCAAGTTTCAGACGAGGATTCGTTGGCTTGGGGTGAGTCTGTTAATGCTTTTGGTTATGATTTTCAGTCAACTCTTGGTTCTGACAAGAGTTTTGTGTACTCGCCGTTTTCACTTCATACGGCGTTGAGTATGCAGGCGCACGGTGCGAAGGGCGTTACGCATTCTGAAATGGTTGATGTGCTCCATTTAACGGGCGATTACGAAAAAGATGCTACGCTCAACGGAGCAATGCGCAACATTTTGCGTTTTGATGGTCAGAACGAGAAAGCAAAATTTGAAATTGCCAACCGCATTTGGGTTGATGATGAGATAGAAATTGTGCCCGATTTTGAACAGGCTATGGACGACTATTACAAAGCGCCGCTTCAGATTGTAGACATGCAAGCAGACGTGAAAGGGCTCGTTGATACGATCAATAAGTGGGTCAGCAATATTACGGATGAAATGATCCCTGTGATAGTAAAGGAATCAGATATATTTCCGACGACACGCGTTATTCTTGTTAACGCGATTCACTTTGTCGCCGAATGGAAATATAAATTTGAGCAGAATCACACTTATGAAGACTCATTTAGCAAATTGGATGGCTCGACAGTCACAGTTGATATGATGTCGCAGCTAAATTCAATGTTCAAATATGCTTCGACGGCAGATTTTCAGGCTGTAATTATGCCTTATAAGGGTGACAAGTTTGATATGGTTCTGATCGTTCCGCAGGCAAAAGACGGCATAGGTAGCGTTCTGGAATCCATGAATGGCGCATTCATTCATAATATCGTAGCTTCAGCGGTTGAAGCTGACGTTCAACTTAGTATGCCTAAATTTAAAATCGAAACGACTATCGACAACGTTGTCGATAGTCTCAAAGCGTTGGGAATGCATGCGGCCTTTGATGGCGCTGATTTCTCGGGTATGGTTTCAAACAACCCAAACATCGTCATTGGGAAAGTTATTCATAAAGCGGTGATCGAAGTAGACGAAGAAGGTACAAAAGCTGCTGCGGCTACAGTCATCATCGACAAAGATGGCAGTGCTTTTATCGAGGATCTTAAAACGGTAAGAGCGGATCATCCGTTTGCTTATGCAGTTATTCATCATGACTCACAAGCGGTGTTGTTTGCCGGAGCGTACATGGGTGATTAATATTTATGTGTGATTTCACTGCTGTTCCACAACATATTCTCATTAACTGTAACGAAATGCGCTCGTTATAGAATTTTATACTTTTTTATTCTCATTCTGTCCTGCGGACGGCCCAAAGGGGCGTCGTATCGCGGACGTCCCTTTGGAATCCCTGCGCTCTTTTGTCGCGGCGGCGATTGATTTAGTTATGTTATCGTTCAACGCCGCCGAGTTTATCAGCCCAATTTTCGGGATAATAATGATAATAATTCCGGCTAATTTTGGGCGAATAGTTTGTAGCTGTACAAAGAATTGCTGAAGGAATGCCTACGACGATGAGGTAAAGCGGTCCCAGCATGAGTGATTGTTTTTGGTGGCCGCGTTCATGTTGAATGGCTTCTTGGGAAACGTCATTTTTATACAAAAAAATGAAAACCCCCAAACTTACGCCACCTGCCCAAAACCGGCTAAGGACATAGATGCCATTTTCTTTGTGAAACTCGATGTGCATGCATTGATACAGAGCAATGAGTGCTAACCCAAGTAGGTTTTGGGGCAGTTGCCAAATAAAAAGTAGGATAAATTTTGCAATAGAGATCGGTTTCAAGGTCAAATCTATGTATGCGTTGTTGGGTAGATAATAAAAGTAAAATCTATATTTATAGTGGTTTTGTATAATGTATATTACATTATACTATTCTACAACATATTTTAATTAACTGCAACGAAAAGCTCTCGTTAAAGGATTTTATACTTTTCTTATTCTCATTCTGTCCTGCGGATGGCCCAAAGGGGCGTCGTATCGCGGTTTTATGCAAACAACGCTGGGTTGCGGGAGAGGGGGTAGCGGCGTATTGCCTTTGCTCGAGGCACATCAGTTTGATGTTATTATATAAGGTATCTGAATTGTATAAACCCGGCGATACTTAGATGGTCTATTATGAAGCCTTGAGCAAAGGTGATAGCCGCTCAGGGGGAGACTTCCCCCACCAAGGCCAAAGCGAGGTATTGCCGTGCTGGAAGAGATAAAAGCGCCCCAAAAGCAGAGCGCTTTTTTGTATGCGTCGTGTATTGGGATCAATTGAAGCCGTCGTCGTTTTCGCCATAGTGTCTGAGGACACGGCCTGCGGCGGTTGCTTCTGTGACGCCTGCGTCGTAGAGGAATTCGGTGTCGAGGAGTTTGCCCATGGTCGCGGCGCGGAAAGCACCGGCCAAGACGGCGTTTTTGATCTCACCACCGCTCATTTCAAGCTCGCCGAGCCATTCATAATCGAGTGGTTCAGCTGTGAGGACGTCGGGGGGGCACATGTATTTCCAGAGTCGGATGCGTTCTTCTTTTTTGGGCATGCCGAAGTAGATTTTGTAGGTGATACGACGTTCGAACGCGGGGTCGATGGAGTTTTTGAGGTTTGTCGTGAGGACGCTGACGCCTTCGTAGCGTTCGACGAGCTGGAGTAGGACGTTGACGCTCATGTTGGAGTAGCGGTCATTGGATTTAGAAACGTTTGAAGTACGTTTGGTGAAGAGCGAGTCAGCCTCGTCGAAGAGGAGGAGGGACATGTCAGGACGAGCCTGTTCGAAGATTTTGGTGAGGTTCTTTTCGGTTTCACCGATATATTTATCGACCATGCTTGCGATGTTCACGCGCATGAGTTGGAGCCCGAGTGTTTGAGCGATGGCTTCTGCGCTATGTGTTTTACCGGTACCAGGTTCGCCGTCAAAGAGGCAGATAACGCCCGTACCACGACGGATGCGTTTGGAGAGGCCCCATTCGTAGAGGACGCGGCGTCTGTTTTTGGCCGAACCGATAATTTGTTTAATTTTGCTCATGATTTCATCCGAAACGATGACGTCATCGAGTGTGACTTCAGGGTCGGAGATAAACGCGAGGGTACCGATGTTTTTGGCGACTTGCGAACTGGCCGCTCGATGGAGTTGCGAGTTCGAGAGTGGGACGGCTTCTGGGTCGAAGATGTCTTCGCTTGAGGCGTCGGAGGCGTAGTAAGCGAGTCTCGTGGCTTTTTGAATCTGGAAAGGCTGCAGAGCAAGCGAGCGAGACAGGTCAAGCATATCGACGTTTTTCGTGTTGACCATGGGTAGATTGCCGAGGTGTTGTTTCCAGACGCTGACAGCATTTTCTTTGAGGTTGGAAGCCATTTTTGTTTTGAAGGTGACAAAAGGTTCCATCTCTGGGGTTACCGCTTGTTTGAGGTCGACGCAGAAAGCGCATACGACGGCAAAGTTACTCAAGTGTCGCGTAATGATAGGGACATACCGAGCTTCAGCCAAGACCAGACTTGCGTCTTTGAGCGTGACGAGGGCATCGAGCATGAGCGCGTCGTGGAAGAGTTCAATGAAGTACGCCGACAGGTCATCCGGTGAGAGCATGACGAGTTGTGCACAGTTTACGACGATCATAGGCTTATTAAGTTTTGAAGCGATGATCTTCATAAGCGTGGTACGTCCGCTTCCGGGTAGTCCTTCAATAAAGAAGGGTAAAGAAGGGATAATATTTAGGTTTTGCTGATTGAGCTCTTTAGCGGAGTTCAGCAAGGGTCTTGTTGTGTAGTTTCGTATGATATTGAGTGCGAACTCGTTTTCAGGCGCAATGTAGGTATTAGAAGAGAGCGATGGATGGCAGAGCGTTGCGTACTCGGAAGTCGGTGTTGATAGAGATTGCGTGCCAGCGAACTGGAGCGAGAGCTGTTCGGGGACAGTGAGCTCATAGTACAGTGGCATCGTAGGTGAGCGCGCGTAGGTACTACGGAGGAGTCCTTTGGTCTGAAGAGGGCCTGACGGGGACATTCTGTAGAGCAGATCAGAGCGTTGATCCTGGTTGTTTGCAACGAATCGCATGATAACAGCAGCAGACATAACGATTACGCTACCGAGCGTCCAGGTTGGAACGAGGTGTTCGCGGAAATCTGGGTCGATTTGGAGGGCGGCAATCGTCCACAGAATAAAGAGATCGGTATCGTTGAGATCAAAGCGGTTTGCGAGTCTCATATCGGGCAGATAAACGCCGAGTTCGTAAGCCGTATTGAAGTCAGACTGAAGCGTTTTTAGGAAGCGTTTGTAGAAGAGCTGAGTGATAGGTACATTATCGGACGGACGCTTGAGATCCATGTCGACCAACGCCATTTGACTTGCCCAGACTTTGAGCAATTGAATGATGTTGCTGCAATGGTTGACAGTGTGTTGATATTGCAGTGTGCTTTGGGCGGCATTGCTTAGTTTATCACTATAATCGAAGACCTGGATTGGGGTGTCGAAGAATTTAAAGAACTCGTAAGGATCTGTCTGCGGCGGCTGATTATTTGTAACGGGGCCGCTATTTGTCATTGCCGCCTGAAGTTCGCCAAGCGTCATGGTTACCGGTTGCTGCTGTTGTTCAGCTGCAAGTTGTACGCCGTTAGGATCTTCGTAGGCGTAGTCTCCCCCGACGAGAGAGGACGCAATGTGAAGGGGCGGCATGGTTTCGTTGATGAGATCGTAGAGCTTACGTTTTTTGTCGAACGTGATCGCAGAAACGGCCGTTTGTTTTCGGGGGCGAATGAAGCGAGTTCTTGATAGATTGCGGATATTATCGAGAACAGTCGGCGAGCAATCACTCGGGCAGGAGGGCAGGCGGCCTTTGCGCATACCGATTTCTTGAATCATCATGGCCGCTTCTGCTGGCATAGAAAGCAGAGGTTTGGGTCGTGGATCTGATTGAACTACGGTATTGGGATCGGGCTTGCAACTTTCGAGTGTAGGGAAGCGTGTAGAACCGAACCAAACGCGTTTGGGTCGAGCGAGCACTTTGGGGACAAAAGGCGTATTGTTAATGGGCGTGACTTCTTGTAAGGCTTCAACTCTGAGCGATGCGGTAGAGGAATCCTGTTCGGCACTTTGATTCGTTTCTAAGCTTTGGTCGTCTTCAGAAACAGTAATAGTGCTACGTGCGAACGCCGTGGGTTTTTCTGTTGGCGAGGCAACTTCGTTAGTTTGAGGCGTAAAAAGGTTAAGGAATCTGTTTCGCAGAACGTTTTTAGGCGCCGCAGATTGAACGTTTTCTTGCTGTTTTGGAGAAGTCGCAGCAATGTCGTTGTCTTGCGTATAATCGCTTTGTTGAGAATCCGTTGGTATATCGGAAGATTCGATGGATACAGAACGATCAACAAGCGTCGTTTCGCTTTGATGATTGTTTTTTGCGTGGATCAGATCATCGTCAGCGTTGTTTACTTGTGGGGTAGAAGTATCGGAGGAGCCATCGGAGATTTCAGTTTTTTTTCTTGAAGCGCGTCGTTTGGCAGGCTGAGTGTCAATGTCACTTTGAAGCGTCTCATCGTTTTGAGATTTTTCAGAAGCATCTGACCTAGATGTACGGCGTTTTTTAGGAGCAGCTTTAGATTCATCCATAGAGACGGGATCTAATTGAGGCTGTTCTGAGTCGTTTTCAGCAGCTTTGGATTTTACAGTACGGCGTTTTTTGGGGGCTTCCGTCGTAGCAGTTTCTTCATTGACAACGATCTGATCGGCGTTCTTTTTTGCAGGCATCGCTTTTTTCCGCTTAAAACACAGAATGCGCGCCAAAGGCACGCATTCTGGAAAGAAAGATTATCTTAGATAACTAAATCATATGGATTGCATGCGCAGAATTATTTGCGTTTGTCCGTAATAATGAATTCAACGCGTCGATTGAGTGCACGAGCAGCTTTTGTTTTGGAGTTATCAAGCGGCTTGTCAGAGCCCCAACCTTTTGCGCTGAGACGTTCAGCGGGGACACCACGTTTAATAAGAGCGTCAACGACGGCTTGCGCGCGGTCATTGCTGAGAACGAGGTTTTTCTCATATTTTCCGGTATCATCGGTATGGCCTTCAACGGAGATTTTGGTGATAGCCGGATTGGAGAGGATAGTCTGAGCGAGCTGATCAAGCAGAGGGTTAGATTTTTTCTGGATGGTCGCTTTGTTTGTATTGAAGTAGATTTTATCTTTAATTTCGAGGTTATCGTCGTGGACGATAACGAGCTGTTTACCTTGATCAGGGCAGCCATCGTCGTCTTTGACGCCGTTGATGATTTCAGGTTCGTTCGGGCATTTATCGACGAGTCTGCAGTAATCTTTGTATTTATCGAGGAGTCCCTGTTCAGCGACCCAAGGATCACAGATGCCGTCGCCGTCGTTATCGGGGTCTGGGCAACCATCTTCATCCTGGAAGTCATCGAAGTCTTCGGGATCGACGGGGCAGAGGTCGTTACCGGAGCAGAAGAATTTGTCGTAGAGGCCGAGTTCTTCGACGAAGGGAGCACAGATACCGTCGCCGTCAGCATCTGGATCAGGGCAACCGTTATTTTCGTCGAGTCCAGGGTGGTTCGGGCATTCGTCCGTGAGTTTACAGTTGAAGTGCTGAGCCATGGTATCGTCTTTGATCCACGGATCACACCAACCGTCGCCATCGGAATCGGGATTGGGGCATCCTTGGAAAGCGTCTTCGCCAGCATCATCGGGGCAAACATCGGAGATTTTGCAGTTGAACTGTTCAGCGAGTGCTTCGTCAGTAATATAGGAAGCGCACCAACCGTCACCATCAGAATCGGGATTTGGGCATCCCTGCCATTGATCTTCGCCTTCGATCGAGGGGCAAATGTCTGTACGCTGACATTCAAAGTGTGCGGCGATTTCGTCGGAATCGATCCAAGGATCGCACCAGTTGTCACTGTCAGAATCGGGATCGGGGCAGCCTTCGAAGTCTTCAGAGCCGGGGATCATCGGGCAGTAGTCTTTGCCGTCGCGGATACCGTCCTCGTCGGCGTCCGTGAAACGCGGTGTGTATTCTAAGCCGAGCAGTGCGCGAACTTGCGGATTGCGTACGCCCGAACCAATGCCGGTACCGACACCAGCCGTAATATCGAATCCGACGGGTGTTTTAACTTTGGCGCCCACCAACCATTCTGCCGAGTTATGGTGAGCTTTGGTTGCGTCACTTGAAAGCGGTGTTTCGCCGAAAATTTCGCCCTTAACATCGAGCCACTCGGGGACGGCGTGGTAGACGACGCCAAAACCGTAGTCAAACGTGTGCGAAAGTGTGTAGTCGAGGAACTGCGCTTTTTTGCGGAATGTAAAGCCAGCATTGAGCATCATTTCGACGGGGCCAATCTCATAATCGACGGCAATGTAAGGACGACCTGTTACGGACGGAGAACCGATGAGAGCAGATTGTTTGCCTGTCGGCATGGTCATAATAAGGCCTGCACCTAAGCCAAACCCGTTGTAATCCTCTCTTTTGAGGATCGTGCCCTTCATGCGGAGTTGCATATCCCCAAAGACACCGGTTTGCGCACGCGGTACGTCGATCATCATCAATTGATCATAGGTATCGTTGTAGCCTTCATATGCAATAAACGGAAGACTGATACCCACCTCAAGAAAATCGAGGATACCCAAAGAGGCCCCTAAATTCATTGAAACGAGATGATCTAATTTTGCCGTGTCGCCAACGTAAGTATCGAATTGAAGCGGTTGCGCCGCATAGTCGGTATAGAGGCGAATATCGAAATCAAGGTGCTTGAGCGTTTGGGTTGATTCAACGCTAAATACACTTTCAGGACCGGCAGCCGGCGTAAACTGTCTAACGTCAAAACCGTCTGCAAATGCATTCTGACTCAGTACACACGATGCCAGCATGGCAATCAGCGCGTGTCTATATTTCAATTTCATACTCAACTTCATCTCCTTGAGAAGGCCAGCGAAACGCTACCATACTATTTTGTAGTGTAACCAATGAAAAGCAAAATAACCATAGTTTTGAAACATATGCTGCAACAAATCTTAACTGGTTTGCTTTTTTGGTGGAGGGGGAAGTCTCCCCCTGAGCGTCTATCAGCTTTGACAAGGGCGCGATTTTCATCGTCAGCTTCGCGTCTTTGCGCGTTCAGTCTCGGCCTTTAGGCCGCGCCTTCCGCTCACCGCTCACTTCCTCGAATTGCACCCTTGTCGACGCTGATACGCCGCTACCCCCTCTTGAGGCTTCGCTTAAACGCTTTTTTTAGTTTCCCTGTACGTTTTCTTTACAAAACAGCGCCTTAGACAAACTGAACTAGAATACATTGCATCATCATATTGCACGCCGCATGAAGTAAAATACAGCCCAAAATTCCCTCACTTTTAAGTCTTAAATAGCCAAACAACAGACCTGGAAAAAACGTGTTAAGACGCATAAAATCGCCGCTCAACGTATGCGCAGATGCAAACAAAAGACTTGTTAAGATAAGTACGACGAGATCTGTTTTTCGTTGCGTCCAATGGAATTGGCGACCCAACGCATCTCGCAGCGTCGTCATCAAATAGCCTCGATAAAAAAACTCTTCTGGCATGGCCACGAGAAGGATCTGCGTCACAAGTAGTTCGGGAAGAGGTGCTTCGAGTTGAGAAAAGTGATCCCACGAAGGGGCAAAAGTCATTGTTCCCAGGCAAGATAACCAGATCCAAGCGCCAAACAAAACCCATGGGATGAGGATCGCTGCGATTGCAACACCCCAGGCTGCATCACGTCCGCTTAAAAAAATTTCAGTTCCCGCTATTTCGCTGCTTCGTTTGTTTATAAATTTCCTCCATACAAACGGCAAGATCATCAAGCTCACCAGAACGCCTGCAAACGTCAGATTCGAGAAGGATGAGTTTACAGAAATGTTGTTCACGAATGTTGCGGCTAGCGAAATTGCGTAAAGGACAAAACACTCTGCAAAAAGACGCGTGGGGTTGATCTGCGCGTTGGAGTTCATTGTGCCGGCGCTCCCAAAAACTCGTGATCTTCAAACGCTGTTTCGCCTAAACACACATGTGCATTGAGCGTACGCCTCGTACTGCTGTCGCGAAGGCAGTGAGCCAAAAGGCGCGTTGTTTCGTGAAGTACAGTACGTCGCTTTTCGGCGTCGTTGACACGTACTGCAGAGACGAGAATATCTTGCATGGGAACTTGAAGCAGGCGACGCAACGCAGAATACACACAGGCAGGAACGTTTTCTTCGCCGTGCGTGCATGTTTTGCATAAAAAACCTTGTTCTTGCTGAAAATACGAAGATTGGATCAGAGATTTTCCACAACCAGAACATAATTTAAGATTAGGAAGAATTTGTTGAACGTACAATATTCTTGCCTCAACCCAAGCGAGTACCAAAACAGCTAAGTCGGGTGCGGCTTCCATGGCGGCGAAAGCCTGCAGGATTGTGCGGAAAATGTTGGGCATTGGTGAATCTTCGGCGTGTGCCGTGTCGACTGTTTCGAGAATTGCGCTTGCAGAGGCGTAACTGACGACATCGTTTACCAACGCTGTAAATACTTGTTCGCTGTAGGCGCTATTGAGCCATAGTTTGTCTGAATTGCCTTGCGTGACTTCGATTTCGTAAACCGAAAAGAGTTCGAGGCTGTTAGGAAATTTGCGGCTGTTTCGAAACCCTCGCGCATAGGCATGAATGACGTGATCGTTGTCCGTCAAAAAATCTACGATGGCATCCGACTCGCGGATGCGCGTCAATTTTAGAATCAGAGCGTGCATTTTTAATAAAAGAGGGTTGGGTGTTTCGAAGCAGAAAACAAAAAAGAAGGAAGGCCGATTGTTGTGCGTCATGGCAAAGGTCGGCGTGGATGATTGTAATTCTTTTCACACGAAACACAATGCAAGGCAAGCCGCATCGGGCACCTATTCGCTGGGCTCCCCGTTGCATGCCTTAGGCTTTGTTACGCGTGCGTTAGGAGGTCTGGAGGATGACTGCCGAATTCCTGTTTTCTCATATATCATTTGCATTGTAGGACATGGGGTGTAAGAAACTGCGCGTACATGAGTGAAACTTCGTGGGACAGCAGTGAAGCTTAATCAATTAGGAAAAAGAATGATCACGAAATTGTTGAGTTCAGCGAATGTGTCGTGTCTGTCGGTGTGCGTCGTACTGAGTAGCCTCATGGGATGTGGGTCAGCCGAAAGAACGTCATCTTTGAAATCTGCTCAATCCGACTTGTTTGCCTCACGTGATCTTGTGGTGAACAAGGCGAAGTTGGGACAGCATTGTCGAACGCATGAAGCGTGTGAGGCAGGCCAGGCTTGTATTCAGCAAAAGTGCACGCTCATGGATCACGTGACATGTACGACGGATCTTAATTGTCCAGAATATGAAAAGTGTTTTCAAGGCGTGTGCGCGATGTGTGCCTCGGATGTAGACTGCCGTAAAGGATTTGCCTGTAATTACGCTGGTTTGTGTTTACCCAAAGATCGTACGTTGATTCAATGTACACAGTCTTCAGAGTGCTCGGCAGGGGAAGTTTGTTTTATGGGCGATTGTACGCCGTTTGGAAGCGATGTGATGGAATGCCAAACGAAACTTCATCCACTTGCAGATGCTTCGTGTGCCAAAGAAAATCACGTTCTTTCTGGTTTGTGTCTCGATCTTAAAAAATGCGATTCGGATGAGCAATGTCATTCAGGTTATCGATGTTACATGAAGAATTGCGAGCGTATTTATTGCCATGACAATGCGGATTGCGGCAGCAGCGAAATATGTGTGGATGGGGCTTGCTATGAAAGGTGTGTCCACAATTTGGATTGTTTTGGTGGTCGATGTGTGGATGGAATTTGCGAATTAACGGGTGAGTGCCACAGCGATAACGATTGTTCAGAGGGACACTATTGCTATGTTAAAGAAGAAATTGACTATCCGTACGACGAGCGTGATCGAGATTCCAACAAAACGGGCATGCAGATTACCCCGAGTCGCGTTTACTATTCGAAAGAAAACCAATCGAAGTGTGTAGCTTGTCTGAATGACAGTCATTGTACGGGCAATGATCACTGCATTCAGCATGAATGCAAACCGTACGCGTGTTCGAAGAATGTCGATTGCGGTGAAGGTCGATTTTGCACCTCGGCGCATGTTTGCGAAACACTCGCTAAACCATGTCCTTCTTCTGAAGCTGAAGGCGATTTAGGCGCTGAAGGCGTTTGTGGGAAACAAGAATCGTGTGAACAGGGGTATTGTTTACAGCGTATAGGGAGACTGCCCACGTGTGCCGAAGACCGTGACTGTCGATCTGTTGGTCATGGCGTTTGTAATCCTGTAAAAATGAATGTCGGCGGGATAGGCTTTAAAACAACTTATCAAAACTACTGCGCTGTTGGATGTATGGTCGATGCGGATTGTCCGCACGGATTGTATGGTATTCGTAATATTTGTCGCAACGGTGTTTGTACATCGGGGATGACACACCATTATTGTGCCATCGATGCCGATTGTTCTCGTGGTATGAAGTGTAATACGTTGTATGGGGAATGCGTTGGGGACGAGGAAATAGAAAAGACTCGTCGTGAAAGTGGTTTTGGAACTTCGATTGGAGGAAGTACCGTTTCATGCTGGAATGACGCTGACTGTCATGGAAAACGCTGTTTGGCGTCGGGTGTGTGTGGTTGCATAGATGAATTGCCTTGCAAGGAATGAGTTCGGAAGCGTCTTTTGCGTTGGGCGTGTTGTATCGATTCAAAAACGAAAAAAGCCGCGTAAAGCGGCTATTTTTGTTGAATGAAGTTGGATTGGGAGGGGGTAGCGGCGTATCTGCGAGCAGATAGCCGCTCAGGGGGAGACTTCCCCCTCATAAAAATTAAGCGGACTTGGAAGAATCGTCGGTTTTAGAAGCTTCTGCGTCGGCATTTTCGTCGACATTTTCGACAGCGTTAGAAGAATCGTCGGAAGAAGCGACGAGCGTCTTTTTGTTGGCAGAAGACTTAAATTGGAGGGCGAGACCGATGAGGAGGATGAGGGCAGAGAGGGACATGCAGCCAGTGAAGAGCACAGGTTTTGTTTCGAAAACGCTGGGTTCTTTAACATCGACGGTTTTTTTCTGGAGGATCGGATTGAGTTCGATGGCTTGTTTGTAGACGTTTTGTGGATTGTAACCGATGATGGATTGAGCATCGATCCAGACGGTGGGTGCGCCTTTGAAGTTGCATTGTTCGATGGCAGCCTGATCAGCAGCGATCGCTTTTTGTGTTTCTTCGGACTGAATGCACTGAATGAAGTCTTCTTGAGGGAGTTCGCAGCTTTGGGCGTGTTTGAGGAGTGTTTGTGCGTCCTTGGGTGGTTCGTCGAACATGCAATCGGCGAATTGGTCGGCCTTACCTTGTTTTTGAGCGCAGTGGTAAGCAGCACAAGCGTCTTGACTCATGTGAATGGGGAGCGTTGTGCGATGGAAGTTAATTTTGTCGCCGTACTGAGCGAGGAGGGCGTTGAGTTCAGGATGAAGTCTTTTACAGTGGGGGCATCCAAAGCTTGAGATTTCGTAGACGTTGATTTTGCCTTTGACGTATTTGGAGCGAATGAACTCAGGAACTTTTTCTTCGATACGTTGTTGATAGGTGGCGAGGTCGTCCGTAGCGACGCTGGTATCAATGACGGGCGGATGATAGGTCCCCCAAGAGAGCGGTCCGGAGACGATGCCGAGGTAGAGGGCGATCCAGATGACGGGATGGATGAAGGTTGGACGGTTGGATTGTTCAGACTTGTCACCGATCATCAACAACGCTGCGGGGATGGTCATGAGGATGGCGGAGGTATCGATGCCCATACAGAGCCAACAGAAAGCGTTGATTTCGATGGCCTGAACGATGATGAAGAGCATAGCGCCGATAGCGCAGCAGATGATTGCGAGAGGGTTCCAGAAAGAGCGAACGGATTTACCGAAGATTTTCCAAGAAGTTTTGGCGAAGAAGAAGCTCGTCAGGAAGAAGAAGCTATACGCAGCGAGGCCAAGGGTAGGTAGGAAAATGCCATATTTTTGGCCGAAAGCAGATTTAGCGACGACTTCGCAGGAAGCGCCAGCATGGCAAAAAGTGTTAGCGGTCATGTAGTAATCGACGGCCAACATAGATGCGAAGATAAGCGCGCTCAGGCTCAGCACACGAATGGCGACGTAGAGCCACTCTCTGGGTATCGATTTTAAGTTCATATTCATTAACTTTTAGGTGGTCTGATGAGGGATTGGCAGCGACACGGTATGTGAAAAACGCGAAGTCAGACTGCAAGCGTACGCAAAAATGCTTGCGGCAATGCAAACATTCCCAAAATATATCTATTTAGCAAATTGTCAGAATTTGTAAACTGAATGGAGTATGACCTACATTCTCCTACATTTTCTTCAAAGAATAACTAAGATGTTTGAAGGCGTGACACAAAAGGCGTAAAAAGCCGCACAATTTTGGTCCGCTCAGTAGGGGGCGATTTTGCCTTAGCGAACCGTATGCTAACTTTTTTCAGGTGAATATTGTAACCTCTTTTAAGGTGAATATTGTGACCCAACTTCGTGAATCCGTTGAGGCGTACCGTCTTAATGCGGATCGGCGCCGCGTCATGCAGAATCTATCGCCATTGTTCAGGAATGATTCCGAGCGCATTCGCTTTGCCGATTTTATCGATAAAATGCCGTGGAACTATGCGCGTGAAGTTCCACATGAGATCATTGCAGCGCACTGGAAAGTGCTTCGAAACATCGAGAGCGTAGAACTTGAGCCAGATGAGACCTTTTCGTTTCATCACAATGAGGCGGACTCTTGGATAGGTGTTTCGGATCTTTCGCGCATTCCCACAGAGCTTCGCAAACTATCTGGACTTGAATTTTCTCCGCTTCAGCGGACATTTTCGCATTTGGATGGCAAACTGGCGATAGCGATTGTGTATCACAAAACGGAGACATCCGTACGAGGATATCCGCTCGAACCACCTTCGTGGATTGGTCATTTTAAGCGTACGCAGGTCAACAGTCGCAAACAGTCATCGAGTATTTCATTTGATACTGTTGTATTGGAGAACTCCACTGTTTTTCGTATTGAGGTGAACAACTCGCCGCAGTCCATTGTGTTGCGAAAGCTTTGCGAGATTTTTCAGCGACATCAGATTGTGCCGTCAACGATCGATTTATGGTCTGTGTGCAATGGGTTTACGGGTTCGCGCAAGATAAAGGAGCGTCACAGTCTTGAAATTGAGGTACGCGATGCTGTAGAGGATGAGCTTATTGCATCTATTAAAAGTGATGTTCATCGTTATCTCGTTGCGCAGCTCAAAGTTCACTCGTTGTTTGACATTATCGGGCCGGCGATGATTGGGCCGAGTAGTTCGCATACTGCTGGTGCATGTCGCATCGGCTGTCTTGCGCGTAATATTTTTTTAGGGCTTCAGGAAGCGGGACATTTCGACACGATCAAAAGTTTTGAGATTCGGTTGTTTGGTTCATTCCGCGATACGGGCCCAGGTCACGGCACGCACATTGCGTTGGGCGCAGGTTTAAAAGGCCTTCCGCCTGATTCGCCTGATCTTAAAAAAGAAGGTGAGCTCGCTTGTCTTGTACAGGGGGGCATACCGTGGCCAGGCTGTAAAAAGCCGATTGCTTTTGCGGGCTTCAGCGCGTCAACGCACGAAGAAGACAAAAAGTACATCAAACAGGTTGGTGACTGCATCAACATAGCTGAAGTCATTGCGTTAACGGACAAAGGTACGTTTGTCGTTGCAGGATTTTCGACGGGCGGCGGTATTATTGAAGTTCGTTTTATCAATTCGACGCGTCTGACGCCGACGATTACAGGTAAACGCGATCTTTACATCACGCATGCTTCGCTAGGCAGTACACTTTCGCTTTCACGGACGCCTGCCAAGAGTGAGAAGAGCGGTAAAATTGCCAAGATCTATACGCAGCTAGCACCGGTAGACGATCTTCCTCCAACGTTTAATACGTTTGACGAAGCGCTTGAATTGGCAAAAGAGTCTAAAAAGACGCTTCTTCAGCTAGCCCTAGAAGTTGAAGCTCGACTTCAGGGAACGGATGAAGCGACGATTTTCGCGTCGATGGAAAGTTTGTGGGAGATCATGAAGGAGTCCGTGTACGAAGGGTTGAACTATTCGGCACGTACGCCGATGGGGCTTTCGGGCGGTGACAGTCAAAAGCTTTTGGACTACCTCAAAGCGCGAGATTTTATGACGATTCATCCGTTGGCGAGCGTGTATGCGATGGCGAGTGCCGAAACGAACGCGCACATGGGAAGAATCGTGGCATGCCCGACGGCAGGCGCGTGCGGCATCATTCCAGGGGTTATGCTCGCTTGGTACAACACGCACGTAGAAAGGGGTTTCGATCCTAAAAAGCTTCATCGCAAAGTCGTCGAAGCGCTTTTAGTTGCGGCGTTTATCGGCATGATTTTTTATGATGATATACCGACGGCGGGGGCAACGCTCGGCTGTCAGGCGGAGATTGGAATCGGCGCAGCGATGGCGGGTGCAGCGATGGCGCATGTCAACGACGGTTCGCCGGAAGCTGTAGTTCATGCAGCCATTTTGACGATCAAGAACTGCATGGGGCTTACGTGTGATCCAGTGGCAGGACTTGTTGAAGTGCCGTGTATTAAGCGCAATGCCATGTTTTCTAACTTTGCGATTACGGCGTCAGATATGGCATTAGCGGGCATTCGATCTCAGATTCCGCCAGATCAGGTTGTCATGGCCGTCAAAGAGGTTGGCGAACACATGTCGTCCAACTACAAAGAAACGGCTCGAGGTGGACTTGCAACGACGTTGAATGGCAAGGATGTAGCACGACGTTTTGATGATATGTGTCGCGGTCTTTTTAGCTGCAGCACGTGTCATGCATGTCACTAAAGTTAGTGATTCGCTTATTAAGCTTATAAGCCGCCTTCGGGCGGCTTTTTTTATGCATCGTCACGATTTGCGGCGGTCTTCTGTTGTTTCGATGATTAAGAATTTGAATGTGTACAGGTGGGGGGAGTTTCTCTTGTGCGGATGTAGGGTGGAGGTTGGATTATTAAGTTTTATTGGATGTATGGGAAGGGGGCGTTTGTGCGAATGTGTTGTTCTTGGGAGGCATTTGAATTGTTTGTTGGAGACAAGACTGAAAACGAGCTCTTGACTTGATTTTGGATACTGAATTACGCAAAAGGTATATCGCGTGTTTTCGTGCGTTTAAGGGAGCGATCTATGAAAAAATATACATTCATTATAATGGCAGCCTTTTTATTGTTTGCTTGCGATGATGAGTCGACCTCAAAAGACTCGGTATGTGAGGGGAGTTCGTGTTCTTCGCAGGGAACTGGCAACGGTAACAGCAGTCAACCGGGGGACAACACTTCGGTTGATCCAAATCCGGGCAACGGTCAGACGACCGAACCGGGTTCAGGCAATCAAGTTGATCCTGGGAGTGGAAGCGAGTTGAGCGGAGGGACGACGGGGCCCTGTGGGGCACATGCGTCTTGTGCGGCTGGATATTTGTGCTACGACAATTTGTGCAAAGACGCGCATGGTGTGCTTCAAGGTATGGCATGCGGTAACACAGTGTGCAAGTCGACAGAAGTGTGCATCAACAGGGCTTGCAAGGATCGCACGAACGATATGAGTTATGCGGTGGATGGGATGTGTGATCCGAATACGTTTGTCGAGCGTTGTGTGGGCAATAAAGTGGTTTACTGCGCAACGGACAGTGATGAAAATGGCGAAGCCGTTACGTTGATTCGCGAATCGGACTGTTCAGAAACGCCGGGTTACACGTGTCACGTAAAAGCCGAAGGTAATTTTGCGTTTTGTGCACGAAAAGAGTCGGCTTGTTCACCAGAAAAAGCGGGAAGGATGACGTATTGTAGTGTCGAACAGTCTCCGGATGGAGGCGTGATCGCAGGTGCTGCGAGTTATTTGACATACTACGATTGTGTGCCTGATACGAAGGGTGCGTACGTTGCATTTATAGATGAGAATCTGGCGACAGAGGATTGTCCTGGCGTATGTTTGAATGAGTATGTTTGCGAGAGTGTGACGCAGAACACGGGTTGCAAGAAGAGCACGTGTAGCGGTAACATTGTGAATTATTGCTATGAAAACGGTGACAGTTACAGTTTGAACTGCGAGTATCACGGAACGACGTGTATTGAAACGTCTGAGAGTGCGGATTGTGATTGGGATAATGCCTCGTATTAAGGACTGATGTAAACGTCGTAAAGACCAAGTGTTGTTGATAAGTTTGTGCAGGGAGAGGGGGTAGCGGCGTATTTGCGAAGCGAATAGCCGCTCAGGGGGAGGCTTCCCCCATCCAAGAATAAAAAGTGGGTTGAAGTGCAGAGAATATGGTAGAAGTTTGTGACGAGCGACGAGCGATTGTCGCAGAGCAACTGAGATCCAGAGCAACGAAGCGCGTCGAGGGAAAGCGAATGAAAAGAGTAGATCTGCTTTTGATGATGTTAGTCATAGTTTTTGTATCGGCGAGCTGTGCGTCGACGAAGCGCGCGTCAAGAGAAGAGGAAGTGCATAGTTTTGGATCTTATGAAGAGAAGTATGTGAATACGCGATTTGAAGATGTAGAAACGGCGCACAAGCAGGTCTATGACATGAACCGAGATAAAGTCGTGGATCTATGGAAATATTATGCGATCAAGCAAGCATCAGACGAAGAAGAGGGCAAGTTGGTTTTGCTTCGCAAAGAGTTTGATGCGAACTTTGATGGTCGAGTAGACACAATTCTATATTATAATGATAAAGAAGAGTTGATTCGAGAAGAGATCGACGTCGATTTTGACGGATTTGTGGAATTTATCCGATATTATTCAGGGCGTGTGATATCGAAGATCGAATATTTTACGACGGATAATTCGCGTTATGTGATTGATCAGCGCGGTAGCAATCCAGGGCTTCCCAATGTGACGAAGCAGTATCGTCATGGCGTGATGACGCGCGAAGAGATTGATGAGAATCTGGACACGCATCTTGAGGTTGTGAAGGTATATGACGCGCAGGGACGTCTACTTCAAGTAGGCGAGGACACGACGCACGACGGCCAGATAGACACGTGGACGCGATATTAGAGAAATATAGGCTTATGCTTGCGCGGATGGAGCGGTAGGCGTATTCTTTTTGCGCAAATTTTTGGCCTGTTTAATCGGGCTGAATGGATGAGTCATTGAGTGCAGTCATTTTGCTTTCGTCGTTGAGCGCGAAGGAAGTGAGTGTTACTGGTTTTGTTAAGGTGAAAAAATGCTTGAATCGTTAAAGAAGCTGGAAGTAAAGCGTCCTAAGGGGCCTGTTTTTATTATTGTTCTTGATGGTGTTGGTGAAGGCCGCAAAGACGAGAGCGACGCCGTATATCTTGCGCGTACGCCGGTATTTGACATGTTGGATGCGACAGCGCAGAAGACATTTTTGTATGCGCACGGAACGCACGTAGGCATGCCGACGGATGCGGATATGGGCAACAGCGAAGTTGGTCACAATGCGATCGGAGCTGGACGCGTATTTGCACAGGGTGCTCGTCTTGTTGAAGAAGCTGTTCAGTCGGGAACGATTTTTACGACCGAAACGTGGTCGTGGTTGACAGAGCTTCCGAAAGCAGACAAGAAGCTTCATTTTATCGGTCTTTTGAGTGATGGTAATGTTCATTCCCACATTGACCATCTTATTGCGATGATCCGCAAGGCAGATGCCGAAGGTATCAAACAGGTTTGTGTGCATCCGCTTTTGGATGGACGTGATGTTGGTGCGACGACATCATTGATCTATGTAGACAAGCTCGAAGCAGTATTGTCAGAGATCAATGGGAAGGGTGATCGCGACTACCGTATTTGTTCCGGCGGTGGCCGAATGATTACGACGATGGATCGATATGACGCAGACTGGCGCATTGTAGAACGCGGTTGGAAAGCTCATGTTTTAGGTGTGGCGGATCGTAAATTTGAATCAGCGCGTCAGGCTATTGAAACGTTCCGCGCAGAAGAAGAAGGGATCAGCGATCAGAATCTTCCTCCGTTTGTTATCGTGCGTGACGGCAAACCGGCAGGGACGATTGAAGACGGTGATTCAGTAATTATGTTCAATTTCCGCGGTGACCGTGCGATTGAAATTTCACGAGCCTTTGAAGAAGACGAATTTAAGCCGTTTGATCGTGTTCGTCGTCCAGCCGTTCGATATGCAGGTATGATGCAGTACGATGGTGATACGCATCTTCCAGTTCATTTTTTGGTTGCGCCGCCAGCCATATCTAAGACGATGGGCGAATATCTTTGTGCGACGGGTCTCAAGACGTTGGCTGCAGCCGAAACGCAGAAATATGGTCATGTGACGTATTTCTGGAACGGCAACCGATCGGGTTATTTTGATGAGAAACTCGAGAAGTACATCGAAGTACCGAGCGATCGCGTTGATTTTAGCGAGCGTCCGTGGATGAAATGTGCAGAAGTGACGGATGCCGTTATCGAAGAGATCACGCACAACAACTACGATCTCGTCCGCATCAACTATGCGAACGGCGATATGGTTGGTCACACGGGTAATCTTCAGGCTACGATTATAGCTGTTGAATCCGTAAACCTTGCCCTTGGACGTCTTCTGAACAAAGTCGCTGAACTTGGCGGTGTAGCCATTATTACGGCAGACCACGGCAATGCAGACGAAATGTACCAGTATGACAAGAAGAAAGCTGATTTCAAACGTGATGCCGATGGCAATCCAGTCTCGCTCACGAGCCACACGCTCAATCGTGTTCCCTGCTGGTTGTATGATCCGTCCAAATCGCTTCCTTGGCAGTTAGACGAAAAAGTCGAAGTTCGACGCCTTTCGAACATCGCCGCAACGGCGATGAACCTTTTAGGTTATGAAGCTCCGGACTTTTACGATCCTTCGATGATCAAGCGAACGGACAAGTAGTTTGCGCGTCGTCAGACCGATTTCGGCTGAGACTTAGTAAACTTTAGTTTAAGGCTAAGGCGGTCAATTATCGGCCGCCTTATTTTTTTAGAAAATTTTAATTTCGCATGAGTTCTGCTATAGTAGGCGCATAAGGGTGTGTATGGAAATGTACACATTTATAAGCAATTGTTTAGCGAGCTGTAGGTAGGGCTCGTCTGATCTATGGCATCAGGCAGGCATGTCTGATTGGAGGAAGTATGAAGAAAAAAAATTGGCTGATTTTGGCCCTTTGTTCGACGTTGGCGATGGGAGCCGTTGCTTGTTCAGATGATTCGGGTTCAGACAACTCGAACAACGGTGGTAGTGAGGAGCCTGAGAAGGGAGAAGCTTCGATCAGCGTTACGAGCAGTGTAGCGATGAAAGCTGGCGGTGAAGGCAAGATTTCAGCCATCTACAAAGTGGGCGACAGTGCCAAAGACGGCGTAAAGATTTCTGCTGTTTCGGACAACACGAAATGCGTCAAAGTCGAAGATGACATGCTTACGACATTGAACGGTAAAGCAGAGTTCATTCTGAATGCTCAGGATGTGAAAGATGATTGTACTGCGACAATTACCGTTTTTGCTTCAGATGATTCCAACATCAAAGCCTATTCGTCTGCGAGAGTAACAGGCAATGGCGGCAGTGGCAGCGGCGGTGGCGGTGGTGAGATCGTCATCGATAAAGATCCGGTGATTCAGTTTGTCGAACCGACGAAATGCTCTGGCAGTTCTATTTGCAGCCAGAAAGCGATGATTTCAGAAGGTTCAATGACGGCAAAAGTCAAATACCTCGATAAAAACGGCAAACCAGTTGAAGGTACGACGATTACGGTTACGTCCAGCGATTCGACGTGTGCAGCAGCCAAATTTAATACGCTCGAAACTGATGCCGCAGGTGATGCTTCTGCGAAGATCGAATACAAGAAGACGGATTGCAGCACGCTTATTACGTTCTCCAACGGCAAAGCCGAAGCGACGCTCAACGTCGAAGTTGGTGAATCCCCGACGTACAATGTCAATTTGGAATTCAACTACGTGAACGCCGGTTCTTCGAACAAAGATGAAGTTGGTATTCGTATTGGTGATGTTCAGAACGTTACGTACGGTTCTTACAAAGGTACGGAGTGCCCGAGCATCCAGACCAAAGCTGATGTTGCGCAACTTTCGCTTCAGACGGGTGCCAATTTCACATCCTTTGCCTCGACAAACCCCATCAAGAAGAAGAGCCTTGCGATCAACAAAAAGAATGACACTGTGAACGGTAATGCGATTATCGTTGCCTGGGCAGAAGATGGCAATGAAGAAGTCCTCGCTTCTGGTTGTATTTCCGGAATTACGGTTGACGATGCCGATAAAACGAAAGAACTCTTCCTTCAGGAAATTCCTATTCGCTTCCATAACGAATACACGATCATTTCGAACTTCGACTTTACGAGCGGCTTCAGCAAAACATCGCGTACAGACGGCTCCTATCCGAAAGCCGAATCGATGCTCGCGGGTGACTGGATTCAGTTTGTCGTCAATCTCTTTGATAATCCCGTCAATGAGCTCCTCGAGTTCATTTGGGCGAATACGCTCGATCGTTTGATCGGTATGCTCGGCGATGAAGGCTGGCAGAAGACTGTGAAAGGCTTCCTCAACGAAGGCACGAAACAGATCGCCATTACAGCGCTCAAACCGATGATCGAGAACTTCCTCAAGGATTATGACTGGTACAAGTACACGACCTATATTGCCAAAGATATCGCCGATATCGCCAGCAATATGCAGCTCAAAGGTACGATCAAGGCTGGTGAATTCGAAGATATGCTTCTCTCCGGCTTCAAGACGGACTTCAATGAAATTCAGTATCTCGTCACGGATAACTGGAATATTAAAACAAAAACGATCAAATGTATCGAGACCGATGGCGACAATATGACCTATGTCGAAGAAGGCAAATGCCGTCACGCGCTTTCGCTCGATAAAGACGCTGTCACGAGCGTTTGGAATGGTACGGTTAACTACACCCCGAGCAAAGGTACGGTACCCGAAGGTGAAGCTTATCTCGACATCAACGCCTCGTCCTTCGAATTCAAGTGGGGCCAGATCCTCTACGCTGCAATCTTTGGCGACATTCTCCCGATCGTTTTCGATTATACGGTCGACAAAGACAACAGCGGCAACAAACTCTATCTTAAGAGCTTCCTCAACAAGATCGCCTTCGAACCTGTTGTTGACTTCTACGTTAATAATAAACAGGGGACAATGTCCAATCCTGACGTCGAAGGCGGTGCTGCCGTTTATCCGCCCCTTACGATTCCCGCTGTCAATGCGTCAACAGGTGCCAACCAGGCTTGCAACCGCTTCATCGAATCGTTGCTCTACATGGTTTGGCCGTCGATCAACGATACGCTCTCTTCGTTCGGTTCTGCCATCATTCAGACGATTGCCAAATTCGCCTGCGAAGATGGTATGGGCAAACTCGACGATCTCGTTGCCGCACAGCTTAACAAACTCGTTCTTAACACGGCGAACGGCATGAGCCTCGCTTCTACGGACTGCACGCTCCATGCCAAAGGTAACTACTACAACATGATGGGTGAAGCTGATAAAAGCCACATCGGCGCTAATACCTATCTTAATAACGAAGGCGTTGCGAATACCAAACGTTGCATCTGGGATCTCAAATACGATACCAACACGACGGTTCACGGACTGTTCCACGCTGTCGAAAACGATCTTGACTAATTGTCAATTGAGCACCTAGTGTTCTGAAAGCCCGCCAGGTTCGTCTGGCGGGTTTTTTTGTGGGGGAAGTGTCCCCCTGAGCGTCTATCAGCGATGACCATGGCGCGTCCAAATAGAGCACGTTGAATTTGTTAAGCCCTTTTTCAAAACTGCGATGACGCGCAATTTCGAAATTCGCAAACAGTTCACGGGAATCGACGATTTTATCGTAATAAGCCGCGATTATTTTGGCTGCGATTGACTTACCAATGCGGCGTGCTCCGCTTACGCAAACGAATCGATTTTCCGAAAACAGCCACCTGTTGAGATAAGCGAGCATGTCCGTCTTATCGACGTAAAATTCGCTATTTTCAACGACTTGTCTACCCCGATTCAATCCTCTCTCTGACTTGCTTCTTCACTTTTTGCAGGAGATACACATGTCCTCAGTTCAACAACGCAATGCTCTTAATAAATTCATTGAAACGTGGCACGATAAAGGCGACGAAAAGCGCGACTGCCAGCTTTTTTGGATGTCGCTTTTCAAAAACGTGCTCGGCATCGACAATGCCGAAGAGCGTCTCAAATTTGAAAAGCCCGTGCAGCTCGATCACCAGAGCTATATCGACGTTTACATCCCCGAAACAAAGGTGCTCATTGAGCAAAAGAGCGCTCATGTCGATTTGACCAAGGCTCAAAAGCAGTCCGATGGCGCCGAGCTGACGCCCTACAAACAGGCTAAACGCTACGCGGATGCATTGCCACTTAGCGAAAAACCGCGCTATATCGTGACTTGCAACTTCCACGAGTTCCACATTTATGACATGGAAGCCGTCAAGCCCGAACCCGTCATTCACACCCTCGAAGATCTCGAAGATAACCCGCATTATCTCGACATCATCGTTCGCACCGACGCCGAAATTCGCCAAAAGGAATTTGAAATCTCCATCGCCGCCGGCGACATCGTCGGCACGCTCTACGATCTGCTGCGCGCCCAATATCACCATCCCGACAGCCCCGAAACGCAGAAAGCCCTCAATATTCTATGCGTTCGCCTCATCTTTTTGCTCTACGCCGAGGACGCCGACATCTTCGAAAAAGACCAGTTCTGCAATTATCTAAAGCAGTTCAAACCCGCACAGATGCGCAAAGCCCTCGTCGATCTCTTCCACGTCCTCGACACCCGTCCCGAAGCCCGCGATCCCTACCTCGCCGATGACAACCCCATACTCGCCGCATTCCCCTACGTCAACGGCGGCCTGTTCAGCGATCAAACCCTCGAAATTCCACCATTTACCGACGAAATCGCCGATTATCTGCTCAATCAAGCGAGCCTCGGATTTGACTGGTCGCCGATCAGCCCGACGATCTTCGGTGCCGTCTTCGAGAGCACCCTAAACCCGACGACGCGCCGCGAAGGCGGCATGCACTACACGAGCATCGAAAACATCCACAAAGTCATCGATCCGCTCTTCCTCGACGACCTCACCAACGAACTCAACACCATCCTCGAATACAAAGTGCCCAAGACGCGCAACGACAAACTCGGCGAATTTATACAAAAAATCTCGTCCCTCAAATTCCTCGATCCCGCCTGCGGTTCCGGCAACTTCCTCACCGAAACCTACCTCTCGCTTCGTCGCCTCGAAAACCGCGCACTCAAAGCCAACGGCGAGCGTTTCCTGAGCAATTTGGGAGGCGTCATCCGCGTCAATATTGGTCAGTTCTACGGCATCGAAATCAACGACTTTGCCGTCAGCGTCGCACACACAGCCCTCTGGATCGCCGAACACCAAATGCTGCGCGAAACCCAGGACATCATCAAACACGACATCGACTTTTTGCCCCTCAAAGCCTACTCCCACATCGTCGAAGGCAACGCCCTGCGCATGGATTGGGAATGTTTATTGGAGGGGGAAGCCTCCCCCTGCGCGTCTATGGCTACGCCATACGACGCTACCCCCTCTGCGGGGACACCCCGCAACGCCCCGGATTCACTGCTTGTTGACAATTCTAATAATATAATTTTCAATCAATCAATCAATCAATCAATGTAGTGTAGTATCTGCATCAAACGAACGCCCGCATTTTGATTATATTATGGGCAACCCACCATTTGTGGGAAAAAAAGAACAATCCAAACTTCAAAAAGATGATATCTTCTATATCTTTGGTGATAAAATCAAAGGTGTTGGAAATCTTGATTATGTATGTGCATGGTATAAACTAGCCAGTCGATATCTTAATGACACTAGAACTAAGGCTGCTTTTGTTTCGACCAATTCAATTACGCAAGGTGAACAAGTTCCTGTTTTATGGGGCGTCTTACTAAAAGAAAAGATTCACATTAATTTTGCTTATAGAACTTTTATTTGGGATAATGAATCAAGTCTAAAAGCACATGTGCATTGTGTTATTATTGGATTTAGCAAGTGTAATGATATTTCTCGCAAAATGATTTATGACAAAGATCATATGATTAAAGCAGAAATAATTAATCCTTATCTTATAAATGGACCTTGTTGTCTTGTTGAACGGAGAAAAAAAGCATTATGTTGTGTTCCAGAAATGTTGTATGGGAGTATGCCTATAGATGATGGCCATTTAATTCTAGATAAAAACGATTTAGACAAATTACTGAGTGAAAATGGTAATTATATTAAATTTGTTCGAAAATATGCAGGTGGTGCGGAAATAATAAAAAACGAAGAACGCTGGTGTCTTTGGCTTAAAAAATTTTCGCCTAAAGAATTAAATGAATCTAATTTTATTAAAGATAGATTGAATAAAACTTCAGAATATCGAAATTCTAGTGATCGGCCACAAACAATTACATTGGCTAAAACACCTTATCTGTTTGGTGAAATTCGACAACCAGAATGTGAGATGCTGGTATTACCAAAAGTTTCATCTGAAAATAGAAATTATGTCCCAATTTGTTATGTTTCTCCAGAAATAATTGTAAATGGCAGCGCATTAATTATACCAAATGCTCCTTTGTATCTATTTGGTATTTTAATATCATCTGTGCACATGGCATGGATGCGTGCTGTTTGTGGACGTATGAAAAGCGATTACCAATATAGCAAAGACGTGGTTTACAACAACTTCCCATGGCCTGACGCGAGCGACGACGCAAAAGCGAAGATTGAGCAAACGGCGCAAGCGATTCTCGATGCGCGAGCGCTTTATCCCGACAGCTCGCTGGCGGATCTTTACGACGAAACGACGATGCCCGATGAACTTCGCAAAGCGCATCGCGCAAATGACCTCGCCGTCATGAAGCTCTACGGCTACAAATCCGACATGAAAGAGCCCGACATCGTGGCCGATCTGTTCCGTCGCTACGAAAAACTGGTCAAAGAAGCTGACGAGCGCGCAGCGTGCGAAGAAGCCGAAGCCAAAGCCGCCAAAGAGGCTGAAAAAGCGGCGATAAAGGCGCAAAAAGAAGCAGAAAAAGCCGAAGCCAAAGCAGCCAAAGAAGCTGCAAAGGCTGCTAAAAAGGCAGCCAAAGAAGCCGAAAAAAACAAGAAATCAGCTTCCGAGCCTTCCCAAAAGACAGCCGCCGAAATCGTTCCCGGGCCATTGACCGCCCAAATCCTCGCGGAACTCCATGCATGCGCCGAACAAGGTCTCGCGAATGACGCCGCACGCACAACCTGCGTCGAACGCATTCGCGCGCTTCAGCAGGCATTGACCGCGCCAGCGAACGAACTCGTTGGTGATTTGGCACAAGCCGTGAGTGCTGGATTTGTGCCGTGGGTGCAGTCAGTTTTGGCAAAACTGGACGGGCTTGTTTAGGCGCGGTCAATTGATAGCAGCGCTTAGCGTATTGGCCGAAGGCCGATAGCTAAGCGAAACGGGCGTATCGGCTTTGGCGATAGCCCGTTTGTGAGCGCTTCGTCTTCGTGTTTCGTCGTTCAGTCACGGCCGTTAGGCCGCTCCTTCCGCCTCGCGCACAAAAAAGGCGGCGTATTCGCTTTGCGAATAGCCGCCTTGCGAAGCCGTATTTGCCGTAGGCAAATAGGCGAAGCGCAAACAAAACAGACGATATGATTTTTATGTGCGTTTGTATGAATTTTGCGCAAAACATTAGAATCTTGTCCCATTTCGGTGGATTTTGTTAAAACGTTGGCTATATAAGCCAAGATGTGTGTCTTTATGCACATTTGGTTCATAGAAATCACACCTGCCTCAAATGAGACATTTTTATAAGGATGAATGCTTATGTTTAAAAAAAGCCGTGTATTTGCATTAAGTCTTTGTTGTGCACTCGCTTCGATGACTGCGATGAGCTGTTCAGATGACAGTGGCAAGAGCAGCGAAGAAACGACAGTTCAATATATGATTGGTGTAGTTCCCAACGTTCCTGATGATCAGAAGAGTTGCGCAACGGAATCGATGTGCTCCGTCACGCTCGAACAGGGTCAGTCTGTCGCGATAACGGTGAGCGTTGCTAAAAAATCAGACAAATGGACGTTGGTTCAGGAGCCTGTCAACGTCACGGTCTCGTCGCCGGCTTCCATGATTACCGTTCAGAATACGGGCACAACAGCGACTGTATCAACGATGAACGGCAGTGCGATTGTTTATCTCACCGCTGGTAGCGTTGCGGGTACGGAGAACGTGACTTTTGTAACGGATGATGCGCACGGTTCTGCAAAAGGTTATGTATCGGTCACGATCAAAGCCAAGAACAATCAGGATATCGAGCCTCCTAAAGATGTCTGTGAAACCTTTAGCTGCAACGATGAGACCAGCCCGAACTACAGCTACGGCAACTGCGTTTTCTATCACTGCATTGATGCTAAAGAGTCAGACACGTACAGTGCAACGATTAAATATAGCGGCAAAGCCTCTGTCATCAGTGCCCAGGCTTTCCTCGTTCCCGACACGTGTGCTCACATTATCGGCAGTGCTCAGCTCGATTCCGAGCAGATCAACGATCTTTATAAAGATGGCTATCAGAGCCTTGGTTTTGCGTACAATCAGTCAGGTATCGATGGCTCGGTTATTTCAAACACGCTTCAGACGCTCAATACCTCCTATGCGGTTGTTGCCATTGGTACGAACGGTGCGTCATACAATGCTTACGGCTGCACCGACGGCATGAGCTCCAGCAAAAAATCCGTTATTGTTACACTTAATGACGCGAAAGGCGGTATCATCAATCCTATCGAGACCTGTGAATCGCTTAATTGCCCTGCAGAACTCACGAGTGTCAGTGATAACAATAAATATGCCAAATGTATTTCGAAAGGCTGCGTTGATCCGTTCGTACCTGCCGGCAAATACACGGGTACGTTTGATCTCATGAGCCAGTTCAATGCGCTTTCGCTGTTGCCGCGCGCAGATGTTCCTGCTGGCAAGAAACCTCAATTTGATGAAATGTTGGTTGGTGACTGGATCGAATGGTCGCTCGATCTTCTTAAAGATCCTGCAACAGCCGTACCTTCCATTCTCGTGAATCAAGTTCTTCCGCTCATCCTCAATGCGGATTGGCTCACCTCCATGCTTGCTAAGATCGGTCTTCCCGATTACATCTTGTCGATGCTTTCGCCGGAATTCATCGCCACGCTTCTCGAGAGCATGAACCTTACGCAGCTCGTAACTGACTACATCAACGAGTTCCTCAACCAGTATTCCTGGTGGAGCCCGACGAGCAGCGCGATCAAGATTCTCGACGAAGTGACGACCAACTTCACGATGGCCGGTTACATCTATGTTACGGCCGAACCGGGTACGGATCATAAAACGGGTATGACGAATATCCACAGCTACGACACGCTTCTTTACAACATGGCAGGCTTCGATAAATGCTATGTCGGTAATGAGTACGGCAGAGACAAATCTGGTGGTTTGATTTGCGGTATTCCTCTTGGAGAAGTTGACAAGAACATTGGCACTATCCGTGGCACGTTCTCGTCTGAATATGTCAATTGCACGGGTGACAGCTGCACGGCCGTCAATATTGACGAACACAATGTAAGCTTTGCTTACGGTACGATCGTCTACAGCACGATCATGTATATGCTTCCGTTGATCATCGGTGATAATGTCTCTGATGTTAAATCGTTTGGTGGTTTAATCGAGTACTATGCAGGCTACCTCCTCGTCAAAGCTTGGAACTCTGTGATCGAAAAAGCCAACGCAGAAGCGATTGCCTTCAATACCGAAAATGCAGAAGCGATTGCAGCGGGAACTGTTTCCTCCAAGACGATTCGTACCGATACGATTGATGAAACCAAAGTTACGAAGTGCACGGCTGTTGGTACGGCTGGCGCCAACTTCATTAACTACCTCATCAGCGAAAAACTTGGTTGGGCAGCTGCCGAAACGATCCTCAAAACGTGGGTCAATGCTTCGACGCTTGCACCGCTTTGCAGCCTTGGCGTTTCGAAACTCGATGGTCTGATCAACGAACAGATCGCTAAACTTGAAGCTTCGACGGATGCGATCACGTTTGAAACAGCAGAATCTTGCAATCTCAAAATCAATTCTTCCAAAGACATCGTTTCTTATGGTCCCGAAAACTTCACGTGGGGTCAGAAGACGGATGACGATCGTTGCAAATGGAATCTCAATATTGCTTCCAAGCCGATCGAAGGTAAATTCTTTGCCGTCCGCAACGACGACTAAGAAGTCTTGACGAATTGCGTGGGGGTGCTTCCCCCAGCTTAAAATTTTTGTTTGATGAATGAACAAAAATTGCCAAATAATTTAGCAAAAAGCCGCAGAATATGCGGCTTTTTGTGTATGAAGTGAGTGTTTATGTTAAAAAAACATTGGATTTCGTGTGCGTTGTTCGTTTTGTGTACGCTTTGGAGTTCACTGTGTAGTGCGGGCGAAGTGGAATTTGGGGGCGTTCATTTTAAAGTTCCATCTGGGTCGGCGGTAGCGCGGGAGAGAGTATTCAGCGGATCAACGCCCTCCAAGGCATGGGTTATTCGAAACACTGAGCAAGATGAATCCGTCGTGAGTGCCATCGTGACAGAGGGCATCGTTAATGGGTTGAGAGACCACGCAACGACGCTTCTCGTAAAACTGTATGTTGAAGCGTTTGTGGTAGGTTGGGGCGGCAAAGTGAACGGTCCAGAAGAAGGTGAACTGGCAGCTTATTGCGGTGGAGAGGCTGGATATCACCTCGAAGCAACCTTTGGAAATGATGTGTATGATTATTATGGTTGTATGAAGATTCGCGAGGGCAAGGGGATCGCTGGTACAGTCGTAACGTGGATAAAGCGAGACAAAAAAAGCTTGGATCCCGAGGGAGAAGGGATGTTGAAGGCATCGAAACGTATAAAACCGCTTTTGGAAGGAATGGTTCTTGATCCTTATGAGCCGATTTAGTTCGCGCTTTGACAAAAGTTATAGAATCTGATATAGTCATGAAGGCTTTGTATGGCTATTTTGCTGTATGGATAGAACTCATTAGGAGAGGCCAATAAAGATGATGAAGAAATGGCGTCTTGGAACACTGTTAATCGCGGTCATATTTACGACAACGGCGTGTGGTCCGATATTATCAACAAGCAGACGGGCGAATGCCGAGGATGCGCTCGAAGAGGCAGCGAAGTATAATGCTGAAGAGCGAGCGCCTTACGAATATACTTTGGCGAAGGAGTATCTCCGCAAAGCGGATGAGCTCTGGGGATATTCGCAGTTTGGTGCAAGTGCTGACTATGCACAGAAATCGATCGACATGGCGAATGCTGCAGCTGAAAAAGCTCAGTCAGATCCATGGACATCTCCGCTTCCTGCGACGGCTGTGACGAAATAATCCGTCAGTTCATAAAATTAACTCCGATTTAATCATAAATTTGAGTCATTCAAGAGACAGAGCATGAACAAGAAAACGAACAAAAAAACGTTTCTGCTGGGTGCGACTGGGTTATGGGCTGTGTGCGTCCTCGCGATGGGTGCAACTACGGGTTGCGTCGACGGAACGAAGCTCTCTGCTCAGCAGCAGCAGATTGCAGAACAGGCTGAACAAATTCACGACCGCGCCTATCGCTGTGCGCCGAAAGAACTCGCGTTGGCCGAGGCTCATCAAGAGTTTGGTCGACTGGAATTAGGCAATGGTAACGGCAATCGCGGTGAAGATCACGTCACTTTTGCAGACGAAATGATCAAAGCAGCGGATTCCAAAAGCCTTCATCCGCTTTGTCAAGATCCTAAAACTCAGGATCGCGACAAAGACGGTATCATAGATATGGAAGACAAATGCCCCGATACTCCGGGTAAAGTTGAATTTGCCGGTTGCCCTGATCCCGATACCGATAAAGACGGTGTTTGTGATCTTTGGGTTTCCGAATTTGGTTTGACTGCTGAATTCGCCTGCAAAGGCGTTGACTATTGTCCGACCGAACCGGGTGAGTTGGCCTTCAGTGGCTGCTCCAATCCCGACTCTGATGATGATGGCATCTGCGATCCCTGGGTCAAGGAAGCTGGCTTCGAAGAGAAATTTGCGAAATTCTGTACGGATGTCGATGCGTGCCCCGATGTTCGTGGTACGAAAGAGAACTTCGGTTGCCCGAACCCCGATAGCGATGGCGATAAAGTCTGCGATCCTTGGGTTGCCGACAAAGGTCTTCTCGATAAATTTGCCGACAAATGTACCGCTGTCGATAAATGTCCGTTCGAAAAAGGCGTTATCGAAGAAAACGGATGTCCGCCTCCCCGTAAATTCATCGTTGTTACGGAAACTGAAATTCAGCTTAATGAACAGTTCCAGTTCAAAACCGGTAAAGCAACGCTTCTCCCCGGCTCCAATGAACTTCTCGATGAAATCGCGACTGTTCTCCGTGATAACCCGACCATCGAAATTGCCATCGAAGGTCATACCGATAATAAAGGTAAAGCTAAGAGTAACCAGAAGCTTTCGCAGAACCGTGCTAAAGCCGTTCTCGATGCCCTTGCTAAACGCGGCATTGATAAGAAACGTATGCACTCCGCGGGTTATGGTCAGGATAGACCGATCGCTACAAACGATACAGATGAAGGCCGCGCGTTGAACCGCCGCGTCGAAATCCATATCACGAAGCGTTAATATTACTCTTCGTTCCTTTCATTGCCCTCCAGACGGCTGCCTTGCCGCTCTGAAGGGCTTTTTTGTCGATTTATCTATCTTTCGCAGCGAAGTTTCACTGTATTGTCGCTTTTATTGCCCTAAAAACGCGGTTTAGCTTCAATCTTTGTTATCGTTTCTGCTATTATATAAAGTATTCAGCGCAGCGTTCGGGATTGCTCTACGACTGTGCGCTTTACTCTTTTATTGAAGGTCTATTCATATGAAGAAACATCTTATGCGAACCTCATCCGCTTTGATCGCTCTTCTCGTCTCGCTTTGCTGTGTTCTCGGCTTTGCCACTACCGCATATGCCGGCGGGTCCTTTAAAGACGCGGTTGCTTTGAGTTCTGAGGCTATGTCGCTTTATGACGACTTCGAACTTGAAGACGCTGAAGCCAAAATTCGCTCTGCCGTTCAAATTGTAGAAACCGCAAAAATTACAGATCCAAGCGTCGCAAATATCTATGTTGCTCAAGGCGTTATCGGTTACGGTCGACTTAAAGACTCCGCCCCCGCTATTGCAGAAGAACGCGCTTACGCTTCCTTTATTAAAGCTGTCTCGCTCAAAGCTACCGTCGAGATTCCTAACGATTATCGTACGCCCGAACTCGATGATATCCTCGAACGCGCAAAAAATGACCTTAAGTCAGGTGGGCTTCCCGTCATTTCTGCTGCAGCTGCTAAGCCCGCAATCGAACATAACGCAATCGTTACTGGTAATCGTTGTGCTGCTGTCCCCGTCGTCGTCGTCGCTAATAATCCCGAAGATGTCGAAACGATGACGCTCTACTATCAGAGCGATAGCGAAACGTCTTATAAATCCGTGCGCATGGATCACGATCCCGCCGACGTCAAATCCTTTAAGGGCGTCGTTCCGGGTGCTGCAACGATTGGTTCCCAAATTCGTTATTACGTCGAGGCTTCTAGTAGTTCTAAAGGTATCATCGGCAGTGCTGGTACGAGCAACCGTCCCTTCACAACCGTCCTTTCTGGCGATTGTAGCGGACTCACCGACGAAGATCTCGAAACCATCTACGGAACGCCGCTCTTTCAGTTTAATATCAATGCTGGCACTGGCTTCGCGATTGCTCGTAAGGGGATGCTGCTCGAACGCTGGAACTTCGAAAAAGTTCATACGGTCACCGCAACTGGCGCTGCAGTTACCCCCTTCTTCATTCGCGCTTCGGCGATGTTCAACCTCCCGTATAATCTCCAACTCGGTGTCTTTCTACGCGGCCAGTTCGCTAATATGATCGACTCCAAAAAAGATCTCTACGGTATTGAACACGGCGCTGTTTTCCCAAGTCTCATGATCGGCGCTGCAATTCGTTACCTCGCACTTAGCAAACAGCCCTATCGACTCTACGTCGGCGCTGAAATCGGTTGGGGTGGTGCAAACGCTAGTATCAAACAGGGTAGCGAAAAAACAAACCTCATCGTTATCGACGGCGTTCTCCACGTCGCGCCTCAGATTGGTTTCCTCTGGACTTTCCACAAAAATGTCGGCTTGAACGTCGAATTGACCGTTCCCATTCACTTCGTCAATACCGATTTTCCAACCGCTCACTTCGATCTTTCGGTCGGTCCCTACTTCCAGTTCTAAACGCGTAAGACGTTTGACTGAATAAGGCGCTGTGCTCACGTGCAGCGCTTTTTTCGTTCATAGACTCGTGAGCATGCTTTGCATAAAACACTGGCAAGAGCTCTTTCGGATGCAGATGAAGGCTGAATCATTATCAGAATTAAACACTTTTGAGTCGCGCTACGAACTGCTGCACCGTATCGGTAGCGGAGGTATGGGCGATGTCTATGCAGCGTACGATTGTATCCTGGGAAAGCACGTCGCAATTAAAGTGATTAAGCTCGCGTACTCTCGCGATCAACAGATTCAGCAAAAGTTCTATAGTGAAGCTCGCGCATTATTAATGCTTTGTGAACCACACATTGTCGAGGCTTTCGATTTTGGTATGACACCATCGGGACAGCTTTATTTGGCAATGGAGTATGTCCGCGGTATTTCGCTTCATGAATTATGTAACGCTCACCTTCCACTCTCGGTGATTAAGGATATCGTTTGTCAGTTGCTTGATGCACTCGAGTACGTTCATGGGCGCGGCATCGTTCACAGAGATATTAAAAGCGAAAACGTTCTCGTCGTATGGACAAGTGAGTCATTAGCGGCAAAACTCGTTGATTTCGGATTGGCTGTGGTGCCGCTCGAAGAAAATGAAAGCGGACAGTCAAGAACGTTTGGTACACCCGGGTTTATTGCGCCAGAACAAATCTGTGATGGCATGTCGCGTGCCTGTCCAGCCTCTGATCTTTATAGCGTCGGCGTCATTCTTTATGAACTTTTGTGCGGTAAATTGCCTTTTGACGGTGATTCGGATGAAGCAATCCTTCGCGCACAGCTCAATGATGAACGCCAGCCGATCGCATGGAACGCAACGCTGAAAAACGTTCCGAAAAACACGAAAGACGCCTTCGAAGCCGTACTTGAAAGGGCGCTGGCGCGTCGTATGTGGATGCGGTATTTGAATGCCGCTGAGTTTAAAAGCGATATCGAGAAAATTAGCGTCGTACAGCGCAGTTTGCCCGACGGCCCGCAGATCGAAAAAATGCGCAAAATGGCTTTCGAAGCCGATTGTGCTTCGAATGATGAGGGCCTATTTTCGAAGTTTAAGGCGCTCGATGCTGTTGAAATCGTCGAAGCACATGCACGATCACTTTCTGATGTTGATCTGGATGCTATAGAATTAGAAGAAAGTGCAGAAAATTCATATTTGCCCCATGGTTCATGCTTTTGTGAAGAACATGAGCATGTTTGGGATGCTCTCGATGCGATGGCAAAAAGCGCGCTGCTTGGAATGACGCGCGCTGTCGTGATCCGAAGTGAATTTGGGTTCGGTAAAACTTTTTTGCTTCAGCAGCTTTCCAAATCTTGGCGTTCCCTAAATGCACAAATCGTTCAGGTGCATTGCACAAAAGATGATGATGTGGATGAAGTATCGGCATTTCATCAAAGCGCTGCTGTATTGTGGAAGATTCTCACAGCAGTCCTCAATGAACCAGCTGATTCCGTTGATGGCATGGAATGCTCTTCTTCTATCGCGCAACGTCTCCACGAGCTTGGACTTCAAAACACCGAGTTGCTCGAAATCTTTTTGGATAGCTCTCCAATTCAAAATACGTCGTTTTGGACACGTGCATCCAATGCACTCAATGATCCGTTGATGCTCGCTTCAATTGCCGCATCAGCCCTTCGCCGTCCCCTGTTTTTGATCATAGACGATCTCCAGTGCTGCAGTGCGATCGTCTACGATTTTTTGGCCGAACTTGCACGTATCGCTCCTAATACGTTCGTTTTAGCTGCATACGAAACCTCCGATGTCAACGCGCTGTTCCCCGATCGCATTGAGATTACGCAGCGAGAGTCGTTTAAGGCTTTGATGCAAAACGCAATGGATCTTGAGGCGGTAGAGCCAGCAAAAATGGTGCGTTTGCTGGTCAAATCAGAGTTTTTAACGCCGTCTTTGGCTGAACGCATTACGCGTCGCGCGTCGGGAAATGTGTATTATGCCTTGAGTTGCGTTGAACAGCTCCGACAGGATTTACGTCTCGTGCAAACGCAAGAGGGTAGGTTCGATCTCCCATACAACGATGATGAACCAACACCCATCCCGAATGCTATTAGTCACTACTTTCGCACGCGCTTCGATTGTATAGGGCGTCGTTTGGGACTCCGGTTCGTGCTTTATAAAGAAGTTTTGCTCCGACTCGCGGTTTTGGGCGCGCGCATTAATATGGCAGAACTTGAACAGTTTTGGAAACACGAGTCCGATAAAGCGCTCGCTATGTGTTGGCAGGAGGCCGTTGAAGCGTGGTGCGATTACGGCATTCTGCGCATTGAAGATAATCATGGAACGCAAACCGTCGTTTTTTATGAACCCTGGATTCCTCGTACAATAGAAACTTTTGCTCCCATTGCAAAAGTCAAAGAATTACACCGACTAACAGCATCCGCACTCGAGTCCGATTATCAGTACCCAACCTGTGATCAACTCGCTGAACTTGCGCGTCACTGGAAAGTCGCCGACGAAGAAATGGCCTTTGCTAAAACAGCACTGCGCGCTGCTGCCGCAAATTGTTCCGAGGGTAACCTCGCTGCTGCCCAGGATCTTTATCGAACACTTACTAAAATTTGGCAGCATAATCACAATGCCAACAATAATTCTCAAAATGGATTGAGCTGGATTCTTGTCTTCTGCGACTACGTCAAAAATAGTTTGGCACTCGGTAATGAAATCGCCGTTCGTGACGCACTTGCTGCCTTGACTCAGCTCGCTGGTTCCAATGAGGAAAAACGTACGTTTGTGCGAATCGCTGAAGCTTCGTATCGATTTGTTTGCGGTAAATGTGACGAAGCTTATAAGATGATTCACCCCATTTTTGATAAATCTTACTTTCTTACGCGTGATGCACTCTGTGAAGCGCGCTTAGCTCAGGGGCGCTGCAGCTTGGCGCTCGGGAATTATAAGGACGCTGCCAAAGATCTCGAAGATGTATGCCGCGAATATGGGGTGACTGGCCGTATCGAACGATCTGCGCATACGTACGTCTTCTTAAGTCACGCACTCTGGTGCCTGGGAAACGCTAAACGTGCCCACGATCTGCAACGACGCGCTGGCGATGCGCTTAAAAACTTCAACCAGGTGCGTGCGTTGGCTGAACTTGAGGCGGTGCGTGCATGCGAAACTTGCTGCGAAAATCCATCGCCCGAATCATTCGCTTTGCTCAACACCATGGCCGATCGTTTCACAAATTACGGCGATGTCTTGTTCGAAACTGCACTCTTTAATGTGCGGTTGATCATGGCGATCCTCTATAAAGATGAAGTGCAAGCTAATGCCCTCATTGAGCGTACTCGACAGCTCAGCTTAGATCACCCTTGGATGGCTTTTCCTTCAATTAAAGCGTGGACGCGTATTCTCGATGCAATTGCATTTTTGTCGGAAGATCTGTCTTTTGAAGCTCGCCACGCATTCGATGATGCACTCAGTCTGTTTACAACGGCCGAGGATCGCGTCGGCATTTCGATCGTCTATTTCGTCCGCGCTTTTTATGCGCTGGATACTGGCGATGAATCACAGGCTGCCGTACTTATCGAAAAAGCTGCTTTCGCTATGCCGAAGACGCTATGGTGTGAAACGTTGTACTCATTGATGCGCGCCGTTCAGTTTGGTATGCAGGCCGACTACGCTCATGCTCAGGAGGCCATTGACACCGTTCTCCAAAATGCCAATCGGTTGGGGGCCAAGGTATTCGAATCTGCCGCTCATCTCGTTGAGATCGATCTTTGTGTAAACAACTATAAAATTGATCAGGCGAAGTCTGTTCTCAAAATATATAAAAAATATGAATTTCCTCCACTTATCGCGCCGTTCTTTGAGCATATTTTAGAGCGCGTCCAAAAACATGGTGATCTCATCTCGACTTCTTTTTCTATGTGCCTGCAAACGGCAATGGCTGCAGACACAGATGAGAGCGACAGCGATTCCGTCGAAGTCAATCTCGAACCGCAGCGTTTTATGCCGTCCGTCGAATTTAAACTGTGAACAACGTGTCAGGCTCGTAGCACGAGATGTGTCGCTGTAATCGCGTCTTTTTGGGGTACGATTTCCATCGCGCGTTTTGGCGTAATGTGAGAAATATTGTATGGTTTAAGGTACACTTGGCTTCGCCGTGTGTTGGGTTCATTAAGTTGCACGCGCATTTTCGTGCATAAAAAGGAGTTGTCGTCATGGCTGGTATTCCTAAAGGCTTTAATCTTCGCAATTTCTTCGGTCAGTATTTCGATATGATTCTCAGAACAGGTTCGCCGCACGCTGAAGAATTGGTCGATCTCGTCAAAGAACGCCGTGACATGAAACGTTGCGATATCTGCGGTTTGCCTATGAATAAAGACGCTGATAATCCTAAACCTTACATCGGCGCTTACATTTGCGACGCCTGCAGACGCGAACTCCAGGGACGCTAAGGAGGTTGATCGTGCCTTTACAGGATGGATATTCGCGCGATGACGCAAAAAGTTACAATCGGCGCGCACGCCAGCTCTTTTGGCGCGGCGCCGTTCCCCCAGAGTCGCCCGTATGGAATTTGAACGATGATGCCGTCGTTGACTGGGTGGCGGAGTATCAAAGCAAAAATGATCTTCTGCCCGACGGTAAACTCGGCGTCTCGACAATGATCGTCATGATGGCAGAAAAACGCGGCGGTTTGGGTGATCTGATCATCGACGGCAAAGAAGTGCACGTTGACGGTTTCCGCGTCGCACGCATGTTTTTGCCCGATCCCTCTAGCGCCTCGGTTAAACCTGATATGTGTTGCGTGCTGGCTCAGCCCGAAATGGATCGCGCTGTTCGAGAACGCATCGAAGGTTCATCGCCTCTGCGCTCGCATTTCAGCATAGATAGCTCGTTTGGAACGCATTCTGAGAGCCTCGTCATCCAGTGGGCGGATCCCATGAGAGCAGTCCCGTTTTGCCCGCCCAAAGCCACTGGCGATTATCCTGTTCTGCGTCAGTGCATCGGCATCGAGTTTGAAAATGCCCTTTTGGGATTCCAGCTAGATAATGATGAACGTCGTTGGGATAGACGAAGAGATTACATAAAAGGTCAGCTTGGAAAGAGTCAAATTCGACAACCAGAATTGTACGTCGAACAAATTAAGGCATTTGCTCATCTTCGTGATATTCTCGTCGATCATTGCGGCATCCAAAATGTCTTTCCAACCGATGCTGACGGTGCCTACATTACCCAGGAACTTTCCAATTCTGAACTCGCTGAATTTCACGGTTTTGCCGCAAAATTTAACTACGCTCAGCAAAATAATGAGCCAGGCGTTGGCTTCGTCGTTCACCTCGATACGCTGTTCAAAGCGGTTGTGCCCGAAAAGACAGTCGAAGCGCCCGTCGCTGTCCAGTCTGCAGCGCCCGCACAAGATGTTCAACAAAAGGTAGAAGAAGTGGTGAATGTGCCAAAAAATGATGCGGTTTTGGAAGAAAAATCAAATTTCGCTCCAAAACCGACGCAATCTTTTTCGCCGCACATGGAAGAAGATCCTCGTTTTAATCTGTCAGCTGCGATTGCAGCGGCGTGGCAATCTGGCAAAGCCGCGCGCGGCGCGCGTATGGCTGAAAGAACGCGTCATTTTGATGCGGATTAGACGGGCCCGGCTATTTCTGACGAAATACGCCGGGCTAGCCGGCTTTTCGCCCGACAGGGTCGGGCTTAATACGCCGGCTCTTTGATTGTGCAGTGTTTGTCTTTGGTTTGACAAAAAATTGCGCTATTTGGCTTCAATATTGCTTTTTAGGGTACCCCAAGAGAGGGTAGCGGCGTATCGAACGCGACAGGCCTTTTGGAAAGGCCTGGATTCGCGGAAGATAGCCGCTCAGGGGGAGACTTCCCCCTTCCCAAAACTTATGCTTCGCAGGAACGATCGCCTCGCGAAAAGATCGATCCGTCACGTTTGATCTTTAAGTGTCTGCGAATTTAGAATTGGATGGAGAAAACGATGAGAAAGAAACTGTATGTATTATTGGCATCACTGATGACTGCACTCGTTTTGGGCATGGCGGGATGTGCGAGCATGGCCTATACGACGAATTACGATTCGTACATTACATCACAGCTTAAGACGTACAAATACAAGGCAGATGAATTTCCGCAGGTGTGGACGGCAGCGCGACAGCTTCTGTTCAAACAAGGATTTCAGGTTAGAGATTCGGGCGGCGGCTACAACGTGGAGACGGAATGGGCCGACACGGGCAGGGCGTGGCGTCGCTATTTGTTGACAGGCTATACGACGGCGAATGGTGAGGCGTGGGTCGAATTTTTGTATTACGAAGAGACGTACGAGCACCACGGTATGAACGTTTCAGCGCGAAGCGAGCGAGATTATCAAATGGAAGCCGAAGTGCTTAAGACGGTGAAACCGGCAGAATGGACGCGTATCTCGAATGCTGCCGATGTGTATGCGAAATCAAAAACGCAGAGCAAATAAAAAATGAGTGGCTGAGAAAAACATCTTGACTAACGCGCAAGTTTCCAGTAGAAGGGGAGCGCTTGCTGAGAAAGGCAAGATGTAATGCGGGATGGAGCAGTCAGGTAGCTCGTCGGGCTCATAACCCGAAGGTCGTCGGTTCGAATCCTTCTCCCGCTACTTTCTCTTGATGCGGGATGGAGCAGTCAGGTAGCTCGTCGGGCTCATAACCCGAAGGTCGTCGGTTCGAATCCTTCTCCCGCTATTTAGCGCCTTTCCTAAACAGAAAGGCGCTTTTTTTTTGCCATCATTCCTGGCGGGGCTTCGTTGCCTGCTTGAATTTTATGGTTCGTCGTTCAAATCTTGTTTATATTTGGGAACGGTGATAGTTTGGGGGCAGGTCGTGTCGCTCTGCTAATACGGGTTAAGTGGGTGAGATGTTGGCAATGCTGGGTAGGTTGGTGGAAAAGATGATGGGAGGCGGAAAAGTGGCTTCCAGCCGAAGTTGTCTTGGTGAGGTTCTAAACAAAGTTTGTCCGCGTTTTGCTGCGCGCTACGAGGAAGTCTGTGCGCAACAGGCTGAAGCAGAAAAAAATGCGGATGAAGATGCTGTCTTCAGCGGCGTCAATACGGACGCGCTCGATATCTTGGCCTCGATGGTCATGGGAGAGATCCATTCTGGAAAGGTGGCAGATGCTGCTTCTCGCGCCTATCTTTCCATTTTGTTGGATAACGAACATCTTCCCGAAACGCATCGACTCTCAGAATCTGAACTTGGGCTGTTGCGCGAGCTTTTGCTCGGTTATTTTGGGGCTGCCGGTGACGTGAACGAAAAGGGCGCCACAGTCCTTTCGATGATCGAAAAAAAATTCGGTTCGGGTGAATTCTCCCAAGCGCGCATCCTTTTGCAGATCTTTGAAACAAGTGCTGAAACGCGTCAGAATAATGAACGTAATCTCTACTACGAAGACATGATTCTGCGCCTCGACATGCAGCTCAATAATACGCGTGGCGTTGATCGATCAGTCGCAGAAGCTGCTGCAAATCCTAATGCTTCGGATGATGCAATCATTAAGGGATTTTCACAGTTGGCGAACGATTGTGGCGCTAACTTTTATCTCTATTTGCACGATCTCAAAGAGATTGAAGCTTGGAAAAAAGCCTTGGCTACGGTTCCGGAAAGTGTCTCGGAGTACCTTTTCGATTACGTCCCCGTTGTCTCGTGGCGTCATATTGGTTCGCTACATGAACCGCTCGAAAACCAGATTCGTCGTCACATGACCTTCGATATGCTTCGCCGACACGTTCAGCAGAAGCTTCGTATGTGCTATTTCCTCCTCCTCGCGAGCGGAAATACCGGCTTCGAATGGTTTATCTTCTCGTTTACTGAATGGAGTAAACGCGTCTTTGATGTGGATGTGCGTGAAATCTTCCCCATGTTGCACCGATGCGGCGTCGTTGAGGGCATGTGCCTCCAGGAAATCCTTGATATCGTCACAGATCGCTTTTATGGCCCAGCCATGAATCGCGTTTCATTGACACCTGATGACTTGAATCAGGCCTTTAAAACTGTTTGTAATCGCATCTTTTCTGAAGATACGGCAAGTATCCCGCCCGGAGACTACTCTCTAGGTGATCTTCTGTTGGATGCGCTTTTGCCTTTTGAGTACGGAGATCCTAAGTTTGTCTATCGCCTCTATGCGATGATGTAAACTCATGCTCTTCGAAACGTTGGGAATATCGTCTATGCGTCACAAATTCCTCAATCTCTTGTTGTTTAGTACTTTTTGTTTTGGTGCGTTCTCGTTTTCGGGGTGTAAACTCATTTTTGAACCTGAAACCGATTGTATTGAACGCGTTCTTGGAAGTATGCCTTCTGCAAATTTCCGCCACTATCGCGAAACGTGCGATGGTGACAAAGTCTGTAAGCAGATGGGTGAGCTGGGCTCCATTGTCTCCTCGAACTGGTACAATGCTAAAAATAATCTCCACGGCTTCTACGAAATTACGAAGATCGAAAGAACTCAAGACACAGGTCGCTCATACGTTTATGTCACGATGCTGTATCCTGCTACTGGCCCTAAAACCAAGAAACTTGAGCTCGTTTTTGAAATGGAGCGCATTAAGCTGCGTTGGCATATCTACTCTGTCAAAGGCATTGACGAGTTTAACCGCCGTGCAACGCGCGAACGCGGTATTCTGTAGATTTCTGTTCAGTTGAATTTGTCGACTTGAGTGAGTTTAACTATGTCCGAAAAGTCTCTTGTCCTTGTCGCTGATGACGATCCCGATCTCCGTTCCCTCGTCAGACTTCATCTCGAAATGCTCGATGTCGATGTGATCGAAGCAAATAATGGCGCGAATGCGCTAGAAACGATCCTCGTTGAGCAACCCGATCTCGTCGTGCTCGACGTGATGATGCCAGAACTTACCGGTTGGGAGATCCTAAGATATCTTCGCTCAAAGCCGGATTACGAAGGGGTAAAAATCCTTATGCTTACCGGAATCGGCGAAACACTCAACGAAATGAGTTCACCGATGTACGGAGCTAACGATTACCTCGATAAACCCTTTAAAGGCCAAGAACTCCTCTCAAAAGTGAAAACGCTCTTGAAGTTAGCCTGATCTTTTCCGGCATTTCCTTCGTGGTGATGCCGGTTTTTTTGTTTTTACACGCTTAATTCCCACTTCCTAACCCCCATGTTTCGTTGTGTGATCGCGTGAAAAAATTTAAATATTAGAATAATATTCCTGATCCTGTTTGTTTGATAAAATGATAAACGCAGAATTGAACTTACTTTGTGATAAAATTGGGTATAAGTTTAAAAATGACGCACTTCTTCAGCTCGCCCTGACCCACCCCTCCTTTGCGCACGAACATGGCAAAGGGGTTGGCTCAGACAATCAACGACTCGAGTTTTTGGGAGATGCCATTCTCGATTTCGTAATCGGTGAGGCTCTCTATGTTGCGCATCCTGAGTTTGCAGAAGGCGAACTTTCCAGGTTACGAAGCCGTTTGGTGTGTGAAGAAGCTCTGTCTCTTTTGGCTCGACAACTCGGTTTTGAAGCTGTCATTTTAATGGGGCGCGGCGAAAAAAAAAGTGCAGGGGAACAGCGACCCGGAACGTTGGCTGACGCTTATGAAGCATTGATCGGGGCTATTTATCTCGACGGTGGCATGGATAGTGCGCGTAATTTTATTTTGCGCTTTCATGCTGAATTGCTCGCAGATCCCGATGGAAATTGGCTAGTTGCGGATGCTAAATCTCGTCTACAAGAATGGGCACAGAGTGAACGCCATGCAGTGCGATACGAAGTGGTCAGCCAAGAAGGACCTGGACATTGTCCCGAATTTGTCGTGGACGTTTTCGTCGATGAAGCGCGCATGGGCTCTGGACGCGGTCATAGTAAAAAAGAAGCACAGCAAGCTGCAGCGCTTTTTGCCCTCTCGCAAATCCAGTAGCCTCAATCGATTGTAGCCTTAATCTAGGGTTGAGACGTTGTGACGGAAGGGGAACGTCTTCGACCAGATGGTATATTCTTCGGACATTTGGCAAAAAAAGATGTTTAATTTCAAACGTTTGTTGTACACTAATTTTGTGAGAGTTTTTCCTCGATTAACTTCAGACTTGGAGTGATACCTTGTCGGCAATTTGTCCAAAATGTCAATGTGAATTGCGAGAGGTTGGAGATTGCTGCCCCAACGATGGTTGGTATGGCATTCATCCAGATGATCTTCAACGCGGTGATCAACTGCTTGGTTATCCTATCGGCGGGAAGTTTGTTCCGCTTCGTCGCGTAGGACAAGGCGGTATGGGTATCGTCTATGAAGGCCGCCAAATTGGTC
Source organism: Myxococcota bacterium (assembly GCA_045599585.1). Classification (GTDB taxonomy): domain Bacteria; phylum Myxococcota_A; class Bradymonadia; order UBA4248; family UBA4248; genus RGIG464. Next base: position 43,978 of record JAZRWH010000069.1, read on the forward strand.
TCGGACGTACCGTTGCAATCAAAATTCTTTCGAAAGTCCAACAGGCAAACGATCAGGTCGCGCAGCGTTTCCAGCGCGAAGCACGCAGTATTGCGCGTATTGTGCACCCTAATGTCGTTCAGCTCATCGATTCTGGTCTCGATGCCGATGTCGCTTACATCGTCATGGAACTCATCAAAGGGCGCGAGCTTTCTAGTCTCAAACCGAATGAGTTGTCCGGACAAGTTATCGTCCATATTACCCACCAGATCCTCAATGCGTTGGCAGAAGCGCATGCGCGCAACGTCATTCACCGTGACCTCAAGCCAGACAACATCATGATTATCGAAGACGATGATGACAAATTCTTTGTCAAAGTTCTCGACTTCGGCTTGGCTGCCCTCACCGATAGCACTAAAATTACTATCTCTGGACAAGCCCTTGGAACGCCCTGGTACATGTCGCCTGAACAGGCGACGGCTTCGCCTGTTACAACCATGACCGACATCTACTCGCTTGGTTGTATCCTTTTCGAACTTGCTTCGGGCTCGCCACCCTTCTCGGGCAATCGTCCCTTCAATGTCATGATGCAGCATGTGAATGCTGAAGTTCCTCAGATCGTCCTTAGACCTGAAGTTGAGCTTTCTAGCAACATGATCGCGTTCATCTATAAGTGTCTCCAAAAAGACCCCAATAAACGTTATCTCACTGCTATCGAAGCGCTCGACGCTCTGCACGAGTGCCCTGAATGGGTCGCGGCTAGCCAGCTCGATCCCATCCATTCCATTAGTCTTGTCATGAGACAACTTAGTGAGATGGATAACGTCCATAGCGAGATTTCTAAAGTTGTAAGCGCGGATTCGGTTTCCTCTCCGAGTAATTCTAAACTCGTTCGCGTGAGCTCCCTCTCAAAAGAAAATTCTAAAGTCGTGCGTGAGGGCTCTGTTTCGAAAGAAATTTCTAAAGTCACCCGTGAGAGTTCTGTCTCAAAAGAAATTTCTAAAGTGGTGCGTGATAGCTCCGTCTCAAAAGAAAACTCGAAAGTTGTACGAACAGAGTCGGTTGTCCCTGAATCAGGTTCGGTTTCTGTGCGTATGAATCGCGTTTCTGTCGAAACTGCGAGTATTAGTATGAGTTCAGACGTACTTCACTCTGCCTCGCTCGTTAAGGATCCTTCTTCGCCAAATCTTATCGATGAGCATCGACCCCATACAGGCTCGAATATACAAACTTTCGAGCATCTTAATGGTTTCGCTCCAACGACAAATCCTGCTGCAGTTCGTGCAAACACTTCCATGCAGATGCAAAAAAGTGCGTTGCAGAATCGCCGATTTAACATCATTATGCTCGTCCTCGGCGTGATATTGCTTGGACTCATCGTAGCGATTGTCTTAGTTTTGACCAAATAATGATTGATTGAAATCCATACCAATCGCATTAAAAAGAAAAAGCACTGTTTCGCGAAACAGTGCTTTTTCTTTTTTGCTCTAAATGAGCAAATCAATTTGAATGGTTTAGGATTTGCTTGATTTTTTAGATGAAGCGCGTTTGCGGGGCGCTTTTTTATTGTCGCGTTCGTCGGTACGACCACGATCATTTTCGTTGGTCATTTCCATTGCTGTTTGATCCTCTTTGTTGTGATCTCCGTGGTGTTCTGCGCCAACTGCGCCGTGAGCTGCCGCACCAGAAGCAGTGGCCGCGCCAGCAACTGCTGCAGCATGTGCCGCTGCGGCGTGCTCTGCTGCAACAACAGCTGCCGTCATGTGGTCGCCGCCACCACCACCGTGATGGTGTCCGCCACCGCCCATCATGCGTTTTTCTTCTTCTTCACCAACGAGTGAAGCCAGTGCAGCATGCTCAGAATCTGTGAGTTCTTCTCCTGCTAGCAGCGCGTCTGCTAAATCAGAAAATCCTGCTTGCTCAGCTGCTGCTGCAAGAGCTTCGAGTTCAGCTTGTGCTTCGGGATCAATTGCCTCTTCGGCTTGTGCTTCGTTTTCTGCCATGACATCTGCAGTAGCTTCAGCTTCTCCGCCAATTTCTGCATCAGGTTCGCCACTAACGATAGCTTCAGCGCTCGCTTCGGCAGGGGGAGGAATAAATTCCTGTTCCTCTTCTTCAGCAATAACTTCTGATTCAGCGTCTTGCGCTTGCTCAGATTCAGCATTTTCGGCGTTTTGCGCTTCTGCATTCTCGGCGTTTTCTGGATTTTCAGTATTATTTTCGTTGTCGCCGTTATTTTCACCTTCTGGAGCTGGCGCAGCATGAGAGGCCAGACGAATGGGAATTGCTTTGTTCATCATGGCATAAAGTTGCGCGCCAAGCGTTTCGTACTGCTCCATTTCGGCGCTCATCTGCGCTTTAAAAGACTCGATCGTTTGGTCAATCGAGTCTTTGGTTTGGTTGAGCGAAAACGACGTAAGCTTTAGACGGCTGTTTGCACCAGATTGGGATTTGGATAGTGAACCAAGAAGCGAACTGTAACTTCCAAAGAGTTCAGTAAATTTGCTTCGAACGCTTTCCATCCCCATGAGCGTTTGTGTCATGTTTGCCATGAGCGCTTCCATGGCTTGGTACTCTGCCGAGATTTCTGCCAATTTGCCTTCTCTACCTTTACACTCGCCCTGTACAGGTTTGAGGTTTAAGACTTTTTCGGCAGAGTACTTAGAAAAAGATCTTTCGAGACGGCGAAGCATCTGTTCAATTTGTTGAAGCTGTGCATCGCTTATCGTTTTTGCATCAGATTGTTTGGCGGCTTGCAGCACTTCTTCGAGCTGTTCCGTCGTGAGGTTCATCGATTTAAAAGTATCTTTAAGCTCAGCTGCCATAGCAGTCCTCCTCGTGGGTAATCTGCAGTTCAAATCCTATTTTGCGCACGTTTTGTTTCGTGTCAACGTTCAGAACAATCCTGAGTACAATTTAAAAGCATATTGTCGGAATGCCGAAGCTCTTGAGATACCTTCATGTGATACAAAGCCTACGAATGGCGTTGGTGGTTGAGAATTGTACAATGATAATAATAAGAAGCGAGACGGCTTATACGCCCAAAGAAAACACACAATGTGTACAAATGTAGGCCTAAAACCCTTGTACGACGCGGATTTCTGCTCATTTTATGTATATTTAAGAGTTGAGGCAAAGCGCAAATGCGCGTAAGATACAGGAGCTTGTTTTGTAGCGCCTATCGTTTGGCGCGTTTATTTTTCCCAATTGACAAGGAGTTAATTGTCATGAGCAGCACGTTTGATCACATTCTTCTCAATGGACGTCCCGGCGGCGGCAAATCTGAACTTATCGATTTTATCCGCAATACGCCGCTTGAAAAAAGAAAAGAGCTGTTCCACATCGGCGATATCGTCTTTGAAGATGACTTTGTGTGGCTTTGGGAGAAATTCACAGAGGATGACCTCTGGGAAGAGCTCGGCTATCCGCGCCTTTATTCGCGCAAACACGAACTTGGCTACGTTCAGTTCGATGATCAAAATTCCGATCACCCGCTTCTTGACCTCTGCTGCAAGAAATTCAACGTGATGATCAAAAACAAATACATCGACAAACCCGGTTTCTATGATGACCACACGCTCTTCATCGAATTTGCTCGCGGTATGGCCGATGGTGGATACAAACACGTCTATGACCTTTTGAGCGACGACGTTCTCAAACGCTCTGCAATCCTTTACGTTCAGGTTTCGTTCGCCGAATCCAAACGTAAAAACGATGCGCGCTACAAAGAATGGGCCAAAGGTTCGATTCTCTCTCACTCCCTCCCCGAAGAAAGCCTCATCCGCTTCAGCGAGTCGGATGACTGGGAAGAACTCACGGGCGGCAAAGAATCCGGTTACATCAACATTCGCGGCATTGAAATCCCGTTCGTTACCATGAACAACGAACCCGAACTCAAATCCGGCCCCGAACTCGATGCCCGTTACAATCGTGCCTTGAGCCTCCTCAAATCGTTGGCTAAGTAATTTCGATTATTATTAAAAAGCGCGGTAAGCTTTTTGCCGCGCTTTTGGTGTCTTATAACCGTGACAAGATGTCATCCCTTTTGATGACGCACTTTTGAGTTCAGGCAGAACTCTAGTCACACCACATCCACGGATGGAACAATGGAAAAATTTATCATCGAAGGCGGGCATCAGCTCAGCGGTACGCTCACTCCCGGCGGCAATAAAAACGAAGTTCTCCCTGCGCTAGCGGCTAGCCTTTTGACGAACGAAGAAGTCATCTTGCATAACGTCCCGCGTATCAAAGACGTTGAAGTGATGATGGAAATTATTCGCGATCTTGGCGGTGAAGCTGAATTTGACACCAATGAAGGCAATACCGTTCGTCTTTGTTGCGAAAATATCAATAAAGCTGAACTGAGTGCTGATCTTTGTCGAAAAGTGCGTGCCTCGATCCTTTTTGCCGGTCCTATGCTGGCCCGCAAACACGAGATACACCTCCCCCCTCCGGGCGGTGACGTCATTGGTCGCCGCAGACTCGATACGCACTTCTTGGCGTTTCATGGCCTCGGCGCTGATATCGAAATCGGCGATTCCTATCACATGAAGGCCAAACACCTTTCGGCAAGCGACGTCTTCTTTGACGAACCTTCCGTAACAGCAACCGAAAACGCCGTCATGGCAGCCGTCTTGGCTCGCGGCGAAACGGTTTTGCGCAATGTCGCTTGCGAACCGCACGTCGAAGGCCTGTGCCGAATGCTTTCGAGTATGGGCGCCTACATTAAAGGTATTGGCTCGAATACGCTTACTATCCACGGCACCGGCGGTCTGCACGGTACCGAACATACCATCGGCTCCGATTACCTCGAGATCGGTTCCTATATCGGACTCGCTGCTACGACCCATTCCGAGATTCATATCGAAAATGTCCGTATGTCCGACATGCGTAAAATCCGCATGGTCTTCGAAAAACTCGGTATCCGCATCGAACCCGAAGGCACTGGCATCCGCGTCCCCGCCGATCAGGACATGAACATTAAACTCGATCTGCACGACGCCATTCCAACAATCGACGACGCACCATGGCCTGGTTATCCCACCGACCTCATGAGCATCGCCATTACTGTTGCAACGCAATGCCACGGAAATGTCATTTTCTTCGAAAAAATGTTCGAAGGTCGAATGTTCTTCGTTGATTCGCTGGTCGCAATGGGCGCAAAGATCATCTTGTGCGATCCGCACCGCGTCGTTGTCGCTGGTCGCAGCCGACTTTGGGGCACGCGCCTCGAATCGCCGGACGTCCGCGCAGGTATGGCCCTCCTCATCGCAGCCCTCAGTGCTGAAGGCCAATCCTCCATCTATAATATTCGCCAAATCGATCGCGGGTACGAACGCGTTGACGAAAAATTGCGTTCCCTCGGTGCGCATATCGAACGCGTGTCCATCTAAACCTCGACACGGTTTGTCTTATGCGGAACAAAGCGGCTTATGTCGCTTTTCCGCGTTTTTTTTTACATTCTTACGTGTCGCTTGCGTTTTATCTTTGTGAGCTCAGCTTTTGCCTTGCGGCAATACGCCGAGCTTTTCGCGCCTATGCCTCTCGGCATACGGCGCTTTGCGCGGGCTATGGCGACAGCCATACGCCCGCGCCTCCGACTTGTAAATGCACTTGCTTAAGATGGGTGTCTTAGACTACATCATGGTTACTGTTGCCGGACAGACCATTGCAAAATACTGTGACGGATAACATAATAGGCTTCCATAATGACATCATTAAAACGAATTGCTTGTATAATAATTAAGCTTCCGTAATGACATCATTAAAACGAATTGTTTGTATAATGATGTGGCTGTAATATTAATTTAAATATTATGAATTTCCAAACGCATCTCATTCTCTGTTCGACAGTCTTATTCTTTGTTACTGGATGTCAAAAGAATATCCAACGTAATACTACAAACCCAGGAGAAATCTTCTCTACAATACAGTCAATTTGTCCTAGAGATAGAAGTCTGGATTATGACGATGCGTATGAGGTGTTTCATTATAGACAAGAATCTACGGAAGGCATCGCTTGTGATGATGGAAAGCTCTATTGCTATGGGCAGGATAATGAGCCTATTGTTCAGCCACAACCGCCCGATGGCTGGCAATGTCGGTATGTCGCTAGTATGCCTGGCAAAGAAAAGTATCTGCGCGAATATATGTATTATAAGGAAATACCATTTCAGCAGCCTTATGAATCTGATTATCATCGATATATACGTAAATATACGCAATGGGCTTATATGAAGGCTTGGGTCTGTGAACAGGAAGCCGGTTGTTTATGTGGAGAAAACGCATGTCCTCAAAACGGCCTCTGCGTTGAAGGACAATGTTATTGCCATGACGAACGCTATTCTGATGGCAAATGTTCTCTGGTTCAACCCTTGATCGAACATGCATACGGTTTCGAAGATGGTTTTGTCGAGGTTGAAGAAGAATCAAGGTATGATGACGAAGATTTAGATCATGATCATGCAATTGATATAACATCATTAGAAGAAGATTGGATGGCATCGTCTCAGCATGATTATCCACGTCGAGAAATCAATGGCAAATGGATTCAGTATGGCAGTGTCGTGACGTATAGCTACGAACTCGTTGGCCCGGATGAAGGCGAAGATCTCCGCTATGATCGTAAAATACAATTTCCAACCGACGCAGTATGGTATGATATATTAACAAATCAGACTGCGCAGGAATGTGATCACTTTCCGATACCTGATAATGTCGAAGATTATGTTTGTACATTCGATGCTCGCGAAGACGGATGTCACGAAGCTTCGCAAATGTATGTTGGTTCAGCTGGATTTCGTTGCATTAAACCGGATGGCTGCAGATGCGGCAATAGAACCATTCCAATGCATGCGGGTTGCCGTAATGGAAAAGTCGATTATGATGCTCTTTATCAAACGTTGGCTTGTCATCGTGAAATAAATTACTATTTTTCGGAAAGCGAATCTTATCTGTCGCAGTTGGTTGATAATAAGGGGTGGTGTCGATGTGGCCGATCAACGGTGCCGCCCAATATGAAGGGTTATTTTTGTGATCATTCTGGAATGGTATGCAAACGCAAAGCGGGCTGTGCGTGTGGTGACGCTGTATGTCAGTATGACGAAACGTGCCTCAAACCTGGTGAATGTAAAAAATACGAGTGATCACCGAGCGTTGAAATTTAAGTCTTTATTTGCACGCGCGGGGATTTCAAAGGGGCGTCCGCGATACGACGGCCGTCCGCAAGACAGAATGAGCATTAAAAAAGTATAAAATTCTGTAACAAACTCAATTTATTATAATTGATAATAAATGTACTTGTGTAGTAAGTAATAGCTTAATGTATTATTGTTGTAGCCACAGTTCTTGTGAGAATTAATCGGCTGGAAGCCGATGTTTTGCTTAACCTGGGGTATGGCGCAAAGCGCCATGCCTCCGGATGTAATGCTATTTCCAAAAACTGCGGCTGGATGCCGCTGCGATGTAGTCTTTTAAATTCTATCCATAACCACTGCTGTCCCCTTTGGGCCGTCCGCAGGACAGAATAAGAAAAGTATAAAATTCTGTAACGAGCGCATTTCGTTAAAGTTAATGAGAATATGTTGTGGGACAGCAGTGATCCATAACAATAAAATTCGTTTAATGAGAAGAATGGTATGAATATTAATATTTATAATATATAGTGTAAGTGTAAAATTAATGATGTGATGATTGTGTTATACATCAAAAATGGATTAATGGCTGAATGTATAACATCAATTGTAAGATTGAGTTATTTTGAGAGGGGGTAGCGGCGTATTAGCGAACGCTAATAGCCGCTCAGGGGGAGGCTTCCCCCTTTAAAAATCAATCGAGCGAAATAGAGCGAATACGGGGATCTTCTTCGATCGAAAGTCGAAAACGATTATTAAGAAGATAGCGCAATTCGTCGGGCTCGGCGCAGACCTCGGGGAGTTGCCAGCCTGCAACGACGCAATTCTTTTCGAAATCCCAGAAGTGGAATTGGGAATCGGCAAGCAGCACGACGGAGACACCGAATCGTGTGGCATAGAACTGTCGAATAAAGGCGTTGCTCGTGACGTCAGTTTCGGAAATTCGCCAGCACATTGCGTCTGGGAGGTTATTGCCTTTAGAGTTAAGGTAGACGAATCCGTGCGTCCAATCGACGCCGCAGTAGCAAGAAGTTATTTCTTTTCTAACAGAATCAGGAAGCTGCTCAAGGGCGAATTTCTTATCGCCGACAACTTGTTGACCATCCCAGAGGAAGGCCTGACCTGTTTCGTCGATGCTGACCGGGCCTTTTTCTGATAAAGCTACGCGCAAAACTCGCTTTTCGTGTACAAACTTCGTGTCCCAACTTCCGTCAGCGTGTAAAAATCGAACCTCGGCATTTTGCATCCCGCCACAGCAAGTCATCCAAGATTCGCCTGTAGAGACGCAATCGCCAAATAGGGTCTGTTGGATGTTGATGAGGGGGGTGACTTTGGGCTGTCGTTCGACGTCCGAAAGGATGAAGCAATCGGGGGAGAGCGGAGCCATTTTGGGGGCAGTCATCACGAATATTTCGCCTGTAGGGAGGCCTTCGCTAAGACCGACGATTTTCTCTTCAAAAGTGTAGATGGGCGTAAGCGTCGCATCATCGTTAATAAAGTAGAGTGTTTCGTCGACAGCGGCAACGGGGCGGAAGGCGACGCTAGAAACGCGCACGCCCGAGAGGCGCAGGCCGGTGCGGCGGACGGAAGAAAGGTCGACGGGAGGGAGCCAACCATCGCAGATGCTGCATCGCGTGATACGATCATCAATTGGCGTATAAATGATGCCCTGGGCGAACGCAGGCGCAAAACCGGTACGAATGGGATCGAGGGCATAACCACAGCCACGGCCTCGGTCGTGAATATCGATACCATTGAATTCTTTCCAGGTTCGTCTTCCAACATCGCGACCGTAGTGTTTCGCGATGCAGTCTAATAAAATAGAAGCTTCATAGATAGAGGCCGTTTTTTGAAGTGTGCGGGCACAAGAGACCCATGACGACACCTGGGGAATAGGACGAAGCTGCATAAAACGGCGGAGCGTCGTTTGGGCAGCCCGAGAACACTGACCAATTGTAATAATCATAGCTGTTGTTTATTGAAACTGCTTTTGAAGGTCGTTCATAATTTTGACCGACATGTCGACGATTTGTACGGACTGAGACTGGTGCGTGTCGAGGTCCATTGCTGTGATCGAGAGAATGCCGTTGACGTCGATTCGGAGCGTGACCTCAATTTGAGGTTCCATTCGATGCGCTGGTCGAATGCCTGTCAGCTCAAACGTTGAAAGCAGCGTATTATCTCTGCAATAGTTTGATTCACCCTGATAGATCGATATGATGACGCTTTCTTGGTTATCGCGGTTCGTTGTAAAAATCCGACTGATGCGGTGGGGGACTTTTGTATTTTTTGTAATAAGCGGAATGAAGATACCACCAGCTGCTTCGATACCGAGGGTCAGCGGGACGACGTCGAGGAGGAGTACGTCATTTTCGTCGTTATCGAGTGCTTTGGCCTGGATGGCTGCACCGATTGCGACGGCTTCGTCAGGATTGATTGCCGTATTGGGCTTTTGCCCGAAGTACTGTTCGACCATCGAACGCACGATCGGCATACGGGATGTGCCGCCGACCAAAACGACTTCGTCGAGTTCATCCGCCGAAATACCTGCGTTAGCAAACACGGAACCGCAGATGTCGAGGGAGCGCTGAACAAAGCTGATGCACAGTTGTTCCATTTGACTGCGTGTCAAAAATTCATTCACCGAAATGCGTTTACCAGTGCTTGGAGCAATATCTTCTAGTTCGATGTGTGTAGCTTCTTCGGATGAAAGCTGAATTTTAGCATATTCTGCAGCATCAAGAACGCGTTGACGAGACATCGTATCGGAGGAGACGTCTATGCCGGTGCGTTGTTTGACTTTTTCGAAGAGCCATTCGGCGATCGCTTGGTTGAGGTCATTACCCCCGAGGAAGGTATCACCACCAGTTGCGAGTACGTTGTAGATGCCGTCGCCGATTTCGAGAACAGAGATATCGAAGGTACCGCCACCGAAGTCGTAAATTGCGACGACTTTAGTTTCATCGCCACCGTAGCCATACGCGAGTGCTGCTGCCGTTGGCTCATTGATGAGGCGGAGAACTTCAAGACCGGCAATTTCGGCGGCACGTTTCGTTGAGGTACGTTGAACGTTATCAAAATGTGCAGGAACGCTGATGACAGCCTGGGTGACTTCGGAGCCAATCGCTGCTTCGGCGATTGCCTTAACTTTTTTGAGAACGGCAGCACTGACTTCGATTGGGCTAAGGATAGTGCCGCCAACGACGAAACCGGGCATGCCATTGTCCATTCTCGTCACATTGTAGGCCAACATTGGCAACGTAGCTTGTACCGTTGGGGCATCGTATTTTTGGCCGATGAGACGTTTAGCTGAGTGGATCGTGGATTCAGGTGTTATCGCGAGCTGAGCGCGGGCCATATGGCCAATAATGAACTTTCCTTGACGTGTAAGCGCCATTACAGAGGGCATTGTCGCACGCGATTTATCGTCCAAAATAACCTGAGGACGTCCATCCATAACAACTGCAACACACGTATTGGAGGTACCTAAGTCGATTCCAATGACAGGCATAAGCGATCCTTATTTAAAAATAAAAACTCTGCCTCCCAAAGCTGAAATTCACCTAAGAATAATACAAAATTGGGCAGCAGAGTTAGGGATTATTTGCCGAAAAGTCTGCCGAAGAAGCCTTTTTTGCGGGACGGCATATCGTCAGAGCTTGATGGATCATCAAACGTTTTGCGTTCTTTACGGGGCATCGCGCTCAGATCAATACCATTGACCAGGCTGTTGTTTAATTTGTTGCCAATATTGACACGTTCCTGTTGTTTAATAAGATTTTCGAGCGAAAGAGAATCCTCTTCCGATTTGGGGGCAGAGGGTTCTTCCTCGGCGTTGGCTTTGCCTGCGAGCGCAGCAAGCGAAAGACTGCTGTCTTCTTTTGTGTCGAGCGTAGGTCTCTTGATGAGACGTGAATTAACGTGAGGCAAAGTACCAGAGGGGATTTTGGCAGAGAGTTTATTGGAGATCTCTGCGACCGAAACAGGTTTAAGGCTGTCAGAAGAAATATCTTTGCCGCTGATCAGATTGTCGATGAGCGCATCGCTGTTGGGCTGTGTCGAGGGTTCTGTTTCAGAAGCAAAAAGAACAGGTTCGGCTTTAACTTCGGTGGGTTCAGGAACTTCTGCGCTTGCTTCAGCGATCGCTGCTGCTACGGTTTGCGCATGACCGTCATTAAGGCGGTTATTCTCTTCCAGAATGCTTTCGCGGAGGGACTCAAAAATTTCTGAAGGGGATTCGGGTTCAAGTTTCGCAGGTTCTTCTAATTCTGCTGCGACTAATTCGTTAAGAAATGCATCGGTTATGCCGGATTTCAGGACGTCGTCTGTCTCTGCTGCATCCTGCTGGGGTTCAACTTGAGGATCTTCTGTGGGCGCTTCAACAGCTTCAACAGGCGGCACAAATTCCTGAACCGAAGCAACTTCTGCTACAGCGTCGATAGATGCATCAATTGCAGGTACAACACCAAGGGTTGCAGCTGCATCAATGGCGTTGGCTTGAACAGACTCAATGACAGCTGCCTCGACTTCAGAAGCATCGAGATCGATCGATTTAGCTTCGACTTTTTCAATCTCAGCCGACAAGGTTGTCTCACGCTGAGGTGATGTTTCTTCCGCAATTGTGTTTAGCGGCATACCCAGCAAGGTTTGATGACGTGACGAAAATGCGTCTGCATTTGCGGAGCTATCTTCAGCATTGTTTGATACTGCTGCAAAAGCGCTGTCAAATGACGAATTATCAAATGCGTTGCTTCCAAACGCGGAACTGGATTCGCCAAATGCGTTGCTTCCAAACGCGGAACTGGATTCACCAAAGGCACTGCTTCCAAATGCGGAACTGGATTCACCAAAGGCACTGCTTCCAAATGCGGAACTGGATTCACCAAACACACTGTTTCCAAACGCCGAACCAGATTCTCCGAAAGCATTACCATTAAAGGTGTTGCCGCCAAACGCCGAACGATCAAAGGGTAAATCAGGCGTTCCTAAAGTTGGTTCGATTTTGAGTTCGCTGGCTAAAGCCTCAGAAGACATTTGTTCCGTGCTTTCGGGTTCGTCATTCTGTTGATTTGTTGCGCTTGTTTCTGACGCTGATGAATCTTCGTTGTCGTTATAATTGGCAGCAAAGGCTTCCAAATCGTGAACGCTGAAATCTTCAGTCGGAGGAATGATGGTTTCTTGGGAAGCTGCATTTTCGGCAAGGGCTTGAATGTCGTTGACACTGAAATCTTCAGTCGGAGGAATCACGACGTTTTGAGCTGCAAATTCTGCCGAAAGGGCTTCGATCGCACGCTCGCTACGATTGTCTGTGCTACTGGCGATTTCAGCAATTTCGCGCGCTTCTTCGGCAGCTGCATAGGCTTCGATATCAGGAATGTTCATGACATCGGTATTATCAAGCGCGTGTGATCCAATCGGCGCCGATTCCGCACTCGGTTCTGTTGGCGTTTCGATGGACTCCTCTACAGGCGCAGAAACCTCGCTATCCGTCAAAATTTCTTCCGGAAGATCTTCTGTCGCAGATTCCATAATATCAAAGGCATCCGCTTCGATCTCACCTACATCAATCGCCGTCATGTTGTCTAAAGATTTGTCTGTTGGACGGTCTGTCGGGCTGTCAACCACTTTAAGACGCATGAATCCCGATTCAAGCTGAGCGTCTTCTTCGTCTTCTTTTTTCCCTATGCCTGAAAAGAGAAAATCAAGACCTTCATCTAAATCAAGCTCTCCAAAAAGATCTAAACCATCAGATGCGTCTTTCGCGTTTACAATGAGGTGGTTCACACTGTCAGCATCGGCTGCCTTAGATACAGGCATCTTTACGGCCGGCATCGCATTCGGCGTTACGTCGCGGTCGGATTTCTGCTGCGCGCCTATGACTGCATCTACGACTTCTTTAAATTGTCGGTTAATCTTGCGCAGTGCCACGAGCATACCGGCACCTTGCGAGGATGGGCCTCCAACAAAGGGAATCTCCTTGCGCACTACGCCGTCACCGGCATACGTAATAGATCCATCCGCAAGTTTAAACTCAAAATGAACGTCACTTCCTACGGGGCGCGTCGTACGCGTCCGAATGAATAATCCCCTCTGACTGATCAGGGGACGCATGGCCTCGATCAGTTCCTCTTGCGAGGTGTATTTCAGAGTCGCCTTAATCGCGATTTTATTTGCTGTCATGCACTACCTCAAAATCATGGCGCGTTAATGCCAAAAAATCGCCTTGACTATAAAACGGACTACGAAAAAACACAAATAAACGTATGCGGGAAAACATTGATTTGTGTCGAATTTTAGCGGCGCGTTCTATCGAGCTTCGCCCGATACGCCCGCGCAGTCCTGCTATAGCGCCTTCGTCGCTATACGCAGGACTCTTGAATCCCATGAAAAGTTAAAAAAAAAGCCCGAAAAACTCGGGCTCTCATGCAATGATGCGGTGAACACTTTTGTAAAGTGTTCACCACACAAAGATAGATTATTCGTCGTCGTCGTCTTTGACACCGCCGAACGGAGAGTCTTTGATGATCTTTGCTTCAAGGTTGGAAGGTACATCTTCGTAACCGTAGAAAGACATCGTGAAGATACCCTGACCACCCGTCATAGAACGGAGATCCGGGGCATAACGCTGAATTTCTGCAAGCGGGCAAACAGCATGGATAACGGTTTTCTTGTGATCAGGATCCATACCGAGCACACGACCACGACGTGACGTGATGTCGCCCATAATATCACCTACTGACTCACTCGGAACAGTGATGTCCATGTTGTAAACAGGTTCGAGAAGCTTAACACCGCCCATCTCGAACGATGTGCGCATAGCTTTGCGGCCTGCTGCTACGAAGGCAACTTCTTTGGAGTCTACCGGGTGATATTTACCGTCGATGAGCTCAACTGCAAAGTCCGTAACCGGATAACCCGCAAGAGGTCCGTGTTCGCAGAAGCTCATGACACCTTTTTCAACTGCAGGAATAAATTGACGAGGAATGGCACCACCAACGATCTGATCGATGAATTTGACGCCTTCACCACGAGAGAGCGGGCCAACATTGACATAGCAAACACCGTATTGACCAGCACCACCAGACTGTTTCTTATGTTTACCTTCGACGTTCTGAGCACGTTTTTTGATCGTTTCACGATAGGCAACGAGCGGAAGCGACGTCTCAACTTCAAGTTTGAATTTGCGTTTCATCTTCTCGATGGCCATATCCAAATGCTGCTGACCCATGCCGTTAAGCGTCATCGCACGACCAAGTTCGTCGTAGCTCGTCGTGATCGTGGGATCTTCATCCATAAGTTTGTCGACGGCTGCTTTGAGTTTGTCTTCGTCACCTTTCGTTTTAACGCGAATGTTGAAGCTCATCATCGGAGCAGGGTACGTGACCGGGGCAAACTGAATGGCTTGGTCGATCGCCAACGTGTCGTTCGTCTTCGTGTCTTTAAGTTTGGCAAGGCAAATGATGTCGCCAAATACACCCGATTCAATGGCGTCACGGTTGTTGCCACGGAGAACATAAAGCGAACCAAGACGTTCTGCATCACCTGTGCGGACATTGACGACGTTACCATCCGCAGGCGTTTTGCCGGTCATAACGCGGATGATCGTCTGCTTGCCCGAAAAATCATCAATGAACGTACGGATAACAAGTCCCGAGAATAAGGCGTCGCGCGTACATTTCATCGAAAGAAGTTCGCCATGGCGAAGCGTGTCAAAACGTGCACGGTGATTCGGGTTCGGGCAGCACTTCGAAATGACTTCAAGCAAATGATCAACACCAATGACGTTCGTCGCAGAGGTGTAAAGAACAGGAACAATCAACGAATTCGTCAAGGCCGGCTGAAGGGCAGCAAGACACTCTTCTTTTGAAAGCGTAAGCGTGTCAAGGTACTTTTCCATCAAAACGTCGTCTGTTTCTGCAACGGCTTCGATGAGTTTTTCCCAAGCTGCTTCAACGTCTGCTTCGTACTCTTTGGGGATGTCCGTCTCTTTGTATTTGCCCGTAGCTCCATCATAAATGTAAGCTTTTTCACGAAGAAGCGAAATAACACCCTTGAATGAATCTGCTGTGCCCATCGGAACCTGAAGCGGAACAGGCGTAACCTCAAGGTTTTCGTTGATGTCAGCTAGAACGGCTTCGACATTGGCACGCTCTTTGTCCATCTTGTTAATAACAATAACACGAGCGATTCCAAGGTTTTTAGCTTCGGCATTGACGCGTTCCGTCTGAACTTCAACACCGTCTTCGGCACTCACAACTATAACTGCTGTGTCGGCGCCACGCATCGCTGTCAAAGAATCATAGATAAAGTTGCCATCTCCCGGGGTGTCGATAATATTTACTTTCTTACCATCATATTCACACCACGCAAACGCTGATCCGTTTGAACCCCCTCGCTTGACTTCTTCAGGTTCAAAGTCAAATGTCGACGTTCCTGCAAGCGTCGAACCAAGACGCGTCGTCACACCCGTCTTGTAAAGAATCGCTTCGCCAAGCGCCGTCTTGCCGCTTGCACTGTGACCAACTAAAGCGATGTTGCGAATATCCTTGGATTCAAACACAGTCTTTGCCATACCAAAATCTCCATGGTGGGTTTAATGTGCCGTTAGGTTAACGGCAATGAAAAATCGACCGCTTTTTTATGCCTTTTTTGTCATTACGTCAAAGAATTTTAGTCTCGGAAATCCTTTGTTTATGGCGACATGCGGGTTTTGTGACTACAATTGCCTACATATTACAAATTCACTTGAGATTGTGTTTGTAACCTACATTTCAATACATAATTTCTTGGTTTGGTTATGGGTGTTACTAACAACCACATTTGCATGAATGTGGTTTATCGGAAGTATCGATAAAATATTCAAAATCACTGCTGTCCCACTAAAATTTCATAACATATTCGGACAACTCTTCAGTAGCTTTGTTTTATCGATATATAGTCACTTCAAAACATGAAAAAGACTTAAGAGAACTGTTAAATCGCACGCGTCGCGAAGCCGAAGACAAGCAGCGGGCGCGGGGATTCCAAAGGGGCGTCCGCGATACGACGCCCCTTTGGGCTGTCCGCAGGACAGAATGAGAATAAGAAAAGTACAAAATTCTGTAACGAGCGCATTTCGTTACAGTTAATGAGAATATGTTGTGGGACAGCAGTGAGATGAGATAAAATCATTTAAATACACTACTGTATATAAAATTGTTATTCTTCTGTAGCTGCTTTGTCTTTCTCTTCTGAGCTACTTTCTTTTAAAGTATTTTCAGCGATTTGGTCTTTGAGTAAAATTGATACAAAACAGTAAAAGCAAATAACTAACTCACAAACTGAAAATGCATTTTGTGAAATATTTGTAATGTAATTATATACACCAAAAACCGAAATAAATACTGACAATCCTGTTAATATCTTTAACATTAAAAGTGAATTAGATATGCCCTTTTTTACTTTCATACAATTCTCCACTAAAAACTTTCCTAGGATAGCTGCTATTTTTACCCTAGGATCAATGTTATCTTTTTACACCGTGTAAAAAGATTCTTGTTCATAAAAAAAAACATCATTCGTCAAGACGAAAAATATCGTTTTGTAATAAAAATTGATGTGTAATTACAGCGCGGTAGCGCGCGAGCGGCGCGTATTGACCGAGCGTAGAGACGCAAATTTTTGCGTCTCCAGCGAGGTTTGTCCGCATGTTTCATCATGAAATGGCGGCGCGTATTGACCGAGCGTAGAGACGCAAATTTTTGCGTCTCCAGCGAGGGAGAAGCGCCGCCGGCGCGCCGTATTGGCAAAGCCAATAGGCGCGCCCCATATAACCAATTGTTTAGCCGACACGCATAATACAATAATTTCGTCAAAACACGCTCAAATATGCTAAATATAGCCATATAAGCCGCATTTATGTGTGAGCATTACAGCGGCTATACGAGGAGGTACGACGATGGCTGAGAAAAAACTAAGACCGGGTGGATTGATTGAGTTCTACCCCGAATTTAAAGACAACCATGCGTATTACGTCGACAAGACGATGTTTATCGCACAGGTGTTGACAAATACGAGTAAAGTTCAGCTTTACACGCGCCCGCGCCGATTCGGCAAAACGCTTTCGCTCACGACGCTTCACACCTTCCTCGCCTTTCACGATTATTTGGGCAGACCGTTTGATCCAAAGCCTTATTTTGAAGGCCGAAAGGTCATGTCCTGCGACGACGAAGTTTTGTCGCGCATGGGCAAACATCCCGTCATCTTCATGTCGCTTAAGGAATGCTGCAAGCCGACGTTTGAAGAAAGTATGAATCACTTTAAGGTAGCAGTGTCCGAGTGCCTAGGCGTCCATTACAGGACGATTCAGAGTGGTCTGAACTCAGAAGCAGACAAACTGGATTTTAAAGCGTTGGAATTGCGAAACGCTTCGCAATATGTTTATGAAAATGCTTTAAAATTATTTTCAAAATGGATTGAGCAGTCAGCAGGCGTCAAACCATACATCCTTATCGATGAATACGATGTGCCGCTGCAGACGGCATATCATTACGGATATTACGACGAAATGGTGTCGTTCATTCGTTCGTTATTCAGCAATGGCCTTAAAACCAATTCCAGCTTTGAAAAAGCCGTGCTGACCGGATGCATGCGCATTTCTAAAGAATCGATATTTACGGGATTTAATAATTTACGCGTCTATTCAATTGACTCCGAGATGGACAATGAATACTTTGGTTTCACGCCCGATGAAGTCAAAGAAATGCTCAATTATTATGACCTGTCTGACCATTATGATGCGATTCAGGACTGGTATGACAGTTATCAATTTGGCACCAGGCATGTCTATAATCCGTTCAGCCTGGTTCAATGCGTCGATAATCTTACCCTCAATGATCCACGCGCGATTCGCTGTTACTGGACCAATTCGAGCAGCAATGATGTGATTCGCGATATGGTCGTCGAACATCCAGAGTGCCGCGATGATATCGAGAAATTGTTAAAAGGCGAGTCGATTTATAAACCGATTCATGAATCGATGACTTACCGTGATATGCGTTCGTATCAGGATAATATCTGGACGCTGTTATATTATACGGGTTATGTCAAAAGTCTGTCGCGCCGACAAGTCGGCAATAAATGGATTCATGAAATCAGGCTCGTCAATAAAGAGATTCATGCAATATTTCCGCAATATATTGATATTTCGTTTTATAATTCCGTCGAAAAGCAGGATCTATCTGCATTTTATCAATCGATTTGGGATAAAAATGCCGATCATCTACAACGATTTGTTAATAATATCTTAGCCGTTATGGTCAGTTATTACGATACGCAGGAAATGTTCTACCATGGTATGATGCTCGGCATTTTGTCGAATTTATATCAGTACGAAATCAAATCAAACCGCGAAGACGGCAACGGCCGCACCGATATCGTATTGCGCGACATGCGCGATGATCGAGCCGTCGTCTTCGAATTTAAATGGTGTGATGATAAAGACCAGCTCAAAAAATTGCCGGAAATTGCATTACAGCAGGTTCGCGACAATAAATATGCCGAAGCGATTCATAAAGAAGGCTATCAAACGGTTTATGTGGTTGGCGTGGGTTTCTGCAAAAAGACGTGTGCGGTGATGGTCGAAGAGATGTAAAGGTGACTAAGGTTAGTGGTGAGGATGCACAATATCACATAGTGCTATAACCAGAGTTTTTTGATAAATATCAAATCATCTATAAGGAATAAATAGAGATGAAGTCAGTAATTTTAAAAATGCTAACCGGGGGGGGGCAAAAAGTATGCCATAACGCATAATTTATTTTATAATTCCTCTGATGGTTCGCACCTGCACCTTCTCCAGTCTGAGGAGGTGGCGTGATGAGTACGAAATTCTTCACCAATGCTTCCGGAAATTCCCTGTTTGATAAGTTGAAAGGCATATCTAACAATATGCCTAACTTTGACCTGTTTTGCGCAGCCGTTGGTTATTTTAGGGCATCGGGGTATTTCAAAATCCGAAAAGAACTTGAGAATGTTCCTGAAATTCGGGTACTCGTCGGCATTAATGTCGACAAACTATTTGCAAGACATCAGTCAAATGCTTCTAAACAAGGAAATCTATTCAATACCACCCCAGACGATGTCCGAAAACAATATATTAATGAGTTTATCCAGGATGTAAAAGACGCTGGATACAGTGCAGAAATTGAAGATGGCATTATACAACTGGCAGAAGATTTAAAATCAGGCCGATTGAAGATGAAGGCTCACCCAGATCATAATCTTCATGCTAAATTCTATTTATGTCTGCCAAAAAATTTTAATGAAAATACTGATGGCTGGGTCATCATGGGCTCATCTAACCTTTCAGAACAAGGTCTGGGGCTGACTCAACCGCCACGATATGAACTCAACGTCGCCATGAAAGACTTCGATGACGTGAACTTCTGCTGTGAAGAGTTCGAAAAATTGTGGAAGGAAGGTGTCGATATCCGTCCGGAAGACGTAGATAACGCAACCAATCAAACCCACCTCGCACAGGTTACGCCCTACGAACTTTATATGAAGCTGCTCATCGAGTGGTTTGGCGAACTCGTTGAAGACGATTTCACCATCGATATGCCCGACGGCTATAAAGACCTCAAATATCAACAGGATGCAGCCAGTCAAGGCTTTCAGCTCATGATGAAGCACAACGGTTTTATCCTTGCCGACGTCGTCGGTCTTGGAAAAACGATCGTTGCCGCAATTATTGCCCGTCGCTTCCGCGAAGTGAATGGCAATTATACAAATATCCTTGTCGTATGTCCGCCTGCCGTTCGCCCGGGATGGGAAAAAACATTCAAATCCTTTGGACTAAGAAAACGCACGCATTACATAACTAGCGGCAGCCTCGACAAAGTGATTAATGTAAAAGACAATTATTATGACAAAGAAGATTACGACCTCATTATAGTTGATGAGGCTCATAATTATCGACGCGATGAGAGCGACCGCTTCCAAAACCTCCAAACAATCTGTAAGTCTCCATGTGAAGCAAGAACCAATAACCGCAATAGCAGAAAAAAAGTCATTCTGATTTCGGCGACGCCGCTGAACAACCATCCGGAAGACATAAAAAATCTACTCTCTCTCTTTCAGGATACAAAGTGTTCAACACTTGACGGTATCACAAATCTCGATAGATATTTCGCTAAAATCTTTAAAGATTACGGCGATATTATGCGCCAGCGTGACCAATTCAACCCAGAAGAACTTACAGAACGCATTGAAGATATTTATAGCGATGTCCGGCAACGCATTCTTAATCAAATCACAGTCAGACGAACGCGCCATAATATTTTAAACAATCCTGAATATAAAAAAGACCTGGATAATAATCATATTCATTTTCCAGATATTCTTCCTCCCAATGAATGGCGCTATCAACTTAATTCTGAACTGGCAGCTCTATTTGAATATACCGTTGATGTTCTGACGAATGAAGAAACAGGTCTTGATTACACACGATATCGCGCCATCGAACACCTTAAAGCTCCGTTCAACAGCAAATTCTCCGAAGCAAAACAAAGCGCAAAAAACCTCGCCAATATTTATAAAATAAATATGGTCAAACGTCTCGAAAGCAGCTTCCACGCTTTTAAACGTTCATTAGCCACTTTTATAAAAATCACTGGTGG
Organism: Myxococcota bacterium; assembly: GCA_045599585.1. GTDB lineage: Bacteria > Myxococcota_A > Bradymonadia > UBA4248 > UBA4248 > RGIG464. Next base: position 64,748 of record JAZRWH010000069.1, read on the forward strand.
TCTTATCGAAATGTATAATAACAACACGGTTGCCATTGTCGGTAGCCGCGATAATACATTGCGAAAACTTCAAAATGAAGGATTGGAATTAAATGAAATTCTCGCTATTCTCATTGAAAAAGAAAAAGGCGAAATATTCCCACGCGAAGCATTTGATGAAGACTTTATTGTAAGATTACAACAGGATTACACTCTGCTTTTGGATTTAAACAAACGCTGGTCGCGCGTTACCGAAGACCCAAAACTCGACCTGTTCATCGAAAAACTCAACCAAGTTTTATTCGATCCATCACGCAACCAGTCAGACAAGCTCGTCGTCTTTTCAGAAAGTGTCGACACGGTCAACTATCTGACGGAACAATTACAAAGCCGCTTTCCACAAAAGCGTGTCATCTCGATCACATCCAAAACGCGCGATGACCGCACTCCCATCGTAGAAGCCAATTTTGACGCCAATTTACCGGAATCAGAACAAGACCACGATCCGGAAAAAGAATATAATATTCTCATCTCCAGTGATGTTTTGTCGGAAGGTGTCAACCTCCATCGAGCGCATCTCATCGTCAATTACGACTCGCCGTGGAACGCCACGCGCCTGATGCAGCGCATTGGTCGTGTCAACCGAATCGGTTCTGTCAGTGACGCCATTTATAATTTCATGTTTTACCCTTCGGCAGAGGGCGATCAGTTTATTCGACTGATTTCAAACGCCATCATCAAACTGCAGGGCTTCCATTCCGCTCTTGGCGAAGATGCACAAATATTCTCACACGAAGAAATTGTAAAACAATTCGAACTGTTCAACCGTAACGTAAAAGACGATATCGACGAAAACATCGCTTTCCTGCGAGAAACGCGCGAACTCTATCGCAAACATCGCGATGACTACCATCGCATCAAAGCGCTGCCGCGCAAAAGCCGCGTCGCACGCTCATCGAATAAAAAACACCCTGCACAAACAACGGTTGCTTATATCGCATCCGACCTCAAAACTCAGTGCTACCACATCACAAATGGTGAATGCTCGCCCATTCAGTTCGCCGATGCAGCTCGTTTCATGAAAGCTAAACAAGACGAACAGGCACTCAATTTCGTCGACGCACGCCCACTCAATATCGCTCATATTGGTCGAGCTCTTGAAAGTTATCAGAACGCGCGCGAAACCGAATGCGACACTGGATCTGCCAATGCGAATATCAACGATCCTGAGGCGCAAAAAGCAAATAAGCAACTACGTGAGTGGAAACGCGCCTGCCCAGATTGCGCACAGGCCTGCGATACGCTTATGCAGCTGGTTTCAAACGGCACCATCAGCGCTTTGCCCGGCAAAATCGCCAAAATTAAAAAAGACGCTGACAAACAGCCCTCGTTCGATCTTAAAAATCTGGCGCTCACTAAACAGCTAAAGGCGCTTTGCACAACTTATACAACTTCCAGAATCCACGACGATGATCCGGTAGATTCCAATCCCGAAATTGTCCTTTCCGAAACCTTTATCTAACCCAACGCGTACGCTCGCGTTTTGGGGGAGATTGCGCAACAGATGATTTTGTTTTGGGTGGGGGAAGTGTCCCCCTGAGCGGCTATTGGCGAAGCCAATACGCCGCTACCCCCTCTGCCTTATGGCATGCAAAACACGTTAATTGCACAAAACCTTAGGGCGTGAGCTCCAGGAGCTTGCACCATGGCTATGAATTACAATCGAGTAGAATTACAATCACTGTTCCAGAAACCTTTTGAACACGATGCCTGGCGAAAAATCATAAAAGACTATTTCAATGCCACTGATATCCGTAAAACGCCCGAACAGCTGCCTTCCCCTTCCGACGAAATGAAGGCCTACAGCCTCGGTTACACAATAACGTCTGACAATTACGAAATCTATTTTCTTTACTACAAGTGTACTAACAAATCGATCGCGCGCCGCAAAGTTACTTTACGTCAACTTGCCAAATCCATGGCTTCAAAACTCAGTACCGATGCTGTGCTTGCGGTATTTGACGACGGAAATAACTGGCGATTATCATTCATCTGCGACCTTAAAGGCGAGAAAACTTCTCCAAAGCGTTTTACTTACGTTTTTGGTGATCCTAAACTCTATTATCACACCCCCGTTGCTCGTTTTCTTGAACTTCAAAAACGCGGTATCTCTTTTGCCAATATCAAAGACGCTTTCTCGGTCGAAGCAGTAAATAAAGAATTTTATACAAAACTATTTTCCTGGTACGAATGGGCGCAAAAAGATACATTTAATGTCACGTTCCCCAACATGACCGATAGCAATGACGATGACCGCGTCGAAATCAACCAGCACCTCATTCGATTGATTACTCGTCTGATTTTTGTGTGGTTCATTAAACAGAAAAACTTAATCGCCGACGAACTGTTTGAGCCTCAAGAAGTGGCTAAATTATTGAAAAACTTCAACCCCTTGGCTGGTAAAGACGACGTTGACTGCAAACCGCAAAAAGAAGAAACGACGAATTATTATCATGCCATTATACAAAATCTGTTTTTTGCAACGCTGAACAAAACGATGAACGAGCGTCGCTTTTCTTACGAAGGGAACGACCGAGAAAAGCGTAAAGCCGATTATAGCATTAAATCGCTCTATCGTTACAGCGAACTGTTTATCAATGACAAAGCGCAAAGCGAAGCGGTTAAATTATTCGATAAAACGCCGTTCCTAAACGGTGGTCTTTTTGAGTGTTTGGATAAATCCGATCCAAATGCCATAAATTATAATCGCGTGAATTATGTCGATGGGTTCAGCCGTAATGACGAGATGAATGGCACCAATTTCAAATGCCGAGCTTTTATTCCGAATGTGCTGTTCTTTAATGAAGATGAAAAACAGCCAGGTCTGATCACGCTGCTCAAACAGTACAATTTTACAGTTGAAGAAAGCACAGCCAATGACGCGGTTGTCGCGCTTGATCCCGAATTGTTGGGCAAGATCTTTGAAAATCTGTTGGCGAGTTACAACCCCGAAACCAAAGAATCCGCGCGCAAATCGTCTGGTTCATATTATACGCCGCGTGAGATCGTTAAATATATGGTTGAGCAGTCGATCGCCGAGGCGCTCAAAACAAAATTGCCCAAAGTTGATCCGGAGGCCATTGATGCACTGATTCAAGATGATGAGTGCCCCAAAGCACTCGACATGCGTCATGGTGAAGTCAAAGATACTTTACTGAGCCTCAAAATCATTGATCCTGCTGTGGGGTCTGGTGCATTCCCGATGGGCGTTATGCAGTGCATGCTTGAAATCATTCAGAAACTGTTTCCCGAAACGGACAACATTTACGAACTCAAGAAAAGGATCATCGAAGACTGTCTGTATGGTGTTGATATTCAGCCGATTGCCGTTCAAATCACCAAATTGCGTTGCTTCATTTCATTGATCGTCGACGAAATGCCCGATCCGGCAAAACCGAACCATGGCATGATGACACTTCCTAACCTCGAAACCAAATTTGTAGCCGCAAATTCGCTGATTCCGTTGAACACCAAAACGCCAGCACAGCCGTCACTGTTTGATTTAATGGCACGCGAGATTAACGCAGAACGCCGTAAGTTACTCGAGATTCGCCACAAACACTTCCTCGCTAAAACTTACGACGAAAAGAAAGCGCTTCGCGAAGCCGACAAAATTTCTCGTACCAAACTGGCTCAACTTTATGAGAAAAATAAAGCGATTTCCTCCGACGAAGTTAAACGCATCATCGACTGGGATCCCTACAATCAGAACCAGTTTGCACCATTCTTCGATCCGGAATGGATGCTAGGCGTGAGTGAGGGATTCGATATTGTAATTGCTAACCCGCCGTATGGGGCAACAATGAGTGACACTGATAAAGCATGCTATAAATCCCATTATCAATGGTTGAAAAATCGGTACGATATCTACATGGTGTTCTTTGAACTTGGTATCACGATTACAAACAATGTTTTGTGTTTTATCACACCAGACAAATGGTTATCTAAATCGTTCGGTTTAACTTTTAGAGAAAAATGCATGATTCCATATATGAGAAGTATTCTTCATTTAGGAAATGCAGTCTTCGAATCAGCCACCGTTGATGCTATTGTTACAAATTTTAGCAAGAATATAAACAAAGAACTGAGTATCAGAATTTGTGAAGAGAAACAGTTTGTTACTGTGAATAGAATTGATAAAAAGAAACTAACCACTCCTTATCTAATTGATCAGTATTTTGAAAAGGAAAAACCTGAAATTATAAGAATAGTAGAAAAGCAGCATCATGTATTAGGAGACTATGCTAAATGTGAATATGCCATGGCAAGCCCTACTGATGCTTATAAATTGAAGGAATATATTTCAGAAAATTCAGATCCGGGTATTAGTGATCTCATTTTAATAAACACGGGTATTATAGAAAAATACACCAACCGTTGGAAAGTGAAATCGATGAAATACCTAAAAGACAAATACAATCATCCAACAGTTAGAATAGATGATATCAAATCGATTTTTGGTGAAACCTTCATTAAGCGCATGACATCGCCAAAGTTAATCATCAAAGGGTTAAATCTTCTTGATTGCTGTATCGATTATGATGGTCGAATCATGTCTACTGTTGCGACATTAAACATTCGTTCTCAATCCAAAGAACTGCTTAATGTTCTTGCGGCAATTATTAACTCATCTGTAATGACAGAGTACTGTAAGGCAAAATACAAATCCAGTAGTTATTGTGGAGGTTTATTATTCACACCAGATATGATTAATAATTTACCAGTACCAGACTTATCAAATCTATCCATATTAAATGATGTTATTAAAAAAGTTAATAGCGTATTTAATGATTCAGAAAATAGAAAAAATATAATTTCAGAAATAGATGCATTGGTTAGAAAAATGTATAAATTATAAATTTAAACGCAAATCTATAGCGCAAGCCTTTATACTATTACGTAATTTCCATGCGTGAGTGTTCTAAAACGAGACCTCACGTAGCATAACAAAAGTGCGGCGTATTGAGCGTAAGCGAGAAGCCGCACAGCCCAGCCGTATTGAGCGTAAGCGAGAAGGCTGGGCGTCGCAAGAAGGTGGAGTATTAATTATCATCAATTAAGGAGCATAATATGTGCAAGAGAGAATTGTTTGAATATTTATGTAATGGCAAAAAAGCTGGTGTCGAGTCTGAGCTATTCTTTGGCATGACCTATATGATCGGTTCAGAAGATAAGGTCGAACAGGTGGAAAATGAGCTTGAGCATATTTTGCAGTCGATCGATTATAAAGTTCATCAGATTTCAATCAAAGAGTTGATTTTGCAGACCGAAGCATATCGGAGTACAGATAATGAGCACTGCCAATATAAGAGGCTAATGGATGCTGCTAAACAGCTATGTTCAGGAGGTAGCATAGATTCGGCACGTCTCGCTCAAAAAGCCGTTAGTCAAATCGTTCACAAAAGAGAATCTGAGGGGCATCCTAGAGGACGCAACGCATACATCATCAATGCGATTAAGCGCCCTGAAGAGCTAAAGTTGTTACGCAGAGTATATGGCGATGCATTTTTTCTTATTGGCATATACAAGCCGACGCCTGAGCGCAAAACGTATATGGCGAGAGTCATCGAACACGAGCATTTGTGTGATTGCAAAGATAACATTGAAAATCTCATCAAACAGGATGCTGGTGATGGTGGTTCAGGAACGAAAGCAAAGAAGGTTTATCACCAATCAGATCTATTTATTGATGGAAGTCGCAATTCTTCGTCACCTGACACGATTCGGAACGAATTGGAACATTTCGTCAAGCTCATTTTTGGTGCACCAAATATCTCACCAACATTTCATGAACATGCCATGTTTATGGCTTATTGCAATGCGATGCACTCAGCCGATTTGTCGCGTCAGGTTGGTGCCGTCATTTGTAAAGGTGAACAGATCGTTGGGTTGGGCGCGAATGAATGCACACACGCCGGTGGCGGTCAATACTACACATTGAAAACGGATGCCTGCAGTTATGAAGACGTAGCAGGAGGCAAAGACCACACAAGAAACGAAAGTGCAAATCGTTCGGTCATCAACGAAATAATCGAAAATGTTGTGAAATTAGGTATAGAAAAAGGCTATATAAATAATGAAAACCGAGAAGCCTTTTCACAAGACCTTCACCAGTCGAATATCAGTGATATTACCGAGTTTGGGCGCATGATTCATGCCGAGATGGAAGCCATTATGAGCTGTACTCGTAAAGGCATCGCAACCGAGGGAACTACGCTTTATTGCACCACATTCCCTTGCCACAACTGCGCGAAACATATTATTGATGCCGGAATAAAAGAAGTTTACTTCATTGAACCTTATCAAAAAAGTCGCGCACTCGAGTTATTTAACGATTCCATGGTCTACTTTTACGAAGATCACGAAAACAAAGTTGTTTTAAGACCATACTTCGGCGTTTCTGCACGAAGATACATCGACTTTTTCTCGCTCAATCTTGGTCGTGGTGATGATTTAGATAGAACATATACAGATGAACAAAAGAAAGTTCAAATCAGAGATAATTTATTGTCTGTCAATTCAAAACCAAGAAAGATCGTTCCTATTGACTTGTATATGAGCATCGAGCATTTAGTCACCATCGATTAGGTGCAATTAAAGAATTCTTTGACAATTGACACCGAGTTAACCATATACGTTCTATTGCTAATTCATCATCAACCTACCCCCCCCCAATGGAGGCAAACATGAGTGACGCATTACACGAAATTTCTGTTCTGCTGAACGAACTTCAATCGGAGATCGCCAACCTGCGCAGAGTTTTATTGGCCTGTATTGATCATTAAAAAGAATATCAAACCAGTTATTTTTACTCTGAGTAACTCATTATAAAATGGAGATTCCGTGAATGTGGAATACAAGAAGGAGTCTCATGAATGAAGTAACTGCTCAGCTGCTTGCCCGCGCGCCGATGGCGCGCGGGCAAAAAGGGAGGGGGCGATGACGTCAACCGAGCCCGTCTTGCCTTCGGCTTCGACGGACCCGGTTATTCAAGTCGGCGCCTTCCAGGCGCGTGAGCACGCAAAGTTCGTACACCAAAGTCATCATAAATGCATCGCGCTCCGAACGCTACGCGTTCATGCGCTCATAATTTAGTTCGGCTGAGTGGTACCAAATGAACTATTTAAATCTCGCGATGGATTGCGTGTTGCAGTGTAATTGGGTAATTTGCACCGCAAATTTGCGGTGCAAATGAGATATTTTCGCCGCACAGGCAATGGACGTGGTTCTCATTACGTTTTGGTATCCGGCAATACATAATAGGGCGGCGCGTATTGACCGAGCTGTAGAGACGCAAAATTTTGCGTCTCCAGCGAGGGAGAAGTGCCGTCGGCGCGGCGTATGCCGTCAGGCATAGGCGCGCCCAAATCATTGTTGCGGCATTTCAGCAACGCCAACATTGCGTGTTGCGGTGTCATTTGGTAATTTGCACCGCAAATTTGCGGTGTAAACGAAATATTTTCACCGCACCGGATTTGGGAGAAAATGATGGGATGGATTTGGGAAAACGCAGACTGGCCGAAATTCCGATGGAATAGCGCGCAAATTGTCGTTTTGCTTGGAGAGGCACATGAAGCCATAGGCAGACTTGGCGGGACCATTCGCGCCTTGGGGATGGATGCCGAAAAGCAGGCCATGCTGAGGTCTATGGTGGAAGACGTGATTCGTTCAAGTGAGATCGAAGGCGTAATCCTTAATGGCGATCAAGTCCGCTCATCGGTTGCATTGCGATTAGGTTTGCCGGATCAGGGAATGCCGCCATCAAGCCATTATATTGAAGGTCTCGTAAACGTCATGATTGATGCCTCTCAGAATTGTGATGAACCGCTGACGGAAGCCAGGCTGTTTGAATGGCATGCCGCGCTTTTTCCAAAAAACGGTGGAATGTATCGCTGCGGTTCAGCCCCTATGCGGATCATTTCCGGCGTGTTTGGGGATGAAACGGTTCATTACGAAGCTCCGCCCTCTGAACGCGTTCCGGAGGAAATGAAACGTTTTCTTGAATGGCTCCATCAGGCGTTGGACATAGATCCGTTGATCAAGGCAGCCATTGCGTCTTATTGGTTTGTTGCAATCCACCCATTCAGCGATGGAAACGGCCGATTGTCGCGAACAATTATGGATATGATGCAGGCGCGTTGTGATCGGTTTCATCAGCGTCTGTATAGCATGTCGGCTGAAATAGAAAACCGCAGATCGAGCTATTATCAGGTTCTAGCAACAACCTCGTGCGGCGATTTGGATATTACGCATTGGCTTGAATGGTATCTGAATTGTCTGCTGAGTGCCATACATACCTCGGAACACGAAATTGAAAAAGCCTTAGTCAAAGCGAATTTCTGGAAAAAGTATGAATCCGTCGCATTCTGTGATCGGCATCGAAAAGTCCTAAATCGCTTTATCGAAGGTTTTGAAGGCAAGTTGACGACATCGAAATATGCAAAACTCGCTAAATGTTCTAACGACACGGCTTTGCGTGATTTGCAGTTTCTTTGCAAAGAAGGCGTTTTGCGCGTCGAAGGCAACGGACGTGGTTCTCATTACGTTTTGGTATCCGGCAAAATATTATAAAATGGCGACGCGTATTGACCGAGCTGTAGAGACGCAAAATTTTGCGTCTCCAGCGAGGGAGAAGCGCCCCATATAACCAATTGTTTAGCCAACACGCATAATACAATAATTTCGTCAAAACACGCTCAATTATGCTAAATGTAGCCATATAAGCCGCATTTAAATGTGCATCACAGCGGCTATACGAGGAGGCACGACGATGGCTGAGAAAAAACTAAGACCGGGCGGATTGCTTGAGTTCTACCCCGAATTTAAAGACAACCATGCATATTACGTCGACAAAACGATGTTTATAGCACAGGTGTTGACAAATACGAGTAAAGTTCAGCTCTACACGCGTCCGCGCCGTTTTGGCAAAACGCTTTCGCTCACGACGCTTCACACGTTCCTCGCCTTTCACGATTATTTGGGTATGCCGTTTGACCCCAAACCCTATTTTGAAGGCCGAAAGGTCATGGATTGCGACGACGAAATTTTGTCGCGCATGGGCAAACATCCCGTCATCTTTATGTCGCTTAAAGAATGTTGCAAGCCGACGTTTGAAGAGAGTTTGCTGAAATATGCCGACGCGATTGCCTATTGCTGCCAGTGCTTCCGCCAATTGGTTAAATCAAGTAAATTCGAACAAGATCAACGCGACGCATTCATGCGTTTGGTGCTTGAAACAGCGAGCAAAAACGAGCTTGAAAAATCGATTCGTCTGCTTTCCGAATTTATTACGATTGAATATGGCGTCAAACCGTATATCCTCATCGATGAATACGATGTCCCGCTACAGACGGCATATCACTACGGCTATTACGACGAAATGGTGTCGTTCATTCGTTCACTGTTTAGCAATGGCCTTAAAACCAATCCCAACTTTGAAAAAGCCGTGCTGACAGGTTGCATGCGCGTTTCAAAAGAATCTATTTTTACGGGATTTAACAATTTACGCGTCTATTCAATTGATTCCGAGATGGACAATGAATACTTTGGTTTCACGCCGGATGAAGTCAAAGAAATGCTCAATTATTATGACCTATCTGACCATTATGCAGCGATTCAGAATTGGTACGATAGTTATCAATTTGGTTCGAGGCATGTTTACAATCCGTTCAGTCTGGTTCAGTGTGTCGATAATCTCACGTTAAATGACTCGAGGGCCATTCGTTGCTACTGGACTAATTCGAGCAGTAACGATGTCATTCGCGATATGGTCGTTGAGCATCCAGAGTGTCGCGATGATATCGAAAAATTGTTAAAAGGCGAGTCGATTTATAAACCGATTCATGAATCGATGACGTTCCGAGATATGCGTTCGTATCAGGATAATATCTGGACGCTGTTATATTATACTGGTTATGTCAAAAGTCTGTCGCGCCGACAAGTCGGTGATGACTGGATTCATGAAATCAAACTCGTCAATAAAGAAATACACGCAATCTTTCCGCAATATCTTCGTCTAGCATTTAGTTATGCCGTACAAAAGCAGGATCTTTCTGCATTCTATCAATCGATCTGGGATAAAAACGCCGATTATATAAAACGATTTGTCAATGATATATTAGCCGTCATGGTGAGTTATTACGATACGCAGGAAATGTTCTACCATGGCATGATGCTCGGTATTTTGTCGAATTTATATCAGTACGAAATCAAATCAAATCGCGAAGACGGCAACGGCCGCACCGATATCGTATTGCGCGATATGCGCGACGATCGAGCCGTCGTCTTCGAATTCAAATGGTCGGATAAATTAAGCGAACTCGAGTCACTTCCTGCCATTGCGCTCAATCAAGTTCGCACCAATAAATACGCCGAATCAATTCATAAAGAAGGCTATAAAACAGTTTATGCCGTCGGCGTGGGTTTCTGCAAAAAGACGTGTGAGGTTGCAATCGAAGAGATGTAAAAGTGGCGCGTATTGACCGAGCGTAGAGACGCAAAATTTTGCGTCTCCAGCGAGGGAGAAGCGCCACCAGCGAGCCGTATTCGCAATGCGAATAGGCGCGCCCAAATCATTGTAGCGACGTAGAGTCCATCAATCGGTAAAAATAAATATATATTTATGCTTGATAATGCACCAGAATTACAAAAATCCTTCGCAGGGCCCATGCATCGTCCGACATGGTTTTTGCCCTTCCCTGCCCCAGGCATCGCCAGCGCCAAGCGCAGGAATTTTTGCTACCGCTCCGTTTGCACTAATTGCCCGAAATTCATTTGTATAAACTTCTATAAATTGATATTCCGGCATTAAACATAACTGGCGACATTTATTGAGTGGCGATTCAAATTCATAATTTGCATGAAAATGCACAATTCTTTGCTCTCCCACATTCATCGTGTGTACTTCGAACGGTTCGCCAAGATGGCACACGGCCATGCAGCCGACATATTCATTAAAAATATCGACATCAGGGAATTCCTCGCGAATAGCCATAATCATTTCTTCGATATCTTTTTGCGAAATATGTGTCGAACCGGCGTCGAGTTTTGACATGATTTGCATGTATTTGTAAGAACGCCTTCGTCGAAGCATGCGCTGAACTTCGGTTGGATTTGTGCGTAGATTCTGTGTCGTTTCTGGTTTTAAAGTTGCGCTCAGACGGTGTTCCTGTTCCTGAGCATTTTGTTGTGTCTGCTGGTGTTGAAAGAGCATTGGTTTGGGCATGACAGTACCTGTATTATGGACATGGTTATTAGAACAACTCAGTAGTGCCTTCCAGGCACCTTTTTTGGGGATTGCTTCACACCGGAGGCGGTCGCCACGCGCCCACCCTGGTTATGCAAGACAACGGCTTCTTGCCGTTTGAAATGTTCTCATTATCAACGGACAGCACAATATTGATTGTATATTTATACAAGTATGCGTCGTGTAAGATTATCTTTTTTTTGTGCAATTTCTTCTGACCCTATAGGACGCCCGGATGCTGGAACTGCTCGAGTTTTGCCACAATTTCGAATGTCTTCTATTTTTTCTGGGCTTGTTTGTGAAAGTGGTACAACATTATTAAAAGCAGAAATAATATTATCTTCGGTGAGTTCGAACTGATCATTGGCAATCAATCGGTATGCGAGGTCCCGTATGGTTGATTCGAGATAGGCGCCAGTAAAGCCGTCGGTAATTGTAACGACTTTGTCGGCCACGGGGCCTGAAAAATCAACGCTCAGATATTTGAGCATATATAATTTTAATATATCGAATCGTTCATTTGCATTTGGCAGGTCGATAAAAAAGAGTTCGTCAAAGCGGCCTCTGCGCGATGATGTGTTTTTGAAGTGCGTTCAGCTCTATATTATTCGTCACCAAACAAATTGGCCAGGCCGCCGAGCAGTTTGACTGCACCGACTGCAGTTTTGACGGCATTGTCGCCATTTTCGTTAGAAGAATTCTTAGATGATGCATCAATAGTACCGAGCAGGGTGACCACGGAGCGCTTTGCTTCCTTCAATTTATCTATATAGGCGGCATGGCCTGTTTCTGTTTCGTTATCGAGTGAAAATATATATATTTAGAGAGTTTTGTGCGCACGATGATGCAGTGAATATCGTTCATTATTTTATAATGACAAGACTGGATGTCGGCGAGATTAATTGCAGGTCCATTGGGAATGCGTAATTTTCCCTCACCCAGGCGTAGTTTGCCGACATCAACTTCGGAATAGTCATCGGGAGCTTCCGGATAAAAATGACAGGAAACTGAATATAACTCAGACATAAAACTCATTCCCTACTTGAACATTCTGTTTTACGAGAAAATCGTAGACTGTTAGTTCGGTTTACAAATCACGTTATTATGTACACCCCCAAAATCTTTTACATAAAGTAAAAATTTTTTATCTGATAAAAAAAAACGCTCGTCAAGACAAAAACGCCGTTTTGCAAAAAAGATGTTTAGATTGCTCTATTACAACGGCGTAAACAGTACTTTTATTATCCGGTCTGCTTACCCGGCTCAACGCCGGATTACGCAGACCGTGCTCAGCTATTGCCTACGGCAATACGCTTCGCAATCTTTTATTTATCCATGCCATTGAAATCCAATGCAGCCCCGGCACGTTCTTGACTTTATTTTCAGACTCAACACGGACTTTTGTGTACCGAAAGGTGAGCTGCGTATTTGCGTCAGCAAATAGACGTGTGAAGTGGTGATTGAAGAAATGTAAAAGCGAGGTGTATTTTCCCCAACTAGAGACGTGTTGCGACACGTCTCTAGTTGTGGAAAATAGCCGAGCTCGAAGGCCGTATTCGCGAAGCGAATAGGCCGACCCTAGGCACGCCGTATCGTAGATAGGCGTGCGAAAATTATAATATGAGATTTGTTTGTATGAATTTAAATAAATGTTAAGTACAGATGTTAGGTGATGTGATAATGTATATCTTTAAAAAGTAAGATAAGTTTATTTAAACTATCGTTGATTAATTTGTCAATTTTTATCGATATTCACTTTTATCTATGGTTAAATTAGTTGTGCGAGCTGCTTTCGAAGCGTCGGAATCGGCAGAAACAAGACGAAACGTTTAGTCAAAGTATGGAAGATTTAGGTACATAAATGACGAGCATCAAAGAGAAACTTTTAGCACGCGGGGTTAAGATCTTGGCTCCGGAGGCCGTTTATATCGATGAAAAGATCGATCCGCTCCGCATTGAACCAGAGGTTGTGATTTATCCGGGAACGACGATCGAGGGCGCAGAAACTTTTATCGGGGCTAAAAGCATGATTGGCCAAGGGGGGGGGGCCTGGATCAACAATTGTCAGTGCGGTAAAAATTGCGTCCTCATGCAGGGATCATATAGCAATTCAACGCTTCTTGATGGCGCAAATGCAAGAAATGGTGCAGAAATTCGTGACAATTGCCTGCTAGAGGAAGGCGCTTCTTTGGGACATACGGTTGGACTGAAACAGTCTATTTTTATGACGAATTGTGTGGCTGGTTCGCTCATCAATTTTTGTGATGTATTGATGTCCGGCGGTCGTTCGCGTAAAGATCATAGCGAGATTGGCTCTTGCCTGGCGCTTTATAATTTTTCGCCGATGGGAGATAAATTTGCATCTCGATTCGGTGATGTTCTTCGTGGCGTTTTTCTTGATCAGTCCCCCATTTTTGTCGGCGGGCAGACACAGATTATCAGTCCAGTTCGCGTTGGTTTTGGGAGTATTATTGCCGCCGGTACCAGACTTACGCACGATGTCGGCGACGATCGGTTGGTTGCTGGTGGCGCAAGTCGGGACGTAGAGCTAAATAATGATTCCCTTACAGTTCATAGATCTCGGCATAAGGTCGAGGCAACCCTTGACTATATTGGCAATCTTCAAGCACTCTCTGTGTGGTATGAATTTGTGCGAATGCCTGCGCTGCATGGCGTAGGTGCTTACGATATTCTTTTGCCTGCCGCGCTCAATCGTCTTAAGGCCGCAGTGAAAGAGCGTTTGAAGCGTTTGCAGGTTTTTAAAACCCATATCGAAGCTTCGCTCGCACAGGATTCTCTCTCAGAGAACTCACGCCGTGAACATATTGAGGCGCTTGAGCTTATAGCATCGATGCACGATATTCATCTTCACCATCACAAAATCTCAGAGCTGAGTTCAATACTCCGTGCTTTAATTATTCAAGGCCTGGATTGGCAAACTGCAGTACAGTCCTTGAATGCTGAGGTTAAGTCCGAAACATGGTGTGATTTATAAATAACATGCTTATGCTGTTTAACGAAGCGGTTTTGGCATGTTTTGAGGTTTGTTAATAATATCACTTATGAATGATCGCGTTAAATCTAAAGTGAAAAGTTTTTGCAATACAGCGGCAAAAGGCTTTTGTATGGGGTCAATGGACATTGTTCCAGGCGTCAGCGGAAGTACAGTTGCTGTTTTATTGGGGTTTTATGAGCGTTTTATCGCTGCACTCAAGAATATTGATTTACAATTGATCAAAGCGGTATTGGCTCCATTTTTTCACTTTTTCTCAAAAGAATCTCGCAAAACGTTTATTGATACGATTCGAACAAAAGACATCCCTTGGTTGTTGAATTTAGTCATAGGCATTGCTTGTGCGGGAGTCTTAGCGAGTATTTTGTTGAAATGGCTTTTGGCAAACTATCCCGATATAACAAGAGGTTTTTTCTTTGGGCTTGTTTTGGGGTCGGCTATTCAGCCGATTATGACATTAAAAAGACCTAGAATGACAGAAATAGGTCTTATGCTTGTTTTTGCAGTTCTATGTTTTATTGGTTTGGGTCAATCTTTTGAACCACCGACAAATCTAGTGACGGTTGTAGCTGCAGAAGGCGAGTCTCTGAGTGCTGTTTGCAGTTCACTGCCAAGTATTTATACTCCGGATCAGATTATTCATATGCCGCAAAATGTCGCGCTGTACGCTCAATTTCCAGAGTTGTCTTCGATGAGTCCAGAAGCCGTTTCGGCGATTTCTCTTAAAGCAGGAACAGAAATTGTATTGCCTGTTCTTCCTTTATATTATGCTTTTGTTGCAGGATTTTGTGCCATTTGCGCAATGCTTCTTCCTGGCATTTCAGGGGCCTTTGTTTTGCTCGTTTTAGGGGTATATTATTGTGTGTTAGGAACTATTCCTGGAATCCTTGCTGGCTTGACTAAGGGGTCGTTTGCAACAGATCATTTCCTCGTACTTTCAATGCTTGCTCTCGGTGCAGTTGTGGGCATGGCTGCTTTCTCGCGTATTTTAACATGGATGTTTAAAAAGCATAGACGAGGAACGCTTGCTGCAATCGTTGGTATTCTGATTGGCTGTCTTCGTGCGGTATGGCCTTTTAGAGAAGAACAGGGTAAATCTGTTGTAAATATTATGCCTAGTTTAGATTACCCACACCTTGGCTTTATATTTATAGCTTCTGTTATTGCAATAGGAATTGTAATTACAACGCTCGTCATTCAGAAAAAGGCAGAATCATGAGAATTTCTTATACCGGCTACGCCGCCGCTTTGCTACATGAACAATCACCAGAAACGCCCTTATTCAGTTATTTGGCAAACGAACTTGATTATTTAGATGAAACAGCATCAAGTGAAGCGATAGAGATCTTAAATTCTGTATATACATTGCATAAAAAGTCTATTAATAATTCAGATGTAAATGACTACGTGCATGCATTTTTTGTACATTATGTACTAATTTGGTTTGCTATCCAGGGGCGTGTTGGTCTTTGGGTGGATTCTCCTGAATCGGATAAAAAACCTGCCTATTCCCTAGAATTGACATCGTTTCAAAAATTGTTAACTGAAACGCTGATTGCCTGTAAAAGTGAACGAGCACCCATTGATACGATACGTTGGTTGGAAGCGGAGTGCCAAAAAGAAGATTCTATCTATCTTTGTCGTGTTGATCGTTCTTCATTATACACAGATGTTCCGCTTGAGACTGCGCTTAAGGCTCTAAATACAACGCTTAAAAGTAAGCCTGGGGCTTGTATCGTATATATTCCCAATACGGATACGCTATTTTTGCCTAAACATGTTGCACTCATTTTGCGGGCTACGTCATTGATTCGTAGACGAGTTGTAAATTATCGTGATCTATCGTATGAAAAGACGCACGCCTTGCAGGCAAATATCAATTTTGTGGATGCTGGATTTTCGCTCAATGAAGATCAGCAGCAAGCTGTTTTAAAGGCTTTGACACAGAAATTAACAATTATTTCTGGTGGGCCTGGTACTGGAAAAACAAGTATTATCAAAAAGATCCTCGAGGAAGCTCTCGCACAACGAATCATTGATGATTACAGCGAAGTATCACTAACGGCGCCCACTGGCAAAGCAGCCCAACGTATGACCGAATCGCTTACACCAAGAGATATGTCATTCGAGCATGCTTATGTAAATCTCGAAAAACCTTGCACCATTCATCGATTATTGCACATCGGTCACTCGCTCGCTCCCCGATTTAATGATGCGCTTCATTTGCCGTACAAGCTTATCATTGTTGATGAAATTTCGATGATCGCGCTTGAGCTCGGCTGCATGCTGCTCAGTGCAGTCGATGAAAATACACATCTTGTTCTTTTGGGTGACCCTGATCAGCTCCCGCCGGTTGAATCTGGGTCTCTGCTTCATGCCTTAATCAAAGACGAAGCGCGCGATAAGTTGCTTGGGGCGCAATGGAAAGCTAATATTTCTGAATGTCATGTCACATTGAGGAGCAATTATAGAGCCAAATCACAGCCGCTCATTTTCGATACTCAAAATGCTGTGATTCAAGGAAAATCTATGACGGTAGCGCCAACGTTAGCTGAAAAACTCAAGCTCGTTAGCTTTGAATGGTGCCAGACGCCTGATCAAACAGCTTCGATTCTAGATTTATGGGCAAATTGCTTGAAAGGCTCCGATGATCGTTGGCTTACGAATTTGCCAGATGATATCAATCCTAACTCGGGGCATAAGAAAAATGAATGCGATCACTTTAAGCAGTTTAATCGAGTTTTTAGTTCTTCTAACTGGTATAAGTTCGATAAAGAGAAGTCAGCAGCCTCGTTAAAAATAGTTTTTGATCATTTTGAGCGTTTTCGTATTCTAACACCAATGAACGAAGGGCGTTTTGGAGCCAAACAACTTAATCATTATATAATGCGTAAGCTGTTTGGTTCCGCTAAAAGTGCAGCGTATCTCCCGGCGGGTACGCTTGTCATGCTAACACAAAACAACTATGAAATCGGACATTTTAATGGCGATACAGGAATTATCGTTCTTGTACATGATAAGCTAAGTGTAGCCTTCCCATCATCTCACGAAGGTTGCAGTTTTGACGTCTTGCCTTTGGCGCCACTTCGTTCTCAGCTGATTCCTGCATTTGCGATTAGTGTACATAAATCGCAGGGGTCACAGTATCAGCATGTCATGATCTTTTTGCCGCCTAATGCTCCACCTTCCTTGATGACGCGCAATCTTTTATACACAGCCATATCGCGTGCAAGCCAAAGTGCATCCCTTGTTGGCTCAGAATACAGTGTAGAAATGTGTATAACGAATGCAGCACAACGAGATCCACTGTTGTAAAAGTGATTTGTTATTAACATGATTTATTATGTTGATGCACATTGCCATCCGGCTTCATTTCCAGATCCATCTGCTTATGTAAAGATGCGTTTGGCGGCAGATTGTAGTGCAATCGCAGCTGCGTCTGCAAATCCATCTGATTGGGATGTGATTTTGCAATTAGCAGCTGACTTTCCACAAATACGGCCAGGAATTGGTATTCATCCTTGGGCTGCTGCAGATCTTTCATTGGATGAGCTTCGTGATGCTCTTGCAAGGCTTGACGCTATCTTAGCTCAACATCCAGAAATTAGATTTATTGGCGAATGTGGGCTGGATGCTTTGCGTCCAAACATGGAGCTTCAAAAATACGCTTTCGAGGAGCAGATTGCTTTAGCCAAAAAGTACAAATGCTTGCTTGTTGTTCATTGTTGTAAAATGTGGCATGAAATGCCGCGTTTTATGATGTCCTATTCGAATGTGTTATTTCATGGTTTTTATGGTTCACGCGAACTGCAATTAGATATTGTAAAACGTTCGGGATATGTTTCTCTAGGCAGAGCAATGCTTCGGAGTCCAACGGCCAATATTATTCCCGAACTTATACCTCGTGCTGTTATTGAGACCGATGATGACGCACAACATCCCCGTATCAAGTTGTCTGATGTTATTTCGCGAATAGAAAATTATAACGTTCAGGTTGGAAATGAGCTGGCAAACGCCTTATTTGATATATTATAAATAATTTACATTTTGTTGTGTCTTAATTATTCAATCACTGCTGTCCCACAACATATTCTCATTAACTGTAACGAAATGCGTTTGTTACAGAATTTTATACTTTTCTTTGGAATCCCCGCGCTCTTTTGTCGCGCGTGCAGAACTCACTTCGTTCAAATGAGCTGTACGCGCCTTCTTTTGAGAGCGTTTGATACATTTCTTCGTCAACTTCCTCAATCCTTTCGGTTACAGCCTAATGGCTGCGCCCTCAAGGATTTTCGTTGTTTCCTCGAACTGTATTCAAACGCTCTCAAATATAAAAGTTCCTTGGCGGGCGTGAACTTGACTTCGTCTTCAACATGCGCGCCCGCTCGCCCGGTGCGCCCGGTGCGCCTTCGGCTTCGCGACGCGTGCGTTCAACGGAGATTGTCTTCAAAACAATTTTTAATACTTGGCTTATCCACTTTCTGTCCTGCGGACGGCCCCAAGGGGCGTCGTATCGCGGACGCCCCTTGGGAATCCCCGCGCTCTTTTTCGCGCGTGCAGAACTCACTTCGTTCGGACATGCTGCACGCGCGGCAGACCAAGGGTGTGTGCAGGTCACGGAGATGGATTTCATTCGCTCATCGGCGAGCGCGAACTTGACTTCGTCTTCAACATGCGCGCCCGCTCGCCCGGTGCGCCCGCTGCTTGCCTTCGGCTTCGCGACGCGTGCGTCCGACTGTGTTCCTTTTTTTGTGAGTCCCGCCGAACGATTTTATTGTGAGTTTAGACTTTTGTGAGTCCCGCCGAACGATTTTATTGTGGGTTTAGATTTTTGTGAGTCCCGCCGGTCGATTTTTTTGAGGGTTTAGACTTTTGTGAGTCCCGCCGGTCGATTTTTTTGAGGGTTTAGACTTTTGTGAGTCCCGCCGGTCGATTTTTTTGTGAGTTTAAAATTTTGTGAGTCCCGCCGAACGATTTTTTTGCGGGTTTAAAGTTTTGTGAGTCCCGCCGAACGATTTTATTGCGGGTTTAAAGTTTTGTGAGTTTCGCCGAACGCGCGCAAGAGAGAATGAGGGCGTATCGGCGTAGCCGATAGCCCGAAGCGCGCACGTATTCGCCCATCGGGCGAATAGGGCGCGTCAAAAAATCTTACAATTCAATTAGAAATATATAGGATGCTTCGAAATTGATCAAAACGGCTTCGTCTAATATAAATGATAATATATATGGATATGTCATTATAAAAATGAGGCACGCGCGATGAAATTTGTCTCATAAGAGGAGAATCCTGGAAAATTTGCCGTAGAAGTTGCATGCATATACACTCATTTAAGCGGCTAGGATGGCCCGAGGATGATGATTTGCATGGATGCATATGGAAGCACAGGCACGACACAATTCCAAAACAGTGACGGTCAATCACAAGAATGTCCGTCGTTCACATAAAAGGGCATGGATTCTCGTTTTTTGTGTCGTTATTTTTAGTGTGCTTTTTGTGAGTTATGCGGTGCGCACGAGCACGTATTTGCACGCGCGCCTTGAACCGAAACTCGAAAAACTCGGTGCTAAAATCGGCGGTCACTTTGATTTTAAGAACGTATATGCGATGGGGTTGACAGGGCTCGTACTGGATGACGTCACGTTTACGCCCGATGGCATGTCGGACGAAGGTGCGTTGCACTTCGCTTCGGTGACGGTGTATCCCGATCTTTTGGGCATGTTTTTTGGTGACTTGAACGCTTCGGCCATTGAGGCGCGTGGCCTCAAAACCACGCTGGACTTTTCTAGTGCCCCCACGAGCCATCGTACCTGGCTAACTACGCGACGCGACGTGCTCGCTTCTTCAACTGACGCACTCGCTGGCGGTGTCGATACGCTCGAATCGCCTCGCGCGCTGCCCGAACTGCGCTGCATCGATTGTCATATCGAAGTTACGCACTCCAAAGCGTCCGTTAAACTGGAGGTGCCGCACCAGACGGTCACGTTTGATAACCCCGCTCAGCCCTGGCAGGCCGTGACGTTTTCGGGGGAACCCGTGGGCGCTTGTGCTTCGGCAAGTTATGGGCCTCTGACTAAACTTTTCGCAAACCAACTGTGTGTGCAGATTTCGACGACGGGTATGGCTTTTGAGTCGGATGCGCTTCACATCAATGATCTTTCTGTCGAAGCCGTCGATCTCGGAAAAATTCGCCTCAATACGATGGCGATGAAGAATATCGAGGTGACGTTGCGCGGTGAAAAGAAGTTTGTGCACGTTGCGGAAGGGGCGCTCGACTTTGATTTGAGCGATGAAGTGCCGCATTTCGCGGGGCATTACGCTTTTGATTACAGCGAATTTGAGGTGCTCCACGAACAGGAAAGCAAACGATTTGGGTTTGGAATCGCAATTAAGTCGACCGGTGATAAGTCGGCGCGCTTTTTTGGCGGTTACGACGTAGATCTGAAGCAGTTGGGCGTTACGATCGATAGTCACGGCATGAATTTTGGGCCGCTCTTTAAGGATATCACCTTTGGACATGACGTTCAGATCAATGCATTGCCCGTGACGGGCAGCGTTGAGCTCCGACTCGACCTGAAAGAAAAAGATTATCATCTGACCATGCGTGGAGCCGTCGACGGCGGTGCAGTGACCGTTCCTATGCTCGCCAAAGAGCCGCTAAGCGACATCGTTGCCGATCTCGATATGAAGGCGCACTTTAATGCACCTGCGCGCTTGTTACGCATCGATGTCACGCAGGGCCATCTCGGAAAAATTTTGTTTTCGGGTGGATTTGTGCACGAACCCATTGAGCCGCTTCCCGAAGGCAGCAAACATGAATCTGCAGCAAATGGTGCAGAAGCGGAGCTGCCCGTTACCAATCCCGTACATGTCGGAGCGAGTTTGAGTTTTTCGGGGGAAGCTGCGGATTTTATAGGTTCTCTGCCGAAGAATTTTGCACCCGCTTTGACGGGCTATAAGCTCGATGGGCCTTATTCGGGGGATGTTTCGGTCACGTACGAAACGGATAGCTTAGATGCGCTTTCACTCGTCGTCGATCTTAAGCTCAATGAAGTCAAAACGCTCGCTTACGATCCTCGAAGCAATTTTGATCTGATCAATACGAACAACTTTATGATTCGCGTCAATACGGCGACAGTGCCGGTGACAATCGGGCCGCGTGCTGAAAATTGGGCGTCGTTCTACGATCTGCCTCGCGAGACGGCCTACGCCTTCATTGCGTCTGAAGACACAAAGTTTTTTACACATGCAGGCATGGATCTGCGCGCTATTCGCGCCAGTTTAATTGCAAACCTCAAGGCCGAAAAGGTTGTACGCGGTGGATCGACCATTTCGCAGCAGGTCGTTAAGAATCTCTTCCTCAACCAAGATAAGACGCTTTCTCGCAAATTTCAGGAAGCCTTTTTGACCTGGCAGATGGAGAGCAAGCTGACCAAACTCCGTATTTTTGAGCTCTATCTCAATCTCGCGCATTGGGGCAAAGATACGTACGGCATTCGTGGTGCTGCAAAGTACTATTTTCAAAAAAACGTACGCGACCTCACGTTGCGTGAATCGCTCTTTTTGGCGTCCATTTTGCCCAATCCGATTATTTTCGGCAAACAGTACGCTGACAACAAGCTCTCGAGTTCGCGCATTCAAAAGATGATCAACGTTGCCAACAACCTGTACACGGGCAAACGAATCGATAAAGCGACGCTTGATGAGACGACCGCGCGCCTCAAAGAAGGCAAGATTTCGGATCGTCCACGCCCAGTGATCGAATAATCTGAGTATATTTAAAAAACCACGCTCATTTTATGCCTCTAAATGTGATTAGTCTTACCAATCGTTTGGTGGGGGAAGTGTCCCCCTGAGCGTCTATTGCCATCGAAAATGGAGCCTTTTCGATGGCAATACGCCGCTACCCCCTCTTGCCGTCGGCGTCTATCGCGTTTGTTTGTTTTTGACTTGATGGCACGTGAGGGTACTTCGAGCTGCGATACGGCGTTTGTTGAGGGAACGCAGCGGTTAAGCCTTCGCACTTAGGCGTTATTAGCGCCTGTTCGGCAGGCAGACATAGCTGACGCGCGACAGCCGTCTAACGCCTTGTAATCAGTGAACAATTTTCGTCGATTGTCCGCGTGTACGTTGAATTTGCGTGGTTTTGACGAGGTTGCAGTTTTAGGCCAAACGGAGTATGTTAGCATGGAATATTGCCCTCTTTAAGCTGTGCAACAGCGAGGGCTTAGACTGTAACAATTCTGGGCTGCGGCAAGTGTTTTGCCCGACCAGTTCAGACATAACGGAGGCTTATATGAAGCGAAGAAAAGGCTGTAGTCGAAGCATCGGCAAGCGATTGTCCGTGCTTCCCATTTTAGTGGCGCTCACTGCCACTGGAATGGCAGGATGTCAGTGGGAAGATGATGTATATGATACTTATACGGGTGATGATAAAGTACACGCCTGCCCTGAGAATAATCCAGATGCTAAATTAACATATATTCTATTTGATGATGCCAAAAATATAAGATGTACAGAAACAGAGTGCACTAATTGTGATGATGAACAAACATCAAAGTGTAAAAAATATCAAAAAGATGCATTTAAAGCTGGTATCTGTCCAACAGATTACCCAAAATGTGAAGAAAAAGAAACGGGCTCGTTTTGTTACTCGTTTAGTGGGTGCCAAACAGGGCAAACAGATTGTAATGGAGAATGTCTTGATTTCTCAAAATTACACTTACAAGATTGTACAACTTGTGCTGCGCAGTACTGTGATATTGACGGCAATAAGTCAAATGGCTGTGAAGGAAGCTATTCTATCTTAAAAGTTACTGCTTGTACAGATAATGAACTGACTTGTACTCCAAATTACAAGAATTGTGATGGCAATCCGGCGAATGGTTGTGAAATAAATATCGACACCGATAATGAGAATTGTGGAGAATGTGGCAAGGTTTGCCCGAGTGGTCAAGTTTGCTCTAGTGGTGATTGTAAAGACAGTTGTGCAGAAGGTAAAACCGCTTGTAATGGTCAATGTCTTGATCTGGCTTTATCACATTTAGAGAGTTGTACGTCTTGTGTCGCTGAGTTTTGTAATACTGATGGAAATATAGCAAATGGTTGTGAAGCAAGCCTTGCAACATTGAATGCAGTATCTTGTGAAAATACACAATTAACTTGCAAAGCCGGTTATGATAATTGCGATGGAAATATAGCAAATGGTTGTGAAGTAAATAGTAATAGTGATAATGCCAACGGCGGAGCATGTTCTACATCGACATTAAGTAAAGCTTGTGCCAGCGGTAAAGTTTGCTCTAATGGTGATTGTAAAGACAGTTGTGCAGAAGGTAAAACCGCTTGTAATGGTCAATGTCTTGATCTGGCTGCATTACATTTAGAGAGTTGTACGTCTTGTGTCGCTGAGTATTGTGATACTGATGGAAATATAGCAAATGGTTGTGAATCAAGTCTAGCAACTCTAAATGCTGTAGAGTGTTTAGAACACGTCCTTACTTGTAAGGCGGGATATGCCGATTGCGATGGAATTGTAGCAAATGGTTGTGAAGTAAATACTAATAGTGATAATGCCAATTGTGGTTCTTGTTCGACCGCTACATCAAGTAAAGCTTGTGCCAGTGGCAAATTGTGCTCTGAAGGCCAGTGTAAAGACAGTTGTGCAGAAGGTAAAACAGCCTGCAATGGTCAATGCCTTGATTTGGTTGCTTTACATTTAAATAGTTGTACAACGTGTGCTTCAGGTTATTGTGATACTGATGGAAATAAATCGAATGGCTGTGAATCAAGTCTTGCAACATTAAATGCAACAGTATGTACGGATAAAACATTAACTTGTAAAGCAGGTTATGCAAACTGTGATGGTAGTATTGCTAATGGTTGTGAAGTAAATATTAAGAGTGATAATGCCAACTGTGGTTCATGTTCGACCGCTACATCGAGTAAAGCCTGTGCCAGCGGTAAGTTATGCTCAGAGGGTCAATGCAAGGACAGTTGTGCAGAAGGTAAGACAGCTTGCAATGGTCAATGTCTTGATCTGGCTGCTTTGCATTTAAGCAGTTGTGCAACGTGTGCTTCAGGTTATTGTGATACTGATGGAAATAAATCAAATGGTTGTGAATCAAGTCTCGCAACATTAAATGCAACGGCATGTACGGATAAAGCATTAACTTGCAAAGCAGGTTATGCAAACTGTGATGGTAGTATTGCCAATGGTTGTGAGGTAAATACTAATAGTGATAATGCCAATTGTGGCTCATGTTCGACCGCTACATCGAGTAAAGCCTGTGCAAGCGGCAAGTTATGTTCAGAAGGTCAATGTAAGGATAGTTGTGCCGAAGGTAAGACAGCTTGCAATGGTCAATGTCTTGATCTTGCTGCTTTGCATTTAAGTAGCTGTTCTACATGTGCTGTCGGTTATTGTGATACTGATGGAAAT